>JAHDSC010000007.1 GCA_018432925.1 Desulfobacterales bacterium | reverse complement strand
GTCGATGGGGCTGTATATCGGTATTACCGGCATACTAACCGTAAAGGGCCGTGGTGCTCAACTTCGCGAACTGCTTCGTTACGTTCCTTTGGAACATATTGTTGTTGAAACCGATGCTCCTTATCTGACGCCGGTTCCGGAAAAAAACCAAACCAAACGAAATGAACCGGCTTTTGTAAGGTCCGTTTTTCTAAAGCTTGCGGAGGTCAGGCAGGAGAATCCGGAAACACTGGCAGAAACGATATGGGAAAACAGTTGTCGGCTTTTCGGAATTAATCCGGAAACACGGACAAAGGGTTTAAACTGTTAGAGATTGACACCCTGCCGGATCGGTGCTATAAAAAATCCGTTTCAGATTGGATCAAACGAGTACCTAAAAACAGGAGAAAAATATGTTTGGAATTGGGATGCCGGAACTGATCATTATACTGGTTATCATTCTGATTATTTTTGGCGCGGGTAAGCTTCCGGAGATAGGATCAGGGATTGGAAAGGGAATAAAAAATTTCAAAAAGGCTGCCTTGGAATCGGAGAGTAAAAAAGAAACCGAGGAGGCGGAAGAGAAAGAAAAAATAGAAGAAAAAAAAGAATCCTGATACTTTGATCTGATTTTCCTTGTCATGGGAAGGTTGAAGACTTCGCAAATATATAAAAGAGTCGTAAGTATCTATCCGTACATTCAACATGAAAATATAAGAGTGGAACCAATCGGCGGAAGGCGACAGGTGCATAACCTGTTTCACTTGATTCGAAAACTGACGATGAAAATTCCTCGACTCCTCTAATAAACAATCCATTGTATAACCCAAAGTCGCTTGATGAAAAGCGGTGTCTTTGCAGACTCGGTGGTTGACGGTATATGTCGATGACATGCCCGAGACTCGCTTGCCGGTTTTATCCGGATTTCGATTTTTTAGCGGATAACTCAGGTCTTTTTCCATGATTTAATAGAGAGGATCCTGTCTGCAAAGAAACTGTAAATAGCTTATGATGGTCATGTTTTTATGACAGCCGATTCATACCGCATACAAAGAAAGGGAGGTTAAGAAAAATGGCAAAGGACATCATTGAAAAGGGGGCGATCCTTCAGAGAGATAAAGAGACTTACGCCATTGCGCCGCATATTGCGGGCGGGATAATCGACCCTTCCGGACTCCGGCGAATCGCGGAGGTTGCGGAGAAGTACAATGCAGCAACCTTGAAGATAACTTCGGCCCAGCGGATAGCGATTGTGGGTTTGAAACCCGAGGATCTTGACGATGTCTGGTCTGACCTTGGCATGAAGCCTGGAGCTGCCATCGGCCTCTGCGTGAGGAGCATCCGGATTTGTCCCGGTACGACCTTTTGTAAGCGGGGGCTTCAGGACTCCGTAGGAATCGGTTTGAAGCTTGACGAAAAGTACCACGGTATGGAGATGCCCTCGAAATTCAAGATGGGGGTTTCGGGTTGCCCGAATTCCTGCGCAGAGCCGGCGGTGAAAGATCTGGGGCTCATGGGCACCGCGAAAGGCTGGCGGGTTCTGGCCGGAGGAAACGCCGCTCGAAAGCCGAGACTGGCTCAGGTGATTGCTGAGGAGCTTTCGGAGGAGGAGGCTCTCGCTCTCGTCGACAGAGTGATCAAATATTACCGTGCGAACGCCAAGAAACAGAGGCTTGGCGAATTCATCGAGGAGATCGGTTTCGAGAAATTCAAGGAAGCTGTGCTCTGATACTCGATGAACGGCTCGATGCCTGTGCTTTGGACCCCGCCGGTTCGCGACGGTTTAACCCGACAACCGGGGTTAAAATAGAAAAATTTGATTTTGCGTGTCCCTCAGAACGGGATATCATCGTCCGGAGCATTCGGAAAAGAAGGCTCGGGCATATCCGATTTCTGCATGTTGGCAGAGGATCGAGCTGCGTCGATGGAATCCTTTGCTCCCAGCATAAGCATCTGGGATGCAACGATTTCCGTCGTATATCTTTTAATGCCTTCTTTGTCTTCCCATTCGCGCGTCTGCAGGCGGCCTTCGATGTAAACCTGTTTGCCTCTGGAAAGGTATTCGCCACAAATTTCACCTAATTTTCCGAAGGCAACGATTCGATGCCATTCCGTTCGGGTTTCCTTCTCTCCATTTTTATTTGCCCAATTTTCGGAAGTGGCGATACTGAAATTCGCGATCGCAAGACCGCTCGGAGTGTAACGGACCTCTGGATCTCTGCCCAAATTACCAATTAGAATCACCTTGTTAAGACCTGCCATGCTATGCCTCCGGGTTATTCGGAAAATATAAATTATGAAATTTTAGCCTGCAAACCGAATCTTTATTCCAATTCCAAGCGGCAGCGGGACTGCAGGGAATGTGAAATAGATACACAAAACGGCCCGTGTTGTCAATCGGACAAACAGCTCCATTTGACTTTGTAAAAAACCGCTTGTTTCCGGATCGTAATCTGATTAATGTTAAGCTTCATCATTGGAAAATTTTATCGAATATTCAATTTCATCGGTTGACGGACTGTGCCATGAAATCAGTGGAATCATCGGAAATCCCCCGGCAGGGATATTTTTATGTCATTCTTGCTGCGGTTCTTTGGGCGTCATCCGGATCATTGTCCAAGTTTCTGTTTAATCGCGGAATTTCTCCATTTGAACTCGTGCAGTTGAGGATAACAATTTCTGCGGTGATCCTTTTTTTGGGACTTCTGATCCGCCGCCCTTTTCTTTTGAAGATTTCCCGAAAAGACATATTTTATTTCATTATGCTCGGTACTGCCGGGATGGCAGCCGTACAGTTCACCTATTTGTTTGCGATAAGTAAAATTAATGTGGCAGCGGCCATCCTGCTTCAGTATCTTGCGCCCGGCTTTATCGTCCTGCACTCGGTTGTAATCGTCCGTGAAAAACCGAGTCGGGCTGCGATTCTTTCCATGGTCGGCGCTACCATCGGCTGCTATCTTGTGGTCGGAGCTTACAATCTCAACGTGCTCACAATGAATTATGCAGGCATCATCAGCGGTATTATTTCCGCGATTGCATTTGCCGGGTACTCGATATATAGCGAATACGGAATGCGCCGATATCACCCATGGACGGTTCTTTCCTTCGGGATGTTGATTGCCGCGGTGGTATGGAACATCCTGCAGCCGCCTCTGAAGGCTTTTTTCAATGTCTACTCTCCCATGGAATGGATTTGTATTATTTACATCGGCATCCTTGGGACAATTGTGCCATTCGGTCTTTATTACGAGGCAATCAATCGGATACGCGCAACTCGTGCCGGCATCACGGCGACTCTGGAACCGATCATCGCGGGAGTGATATCTTACCTGTTTTTAAACGAAGTGATGGAGCCCTTGCAGGTCACGGGAGGAGCGATGGTCATCGCATCGGTGGCTTTATTACAATTGAGACGGGAGCAGGATAATCACACTCCCGTTATTATTCGAGGGCAAAAACAGGATAGGCCCTGATTCAGCCTTAATGAAGAATATCGGGTTTTAAATTTCACCGCGTTCGGAATTTTTAGATTTGAACACTTCAATTGTCCGCCTTCCGCCAAGTTTCCAGCGACTCGGGACAGCCTTTAGAAAAGGCGATGCCGTAAAAGACCGCGTGGCCGGTAAACTTAACCTGGTTTCGGCAGGATTTTTACAACGGTCCGCTCCATTTTTTTCCCGGATCCCAGTTCATATGACATTTTAACGGTTTTCAGGCGGCCTTCGGCAAAAAGCCGGATGCATTCCGGGTAAAGCTTCCACTCTAATTTCAAGCCTTTTTCTTTAATTGAATCAATTGTATCATCTTCCAGTATTTGAAATGCCTTTTGGCCGATAATCGGGCCTGAGTCCTCACCGTAATCGATATAATGAACCGTACATCCTCCAACCTTGCAACCATATCGAAACGTATCGCCATATCCATCAACGCCCGGGAAAGCCGGGAGCAGCGCGGGATGAATATTCATGATTCGGGGATTTACCGGATCTTTGTTGATGCGGTCGATGAAGTAGGGGGTCAAGGTTCTCATAAAGCCTGCGAGCACGATAAGATCGAATGGATAGCCTTCGATTTGTTTTAAAAGTTCAGCTTCCGCCAAGACCCTTGTGATCAGAAAAGCTTTGATTTTTTGAAGATCATCGTCTGTGGAAAAAAGGGATTGTTTCGAGAGCGCATCCTGCAGGTTGAAGTCGTCGGGAAGAACCGATTTTTCCGGCTCTTTCTTGAAGTTCCGTATAATCGCTCCATAATTCACTACGAAGGCAGGAATTGCGTGTTTGCGAGCCCTCGCAAGACCGCCTGACTCCGGATTGTCCGAACCCACAAATACCATTTCCCCTTCGATTTCTCCTGCCTCACAGGAATCAATAATCGCCTGAAGATTTGTTCCGCCTCCTGATATCAAAGCACCGATACGGATTTTTTGGTTCATTTTAAAGACTCCTTCAGCAATAGAGAAAAATATATTGAACTGCTTTCGAAATGGTAAACCCCGGGATTTCCAACTTTGGATATACATGCATAAAAATTTTCACTATGACCCGTATCAGAACTGTTTTTCCGTGTCAATCACTCGGAAGGTCCGTTCGAAAAACAATTCTGGAATTGCTTTATTTGGAGAGCGAAGCGGCTTCGAAAAAGAGCAATTAATTGTTTCTTCGGATTTTAAAACCATAAGCCGGGGGTAAGAGTACCGGTCATTTTCAATTTTTTGCATATTCTTATCCTCGGCAATATAAGCGCCCTTCCGGATTTAAAACCCTTATCAGGCTTTACAATTCGTTTCGATGCTGTTAAATTCCGCATTGCGGTGATCATCGGAAATCTTTCTGAGAAAATACAGAGGTGGTTAGATATGGAGGATAATCAAACAACGGATTCCAGAGAAACCGAGCACGAGCGCAACGGACGGGATGAACGCGGCCGATTGGGATTTCTTGAACTCCTTGGGAGGTTGAAGCCTCCCCAGTTCCTGGCTGCGGTGATGATTCTTTCCACCTTTTTAGGAGGAGCTTTCGGGTATGGTTATAAATTCGGAATTCAGAATGCCGGATCGAAAGCGACAAAAGCCGAGGCAACGGTTGCTCCTTCTAAAAACGAGAATCCACGTCTCCCGGATTTACCGACGGAAGAACAGTTTCTCGGTTTATACCTGCGCTATTTCATCGCGAAAGATACATACGCGAAACACGAATCGAAAGAAAATCGAGTGCTTCTTGAATCGGCGAGATCCAGCCTGGCGTTTTTTATCCAAAAGCAGGTTTCCCCTGAAGAGAAAGTTTTGGAAGAAAGCAGGCCGGCGAGGCTGGTTAGCGCTGAAACCTCCGAAAATGGTGCAATGGTAATTTTCGATCATAATGGATCGGTCTGGCCGTTGGATCCGGATCTCGGGTTTGCTTCAAAATGTCGTTAACTCCGGTCTGACGGAAAAACGCAACCTTCAACCACCCATTATTCGTTTCATCATCAAAAATCCGGCCATCTCCTATCGTCGATGCGAAACAATTCGCAATCGGCTATCCTTATAAATTTTGTCATGGTGTGCCCGGACGAAATGTGGATGCTGAAGAATGCTCTTGATTTCATTTCCGAATCGATGGGTAGGAGGGATTTAGACCATGAAGCTTCATCCGTCCTTGGATGAAACTATATCCGAAAGGTGAGAGAGTATGCTCAAGGTAAAAGATATCATGACAAAAAACCTGATCACCGTCACCCCTGATACGGAGATCACACACGCCTCTAAACTCCTTCTCGAAAAACATGTCAACGGAATTCCCGTGGTGGATCGCTCCGGAACGCTGGTGGGAATTCTCTGCCAGAGCGACTTGATCGCACAGCAAAAGAAACTTCCGATCCCTTCCGTTTTTTCCTTCCTGGACGGACTGATTTCCCTGACCTCCAGAAAACATTTTGAAAAGGAGATTCAGAAAATTGCAGCGATCACCGTTTCCCAGGCCATGACGGCAAATCCGGTTACGGTTTCCCCGGAAACCACGATCGAAGAGGCCGCGACACTGATGGTGGAAAAAAATTTTCACACACTTCCCGTGCTGGAAGGGGGTCGGCTTGTCGGAATCGTGGGAAAGGAGGACGTACTGAGAACTTTAATACCCGGTTGATCGACAAACTCAAAATCCGGAATCGCCGATTCACGGCAGGTGGCTTTCGAAATTTTTTCGATGACCTTCGGATAAACATGTATCAGGTAATCGGATTCCCTGGAGGGTCCTGCCCCTGAAAAGTCAGAGGCAGGAGATCGATGGAAGTGTTAAAATTCCCGCAAGGCTGGATAAGTCGCGGAAATACTGAATTAATCAACAACCATGACGGAAATATCTTTTGCCAGGCTGAGTACCTTCTGGGAAACGCTGCCGAGAAAAAATTCCTTAACCCCGGACAGGCCCCTTTTTCCCATCACAATGGTGTCATAGCCTTCAGCCGCTTCAGCTAATATGTCTCTTGCGATTCCTCGTTTTTTGGGTTCGAGTTTTATGTTGATGTTTTTTTCATTAAATCCGGCTTCTCTAAGAGATTCTTTGGCTTGCTTAAGGGCTTGTTCCAGTAAATTCTTCTTTTTTTCCTCCAGCAGGCAGAAATTGCTTTGCTGAGCTTTAAAGTATGGAATTAATTCAGGACTTTCCAAGTCACAGATGGTGCTGGTGTCTGGAATCACGCTAAAGAGGGTTACACTGATATCCTTGCCGAAAGACTTCGCCACATAGTCCACCGCTCTTCTGGCGTTATCCGAATCATCAAATGCCACTAATATTTTTTTTGCCATTCGTTGTCTCCTCCTCTAGGATAGGAAATTTTTAGTCCCGGATCCGCCAACTCCTTCGAGGCAAATGCGGATCACAATTGGGCCGACATTGATCCGAAAGTCCCTTCGTGCGAATGCAGACGCCTTAGAAACTGATTATTTATACAAACATTTATATGATTATTCAAGGATTTTTAGATATAAGATTGAATTCGGGAATCCTTTTGATATATGTTATTTTAACCTTGAATAGGATGCAAAGAGACCAATTTCTGTGGCAGGTTAATTGAGATGGGAAATGAATCCGGCACAACAAATACGGAGTATCCCGATTTGCCGAGAGCGGCAATCGGAGTGATCGTTTTTAAAGAAGATAAAATTCTGTTAATTCGAAGAGGTAAAGCACCATCCGAAGGAATGTGGGCGGTTCCGGGCGGGAGCGTGAAACTCGGTGAAACATTTCAGGAAGCAGCCGAACGGGAAATACGGGAAGAAACAGGTCTTACGATTCGGGCCCGGGAGCCTGTATTCACCTTTGACGTCATTCAGAGGGACAATCATGGCCGTATCCGGTTTCACTACGTGATCGTCGATCTGATTGCCGATTATCTGTATGGTGAACCAAAGGCGGGGGATGATGCCCTTGATGTTCGCTGGGTTTCGTCCGGTGAGCTGAAATGCCTTGATGTCAGTAAAACAACCCGCAAGGTTCTGAGGGAACGATTCGGATTCGGATCCTGAAAAATTTACAGGTTTCGTGTCACTTTAGGTTAAGGAATGGGCAGCGCCGGAACATAAAAGTTTTTAAACCTGTAATAACGGGTAAGTTCCCGGTGGAATGCCTTAATGTTGCTCGAAGATCCAAAAAGGTTCAGGAAGTTCCGGTTAAACGGCCATTGTTTCAAAAGCAGGAATGCCTGTTTCTTCCGGATTTTTTATATCCTTCAGAGGAAACAGGCATTCCCATTGATAACTACCATTTGCGGCCACAACCGACCGCATCGGTATGATTACTTTAGATTTTTAAAAACCTTGACGGCCAGCTCGCCGAACACGCCGAGGTTTTCACAGACATGAACGCCCGCCGCCTTCATTGCCGCGATCTTGCCTTGCGCGGTTCCGCTTCCGCCGCTGATAATGGCCCCCGCATGACCCATACGGCGTCCCGGAGGTGCCGTGATGCCGCAAATAAAACCGATAACCGGCATCTTTACATTCTTTTTAATGAATTCACATGCCTTTTCTTCCGCATCGCCGCCGATTTCTCCAACCATCACAACCCCTTTGGTGGCAGGATCTTTTTCAAAGGCATCCAGGCAGTCGATAAAATTGGTGCCGTTGACGGGATCGCCGCCGAGCCCGAGGATTGTCGTTTGTCCGAATCCGTTCTTTGTCAATTGATCCACCACCTCGTAGGTCAGGGTCCCGGAGCGGGAAACAACTCCGATAGGCCCGCCGGGCTTGCAGATAACGCCGGGCATGATACCGATCTTGCACTCGCCAGCGGTAATGACGCCTGGACAATTCGGCCCGATCAGCCGACATTTTTTATCCTTGATATAATTTTTGACCCGATACATATCCAGGATAGGAATGCCCTCGGTAATGGCAACAATAACGTCCAAACCGGCATCCGCCGATTCCATGATCGCATCGGCCGCAAACGGAGGCGGGACAAAAATAACACTGGCATTGGCACCGGTTTCTTTTTTGGCTTCCTCTACCGTATTAAAAACAGGAACGTTGTCCATTTTCTGGCCGCCCTTGCCGGGGGTTACCCCTGCCACCACCTTGGTCCCGTACTCAATGCAAGCCCGGGTGTGAAACATTCCCTCACTGCCGGTTATTCCTTGAACCACAAGCTTTGTATTTTTATCAACAAATATGCTCACTTTTTTCCTCGCTTTTTTTGTTGGTTTCCATCTGAAAAAGCCCTTTACCGATTATCGAAGATTTTCTAACCAAAAATAAAAGCTCCGATTACAGGCCTTTAACCGCCTTGGCGACCTTTTCGGCTGCGTCCTTCATGCTGATTGCATTAACCAGTTGAAGCCCCGAATCCGAAAGGATCTTGCGACCTATTTCAACATTGGTTCCTTCCATGCGGATCACGACCGGAACCTTTATTCCGACCTCTTTCGCCGCATTCACAACGCCTTCCGCCAACCGGTCGCATCGCAGGATTCCGCCGAAAATGTTAATTAAGACCGCTTTTACGTTAGGATCGCTCAACATGATTTTAAAGGCATTTTTGACCTGTTCGGCATTCGCGCCGCCGCCGACATCCAGAAAATTTGCCGGCTCGGCTCCGGCTAACATAATGATATCCATGGTCGCCATGGCAAGACCCGCTCCGTTTACCATATTGCCCACATTGCCATCCAGTTTGATGTAGTTGAGATCAAACTTGGAGGCTTCAACCTCAAGGGGGTCCTCTTCATCAAGGTCACGGAATTCCATGACGTCCTTGTGGCGGAAAAGGGCGTTATCGTCGAAGTTGATTTTTGAATCGATAGCGATTACCTCTTCCTCTTTTGTAATCACCAGCGGGTTGATTTCAACCAGCGAGCAATCATAATCCATCGACAGGTTGTACAGCCCGGTGATCATTTGGGTGAACTGCTTCATTGCGCCTTTGGGAATGTTCATTTTGAATGCCAGCAGGCGGGTATGGTAGGGTTTGATCCCGAGCAGGGGATCGACGTAAACCTTTATGATTTTTTCCGGTGTCGCCGCCGCGACTTCTTCGATGCTCATTCCGCCGGCTTCGCTGCCCATGAGACAGATCTTCGCGTTGGATCGGTCCGGAAGAACGCTCAGGTAAAGCTCTTTTGCGATATTGCATCCTTTTTCCACCAATAGCCGCTTTACCAGCTTTCCCTGGGGTCCGGTCTGTTTTGTCACCAGCGTCATGCCGAGAATTTTACTTGCATGTTCCTTGACTTCTTCGTGCGATTTCGCAAGCTTCACGCCGCCGCCTTTTCCGCGGCCGCCGGCGTGGATCTGGGCCTTGACAACGACCGGGTATCCACCTAATCTCGCAGCGATGTCCAAAGCTTCATCAACGCTGAAAGCGGGTCCACCTTCCGGAACAGGAACACCGTATTTTTTGAACAATTGTTTTCCTTGATACTCATGGATCTTCATGATCGCTTTCTCCTTGTTTTTGTTGATTGAGCCTAATTCCACGGTAAGGTGTTGAAAACTCTTTTACCCGCGTGAAATTAATGTTTTAGCCAGAATGGGTCATTGGGTTAAAATGGAATAATTTCCGCGTTTTCTACGCGATAATCGACGGATTATCCGCAGCGGCGCCGAAAACCGCGATGGGCCGCCGCGGATAGATGCATTTCTATTAAGATCCGATCAACCGATTACCGCCAGTACTGCATCCTTTCCAACGGAATCGCCGGGTCCGTAAGGAATTTCCTTGATGGTTCCGTCGCATGGGGCATTCATGGCATTTTCCATCTTCATGGATTCGAGAATCAGTACCGTGTCGCCTGCTTTCACCGCATCGCCGACCTTTTTCTCATATCGCACGATCATGCCCGGCATCGGGGCGAGCATCGGTGTGCCGCCTTCAACCGAAACGGCCTTGGGAGCCGCGGCCGCTTTAGGAGCAGCCGCCGGTTTGGGTGCGGCAGCCGGAGCAGCCGCCGGTTTGGGTGCGGCAGTCGGAGCGGCAGCCGGTCTTGCAAAACTGATAACCGGAGCGCCGCCGACTTCTTCCACGCCGACTTCAAAGTAATCATCTTCCACGAATACGTTGAAGGTCCGCAGTCCTTCACCCTTGGGAGGAGCCTTTTTCACAACCTTTTCCACCAGCAGGCCTTCCCGGGCCTTTTTCATCATTTCTCTTTCCTTGAGGGCCTGTTCCAGTGACTTCGGTTTTACTTCATCGGGTACCGGTTCCTTGCCGTATTTCCATTTCAGGAACTTTGTTCCCGTAACCGGATACAGGGCGTAAATCAGAACGTCGTCGATGTCTTTTCCAAGCCCGGTGTCCAGAACGTCTTTTTTGGCTTTGTCAAGTTCAGGATCGATAATTTCAGCGGGTCTTCCGCCGAAGGGTTTTTCACCTCTGGGATATCCCTTCAGCGCCTTTTTCTGCACTTCCTTATCAATGGGAGTGGCGGTTTTTCCGTACAGACCAAAGACCAGGTCTTTTACCTGGGCGGTGATCATCTTGTACCGCTCTTTTTCATCGTCAAACAGAACATTGTTGACGGTCTGGATACCGACAATCTGGCTGGTCGGTGTGACGAGCGGAACCTGGCCCAGCTCTTTTCTGACCCTGGGAAGTTCCTTGTAAACATCGCCGATCCGATGAATCGCGTCCATCTGACGGAGCTGGTTGACCAGGTTGGAAATCATGCCGCCCGGTGTCTGATGCAGGAGCACGTTGATATCGATGGTGCTCAGCTTGGTATCATCCAGCAGATGCATGTACTTGGGAACAATGTCTTTTTCAAGAATTTCGTCGATCGCCACCAGCTTCCGGATATCAAAGCCGGTATCCCGATTGGTTCCGAGAAGGGTCATGACCAGCGGTTCGATGGCCGGATGAGAGGTTCGGCCGGCGTACGGTGCCATACAGGTGTCGACGATATCCACTCCCGCTTCGATGGCCTTCAATTCCGCCAGCGCGGCCATCCCCGATGTGGTGTGGCTGTGAAGATGGATCGGAGGCTTAACGGTTTTCTTGAGCGCCTTGACAATGGCATACGCGTCATAGGGAGCGATGAGACCGGCCATATCCTTGATGCAGATCGTGTCTGCCCCCATGGCTTCCAGCTCTTTTCCCTTCTTAACATAATAGTCGAGGTTGTATACTTCTCCACCCATCCGGGGCTCGGTCATGGAGTAGCAGATAACTCCCTGAAAATGCTTTCCGTTCTTTTTGATCACGGGCACCACCGCCTCGAAGTTGCGATAGTCGTTCAACGCGTCGAATGTCCGGAAGATATCCATGCCGTTGGCGCAGGCTCTTTCCACGAATTCCTTGGCGACGTCATCGGCGTAGTTACGGTAGCCGACCAGGTTCTGTCCTCTGAGGAGCATGGAGAAAGGGGTCTTTTTGAGGTATTTTTTCAAGGTCCGGATTCTTTCCCACGGATCCTCGTTTAAATAGCGGTGCATGGTATCGAAGGTCGCGCCGCCCCATGTTTCCATGGCCCAGTATCCGATTTCGTCCATCATTTCAGCAACCGGGATCATGTCTTCGGTCCGGCCGCGGGTGCCGAACAGTGACTGATGTCCGTCGCGGAAGGTTAAATCCTCTATCTTAATCGGATTTTCCGCTTTCGGCCGGTCCGGCCTATAATCCATTTTCGTAAGTTTTAATTGGTCGTGATCACTCATCTTAGAATTCTCCTCTTTGAATAATTATTTGAAATTTTTTATATTGCGAGGTTAAAAACCCTTATAAATTTAACGTGCACGCAAATTGGCGCCGTGAAAGGTTCTCAACTGCATCATGCAACGCAGCGACATCATGTCACGCCGAGCACTCGTACCCCACATCTGCAATCCGGGCGACGGGGCGCTGACGGCTGCTGCAGCCTGCATTGCAAGCATCTCTTCCTCTGTTTTTAAATAGGTTGTCACCGCGCTGATCGCGGCTGCCATTTTTTTTGTAATTTCCATTTGATCTCCGTATGCCTTAGGGTTTTCGCCGAGTTGAAGGCCGGCTTTCCCGGACGGTGATAAACCCGAGGATTATGCCGGCGCCGTTAACCTCCCGCCTATAGAGGAACATTGCCGTGCTTTTTGGGTGGCCTGAGTTCGCGTTTGGTACACAGAATTTCCAGGGCCTCGATCAGGCGCGGCCGGGTATCTCTCGGCACGACCACCGCGTCGATAAAACCCCGTTCCGCGGCGCGATAGGGATTGTTAAAAAGCGCCTCATACCGGTCGATGCATTCTTTCCGCTTTGCAGCGGTATCTTCAGCCGCTTTAATTTCTTTGGCAAAAATGATATTGGCCGCTCCGGCGGCACCCATAACGGCGATTTGAGCAGTCGGCCAGGCGATTGCGTAATCGTTGCCCAGATCCTTGGAGCACATCGCCAGATATGACCCGCCGTAATCCTTGCGGGTTGTAAGGAGCAGCTTGGGAACAGTGGCTTCGGAATAAACCCACAGCAGCTTTGCGCCGTGACGGATAATGCCGCCCCATTCCTGGTTGGTCCCGGGAAGGTAGCCGGGTACGTCCGCGATGGTCAGCATGGGAATATTGAATGCGTCGCAGAACCGGATAAAACGGGATGCTTTGTCCGAAGCGTCAATATCCAGACATCCTGCCAGTACTTTCGGCTGGTTGGCGATAATTCCGATGGTTCTGCCGTTCAGTCTGGCAAACGCCACAATGATATTCGGTGCATAATATTCATGCGGTTCGAAGAATTCTCCGTTATCCACGATGGCTCGGATCACATCCTTCATGTCATAGCCTGCATTGGGGTTGTCCGGGATGATGGTGTCCAGCTCCGGCGCGACGCGGTTGGGATCATCTCCGGTATCGACGATCGGAGGATCTTCCATGTTGTTTGCCGGCAAATACGAAAGCATGGTTTTGATCTGGTCCAGACAATGCGCATCGTTTTCCGCGGCAAAATGGGCATTTCCGCTCTTTGAATTATGAGTCATGGCGCCTCCCAGATTTTCCTGGGAAACTTCCTCTCCCATAACTGCCCGGATGACCTCGGGACCCGTAATGAACATGAAACTGCTGCCTTTGACCATGAAGATGTAGTCGGTCATTGCCGGCGAGTAAACCGCGCCCCCCGCCGTCGGTCCCATGATCGCCGAAAGCTGTGGAATGGTGCCGGATGCGCAGGAATTCCGGAAGAATATATTTCCGTACGCGGAAAGTGAATCCACTCCTTCCTGAATCCGGGCGCCGCCGGAGTCGTTCAGCCCGACAAAGGGACACCCGGCTTTCAGCGCCAGGTCCATTACCTTGCAGATTTTTCTGGAATGCATTTCTCCCAGGCTTCCTGCCCGAGCCGTAAAATCCTGGGCAAAAGCGAATACCGGTCTGCCGCCGACGCGGCCAAAACCGGTGATTACACCGTCGGCGGGAATTTCGACTTTATCCATGCCGAAATGAACGCACCGGTGCCTTACATGACGGTCCAGTTCACGAAATGTCCCCGGATCAAACAGGTAGTCCAGACGTTCTCGGGCAGTCATCCGTCCCGGTGCTTTGGCCTTATGTTTTTCAACAGCCGTTGCCCCGCCCATCTGCAGAACTTTTGCGTCAAGTTCTTTAAGTTCCTTTATTTTGTCTTCCACAATACCCATCGTCAAATTCCTTTCATCTCTCCAGGTTAACCGTTTTATGGTTTAAACAGATATTTCCCAGCCAGACTTGATGGTTTCCTTCGCCGCTCCGCAATGCGATCCGGATCGGCCCAAACGATCTTTTCTTTTTCACCTGCCGGGTAGAAAGAAACCAAACAAGCATGACAGAACAAAATTAATTGATTTCTAAAAATCTCCTCTTTTTGAGGCCCTTGAAAAGCGTCCCTATTTGCCCGATCTCGTTTCGCTCCGATGCACATGGGCGTCGGCCCTATGGAACCGCAAGCATACCTTTTCCCGGTCGGTTCGTTGATCTTCTGTTTGTGTATGAATCGAAGCTTGTTCAATCAAAAAGCTCAACAGGCCGGGCAAGTTTGAATGTTTTTCAAAGGTCTCAATAAGAGGGCATCAAAATGCAAAGTCCCACTTATCTACACCGAACCCGCATTGTCAAGCAAAAAAAGCAGTTGATCGGCCGCAAGCGTGGGTTCGAGCGCTCCATTTTTTACATCTCGGATAATTTCCGGCAGCCGTTTTTTTACATTGAGATTTCGATTAAACCGTTCTTTCAGACCTTCATCCAACAGAAACCACATCCAGTCGAGCGATTGTTGCCTGCGCAAGATATCCATTTCGCCGGTGGAGGTCATAATTTCCCTGTGTTTCAAAACGGTATTCCAAATTTCTTCAATGCCCCTCGGAGCGGAACCAAGAGAACTGCAGGTAAGAACGGGGGGCGTCCAGTGACGGGAAGCGGGATTGAGAAAGTGCAGGGCGGTTTCATATTGTCTCCTGGCAAGTTTGGCTCTCTGGATGTTGTCGCCGTCCGCCTTGTTGATGGCCAGAGCGTCCGCCAGCTCCAGAAGGCCTTTTTTGATCCCCTGGAGTTCATCTCCCGCGCCGGCGATCATCAACACAAGGAAAAAATCGACCATGGAGGCCACCGTCGTTTCGGACTGGCCGACCCCCACGGTTTCGATAAGAACCACATCATAACCGGCAGCCTCACAAATGAGCATGGTTTCCCTGGTTTTTCTGGCGACTCCCCCCAGGGTTACTCCCGAAGGAGAAGGCCGGATGAAGGCCTTCTCCTGGATCGAGAGATTTTCCATTCGTGTCTTGTCCGCCAGTATGCTCCCACCGCTGCGTTTGCTACTTGGATCCACCGCAAGCACAGCGACCTGGTGCCCCTTCTGGATCAGCATCATGCCGAGGGCCTCGATAAAAGTGCTTTTTCCGGCACCCGGCACGCCGGTAATACCCAGACGCACGGATTCGCCGGTGTGAGGAAGAATGGCACTGATCACCTTCCGTGCAATATCCTTATGATCCGGCAAAGCGCTTTCAATCAACGTAATGGTCTTGGCGATGATTCTTTTGTCTTTCGCCAGTACCCCCTCTACATAATCTTGAGGCTCCTTGGGATCTTTGAATAGCATTATTTTTTCTCCAACGAATTCAAGACCTTGTTGGCGGCATCGGTAATCACGGTTCCGGGACCGAACACCCCGACCGCTCCGGCGTCATACAGCATCTGGTAATCCTGCTTGGGAATAACCCCGCCGATAACCACTTTTACATTTTCGCCGCCGCGCTTCTTAAGCTCTTTCACCAGCTGGGGAAGCAGGGCTTTGTGTCCGGCCGCCAGACTCGACATGCCGACCACGTGAACATCGTTTTCAATCGCCATTTGAGCCGCTTCCTCCGGAGTCTGGAACATCGGGCTGATATCCACGTCGAATCCAAGGTCCGCAAAGGCGGTGGCGATGACCTTGATGCCTCGGTCATGACCGTCCTGACCGATCTTGGCTACCAGTATCCTAGGCCTTCGTCCTTCTTTCTCCAGGAATTGATCGGTCCGTTTTTTAACCGATGCGAATATTGCACTGTCCCCGTACTCGGCCGCATACGCGCCGGAGATACACTGGGTGGTTGCCACATACCGCCCGAAGACCTTTTCCATTGCATCGGAGATCTCGCCCACGGTCGCCCGGGCTCTTACGGCCGGAATGCAGGCCGCCAGCAGGTTGCCTTTGGTTTCCGCGGCCTTGGTGATGGCTTCGAGACATTTGCGAACCTCATTGCTATTCCGTTTGGCCTTCAGCTCTTTCAATCTTGCGATCTGCTCATCGCGGACCGCCTCCGAGACCTCGAGAATATTTTCAAGCGGTTGTTCCTCGATTTTATACTTGTTCACACCCACGATGACATCCAGTCCCTGATCGATCCGGGCCTGTTTTCTGGCGGCCGCTTCCTCGATGCGCATCTTCGGCATCCCGGTTTCAATGGCCTTGGCCATCCCGCCCAGTTGTTCCACTTCCTCGATGATCTTGCGGGCTTCTTTAACGACCTGATCGGTCAGGTATTCCACATAATAGGAACCGCCCAGCGGATCGACGACATGACAGATCTGCGACTCTTCCTGAATGATGATCTGGGTGTTTCTGGCGATTCTTGCGGAGAAATCCGAGGGAAGGGCCACGGCCTCGTCAAAGGAGTTGGTGTGCATGGACTGGGTTCCGCCCAGGGCGGTTGCCAGGCATTCCAGGGTGGTTCGGATGATGTTGTTGTACGGATCCTGCTCCGTCAAACTCCATCCCGATGTCTGGACGTGAGTTCTCAGCATGGTGGATCTTGCGTCTTTCGGGTTGAACTTGCTCACGATCTCATGCCACAGAAAACGGGCGGCCCGAAGCATGGCGACTTCCATGAAGAAGTTCATGCCGGTGCCGAAGAAAAACGACAGGCGCGGCGCGAACTTATCGATGTCCAGTCCGGCATCCAGAGCGGTCCGGATATATTGCAACCCGTCGGCCAGGGTAAAAGCGGTCTGGAGAACGCAGTTGGCTCCGGCTTCCATGATATGGTAACCGCTGATGCTGATGGTGTTATACTTGGGCATATGATCGGTGCAGTAGCCGATGATATCGGATACGATCCGCATGGATGGTTCCGGCGGATAGATATAGGTGTTTCGGGTGAGATATTCTTTCAGGATGTCGTTCTGGATGGTACCGGCAAGCTGTTCCTGCTTAACGCCCTGTTCTTCGGCGGCTACGATGTAACCGGCAAGAATCGGCAGCACCGCGCCGTTCATGGTCATGGAAACCGTCATTTTTTCCAGCGGGATTCCGTCGAAAAGAACCTTCATATCCTCCACCGAATCGATGGCGACACCGGCTTTGCCGATATCGCCGGAAACACGGGGATGATCCGAGTCGTATCCACGGTGGGTCGCGAGGTCGAATGCCACGGAGAGACCGGTCTGACCGGCCGCAACGTTTCTTCTGTAAAATGCGTTGGAGTCTTTTGCCGTTGAAAAACCGGCATATTGACGAATGGTCCAGGGCCTCTGGGCGTACATCGTGGCCTGCGGACCCCGTACGAAAGGCGCCAGTCCCGGAAGGGTGTTGGCGGATGGAAGCCCCGCTATATCTTCGGCCGTGTACAACGGTTTTACCACTATTCCCTCTGGGGTATGCCAGTTCAGCGAATCGAGCGGCTTCCCCTTCAGTGCTTTGTTTGCAAGTTCTTCCCACTTTTTAATCTGCGGATGTTGTGCCATTACATACTCCTTTCTTTTTTTTCCATTTTATGACTTCTGCGTATTCCTTTGTTCTTTGTGTCGTTCAATCGATTGTCTGTGATTTCCGCCTGCCTGTTGCGGTGCACCGGCTCCTGGCTTCCTGCAACATGCGGTCCTTAACTTCGTTCACACAATTCAACCAGTACGCCGCTGGTTGCCTTGGGATGGAGGAAGGCGATTTTGGCGCCGCCGGCCCCGATTCTCGGCTTTTCGTCAATCAGCCGGACACCCTTTTGCTTCAGCTCCGCCAGAGCCTCTTCAATGTTTTCCACTCGAAACGCGACATGCTGAATCCCCTCCCCCTTTTTTTCGATATACTTGGCGATCGGCCCGTCAGGCGCCGTTGATTCCAGCAGCTCGATTTCGCTTTCTCCCACGGGGAAAAATCCGGTGCAGACCTTTTGTTCCGCAACGGTCTCGCAACCTACAAGTTTGAGCCCCAGAATGTCCGTCCAAAAATTTTTCACGCCTTCAATGCTGTTTACCGCAACGCCGAGATGATCAATTTTAATTAATTTCATTGCCGTCTCCTTTCATTGAGTTGGTTATTCGATTTTTTTTATTATATGCGTTTCAATTATCCGGATCGGTTTCGTACCCTATCCATTCTACTTGTTGAGTTCAATCGGTTTCCAAAACGTTTCGCCGGTCTTTTCGAAAATCATGAGTCGAAATTCCTTGATTTCGATCCCGATGCACCGGTTTCAGCGAAACTTTCTCAATGCCCGTTCGAAGCCGGGAAGAGAATTTATGATCGTATCATCATCCACGCAATAGGCAATCCGAAAATGGCCGGGGCCCCCGAAACCGCTTCCGGGAACCGTCAGGATCAACTCATCCTGGAGTGCCCGGACAAATTTTATATCATCCGGAACCGGCGTTTTGGGGAAAAGATAAAACGCGCCGGCCGGCTTAACAAACTCATAACCGAAACCCGAAAGGCCATTGCATAGAAGATCCCGTTTTCCGGCATATTCGGAGATATCCACACACGAACCCTGAACCGAGGCGATGACGCGTTGCATCAGGGCCGGCGCGTTCACAAAACCAAGAATCCGGTTGGAAAACGCCATGCCGTTTAAAATCTTTTCTTTAAAAACGGCACCGGGATGAACCGCGATAAATCCGATTCGTTCGCCCGGGATGGAAATATCCTTGGAATAAGAAGTTGCAATGATACTTTCCGTGTAGCTGGTGAAGATACTCGGAACCTTGATTCCGTCATAGACGATCTTGCGGTACGGCTCATCTGAAATGAGGTATAATGTGCGGTCCAGTTTTCGGCCCATTTCCTTCAATAGTTCCCCGAGGTTTTGGAGACTTTTTTCGGAATAGACTTGTCCCGTGGGATTGTTTGGGGAGTTTATCAGAACGGCCTTGGTCTTTTTATTGATTGCGGAAGCAATTGCGTCGATATCAAGAGTGAAATCGGGTTTCGAGGGAACGGCGATCAATTTTCCACCGTGGTTTTCGGCATAAAAATTATATTCGACAAAGTAAGGTGACGGCGCAATGATTTCGTCTTCCGGGTCGAGGAGGGTTTTTAAAATGACGTTCATTGCTCCGGCGGCCCCGCAGGTCATGACGATTTCCTTTTCGGAGATTGAAACCCGCTGTTCCACCGAAAGGTAATCGGCGACGGATTTTCTGACATGAGGGTATCCGCTGTTCGGCATATACCCGTGATCCAAACCGCCGTATGACATTACGGTTTGTTTCAGTGCCGTCCGGAAATTTGCGGGGGGTTCCAGGTTAGGGTTTCCCAGGCTGAAATCATAGACCTTTTCAGCCCCGTGCAAGGCCTTCAGGCGTGCTCCCTCCTCGAACATCTTGCGTATCCAGGACGCTTTGGACAGCTTGTTTTCGATATTTTTCGCTATCGACATAATACAAACATCCAACGATTCGGTTTTCGTTTGGTTTCGCTTTCCCGTCCACGCCCCCTTTGCGGATGGAAGCCGCTTCCTGAATCCGGACGTAACGAAAAAATGTTTGAGCCGGACAAGACCTTGCTTGGAATTCCGATATCAAAAAATAAAACAATCTACAAGCAAATAAAAACACTCCATCGGGATTTGTACCCCTTTCATTGAAATCTTTTCGCGGTGCCTTCGGTCCGCCGATTCTGAGAGAGAAAGCGCTTATTTCGGATTACAAAAACGGACACCGCGCGTTGCCGGTGTTCATTAACATGCAATTTATTCCGAATCAGTGCCGCGGAAGGGTTTCCGGTTGGAGGTATCACCCGAAGCTCCCCAGCTCAAAACCCGCCAGGAACAACGATGCGGCCGTGTTTATCGATAGAAAGCGGCGGGATCCAATTTTTCGATTATACGGATTCAACCGATTCCACTTCCGGAATTTCATGCTTCAGAAATTTTTCGATGCCGCGTTTAAGCGTCATCTGGGACATGGGGCATCCAGCGCAAGCACCTTTCAAGCGGACTTTTACGACACCGTCTACCACATCGACCAGTTCCACATCGCCGCCGTCTCTTTGCAGCATGGGCCTGATCTTATTAATCGCTTCCTGAACTTTCTCTTTCATGACAACCTCCCTGCTATTTTTTCGTTATCGGGCGGAAAATCGTAAATGGAGGGACATTTTTTATGGTTTTCCGATTTCTCGTTAATGAGTCATTTTTAATTGCACTCTAATTTTCGATAAAAATCTTTTCTAAACGTACTGAACTCACCCCGGCGAATCGCGGTCCGGATCCTTTGCATCAGGTCCATGTAAAAGTGGAGATTGTGAATCGTATTTAATCGATAGACAAGCAGCTCTCTCGTCATAAACAGATGGCGGAGATAAGCCCTGGAATAATTCCGGCACGTGTAGCATTCGCATTCCGGTTCGATCGGTTCGGTATCATTTTTAAAACGTGCATTGCAGATATTGATTGTTCCGGATCCCGTGAAAAGTTGACCGTTTCTGGCATTTCTGGTGGGAAGAACGCAGTCGAACATGTCCGCTCCCAGAGCAACCAGTTCCACAAGATCCTCGGGGGTTCCGACCCCCATGATATATTTTGGTTTTGAATCCGGCAGGTGCGGTAGCGCGCAATCCACCGTTTCGAGCATGATATCCTTGGGTTCCCCTACACTGAGACCGCCAAGGGCGTACCCGCTGAAGCCCAGTTCCGCCATCGAATCGGCGGCTCGTTTGCGAAGATCTTTAAACATGCCTCCCTGAACAATTCCGAACAGCGCGTTTTTTCGCGGCGAATGCTCTTCCCATGTTTTTTTGCATCGTTTTGCCCATCGGGCGGTCAGTTCAAGCGCATCCTCCGCCTCACGCCTCCCCGCGGGATAGGCGATGCAATTGTCGAGGCACATCATAACATCCGAATCGAGGCATATCTGGATTTCAACCGCTTTTTCAGGGGTCAGCATATGCCTTGATCCATCGACATGGGATTGAAACCGAACCCCCTCCTCGCTGATTTTTGAAAGCCTGGAGAGGGAAAAAACCTGGAAACCGCCGCTGTCCGTCAAAATCGGTCCGTTCCAGTGCATGAACCGGTGAAGCCCGGAAAAAAGTCCGATTATTTCGCAGCCCGGTTGCAGATACAGATGATACGTGTTTCCGAGTATGATTTGCACTCCGATGTTTAAAAGCTCTTCCGGAGACAACGATTTGACTGTGGCGAGGGTTCCGACCGGCATAAAAACGGGAGTTTCCACACCACCGTTCAATGTCTGAAAAAAACCTGTCCTGGCCCGCGTATCCTTGGATTCTTTAATCACCCTGAAATGGAACATATCCGGTATCATGCGATATACATGGCATCTCCATAACTGAAAAACCGATACCTTTTATCGATCGCCTCCCTGTAAGCATCCAGGATTTTTTTGCGTCCCGCAAAAGCCGATACGAGCATGAGAAGTGTGGATTTCGGCAGATGAAAATTGGTTACCATGGCATCCACCGCCTTAAACCGGTAGCCGGGATATATGAAAAGATCGCAGTTTCCGTTGCCGCAGGCGACATTGCCGTTTTCATCCGATGCATACTCAAGAGTACGTACACACGTCGTCCCTACCGCCACCACACGGCTCCCGTTTTTTTTCGCCAGGTTAATACCGGCCGCGGTCTCTTCCGGGATCGAAAACCATTCGGAATACATTTTATGATCCCTTATGTCGGAGACCCGTACCGGCAAAAAAGTCCCATACCCCACATGAAGGGTAATTGCAACGATTTTAATCCCTTTTGATTTCAACGCGTTCAGCAGCCTTTGCGAAAAATGAAGCCCCGCCGTCGGCGCCGCTACCGCTCCTTTCCGGGAAGCATAAACGGTCTGATAGGCAACCGTGTCGTTGCAGTCGCCGTTACCGGCGCTGCGCCGGATATACGGAGGAAGAGGAATGCTTCCGATTCGGCAAAGAATTTCTTCAAAATCTCCTTCGAATGAAAACCTGACCGTATGGATTCCATCCCTGAAATGAATCACCTCTGCGATTAAATCTTGATCAAACAAGATGGAGGAGCCGGGCTTCGGACGTTTGGATGCTTTTATCAGGCACCGGGAAACGAATTTTCCTCCGTCTTCCATTTTTTTCCGGCCTTCGGCATAATCCAGAATCAGGAGTTCCGCCTTTCCGCCGGTGTCCTTGCAACCATACAACCTCCCTGGAATCACTTCGGTATTATTTATGACGAGCAAATCCGTCGGAGAAAGAATATCACATAGTTCATTAAAAACGTGATGAGACAGGTCTCCGGTTTCACGCCGCAGAAACAGAAGGTTTGACCGGTCTCGATGCTCCGCCGGTTTCTGCGCGATCAGTTCTCCCGGAAGATCATAATCGTAATCCATCAGAGAAAACATGTTTCTTATCTTTTCCCGATGTAAACGAGCAAGAGCCCGACGATCATCAGGATGAATCCGATTTTTCGGAGGGAGCCGACCGGTATTTCGATGATTTTTCTGACCCAGGATTTCGTGCTTTCGGGAAATGCAAAGTAGGGGAGACCTTCAACGATCATCACCATTCCAAGAACGCACAGGAAAAAATCCATAATACACTCCACTGATTCGATGATAGACAGCAGCAGGAAAAGGTTCTCCGACCGGAACCGATTTCTGTTCATTCAGGAACTTGACGATGAAAATTTCCCGACTTCCATAACATGTCCATAAACGGTTCTTTTCTTATCCTTTCCGGATATGCTTTGTCAAAATAAAATCCGGATTGCTTCGGTTGAAACACAAAAGAGAATGCATGCTCCATGGCTTGCCGCAGAGAATTCGCCGGAACGATAAGATCGGGCAGGGGTTTTTACGATCGTAGATTTCATGCCGCATGAAACGGGGAGCTTCCATGATTCACAGACGGTATCTTCGGACCGTCGTAAAATTCAGATAACGCAAACTCGCCGCTTGCTCTTCAATTTTTACTTGTCAAGAAACCGGTTTTGAGAGTACCATTTATTATCAATCCATACGAGTTCGATCAATCCTGAATCGACTGTTCGCAACGAGACCCTCATAAAATGCTCCAATTCGTTCAAGTCCAAGGAAGGCGATCATTTTTACGACGGAAATACATCGGGTATTTCGAGGATTATAATTGACGCCATCCCCAAGAATTTTAAAACCTCAATAAACCGGACGACTATGAATCAAGCGACGAAACCAAGGCTCGCGAATCCCTGGATAGGATGCGCACATGTGCGTTGCAATGAAGAAGGATGAAACGCAACGTCGTATATGGACTTTCTGCATAGTTGCTGAAATTCGAGTCCGTCCCGATACGTGGACGCAAAGGGACGTGATACCGGGATCTTGCAACCCATACGGGGCGTCGAAGAATCCCTTTCCCGGCCCGACCGTTTTTTTATTGGAAATCCCCCTCGTAATCCGAACTGAAAATCCGGTCCGTAATTCGAACCACCCGGGTGCCGTTAGAGCGGAGGATCCCGGTTCGTCGGGGCGATGAAATGATATCTGCTCCGACAACGGACCGGACCGGTTTTTTTGCCCAATCGTCAATCCTGAAGCGAAGAGGAACGGCTTAACATGGAAAAAGCAGGGCCGCCTGTAACAAAAAGATCTCTTTACTCATGGGTGTTTTCCGACAATTACAAGCTCCAGATACTGCTCGTGATCATCATTATCATCACGGTGCTGATCCGGGTGCTGCCTCTGGAAATGCAGAAAAGAATCGTCAACGAAGCCATCAATTTGCGGAAAATCGATTTGCTGTTTTTCTACTGCGGCTTGTACCTGGCAGCCGTTGTCGTTGCGGGCGGGCTGAAATACCTTATCAACGCTCTGCAGACCCTTATCGGTCAGAGAGTATCGGCGAGGATGAGAAAAGAGTTGTACGGTCACATTCTGACGCTTCCACTCGGTTTTTTCAGGAAGACCCAACCGGGCATGGTGGTTTCATCTCTGATTACCGAGCTGGCCGCCGCGGGAGATTTCGCGGGGAATGCGGTAGCCGTTCCGGTAACCAGCATTTTGACCCTGATCGCCTTCGCCGGTTATTTAGTATGGCTGAATCCGATCCTGGGGTTCGTTTCCCTGTCCATTTACCCGGTCGTTCTTTTTCTCCTGCCGCTGCTGCAGAAGCGTGCCAACACCGCCAACAAGAAACGAGTGGATACAACCCGGGATCTGGCAAGCAAAATCGCCGAATCGATTACCGGAATCCACGAGATCCAGAGTAACGGAGCTTTCGGTATCGAAAACCGGAAATATGGAGATCTGGTCGATAAACTGATGAAAATCAGAATCGTTTGGAATCTCTACCGATACGGTATCAAAACTTCCAATAATTTCTTCAGCAGCCTGAGCCCCTTTCTTATTTTTATTCTTGGCGGATACCTTGCCATCAACGGTCGACTCGAGCTCGGCGCGCTGGTCGCGTTTTTATCCGCCCAGGAAAAACTTTATGATCCATGGAAAGAGCTTATTGAATTCTACCAGGCTTATCAGGATTCATCGGTGGGATACTACCGGACCATGGAATATTTTGATTTCGAACCGGAATACGCGCTGGAACCGGAAGATCGCGAACCTTATCAACTAGAGGGGAGCATTGAAGTCAAGGACCTGTCTTTCACCGTTGAAGGGGGGATTCGGTTACTCGACGGTATCACCTTTTCCATGAAGCCCGGAGAGAATCTGGCGCTGGTCGGTTTTTCCGGAAGCGGGAAAAGCACCCTGGCCCAGTGCCTCAATCAGCTTTATAAGTACACCGGCGGACACGTGTGGATCGGCGGAAAAGAGGTTTCAGAGCTTTCAAAAAGAGATATTGTTTACAATACCGGTTTTGTGGCCCAGGCCCCCTTTATTTTTTCCGGAACCTTTGAGGAGAATCTCCTATATTCCTGTATGGCAAGGAACAGGGGAAGCGGAACGGCGGATCGAGAATCCTTGCCGACTCTCGATGAGATGATCGAAATTCTTCAGCAGACCGGAATTTTCGTAGACGTACTGCGCTTCGGGCTGAACGCCTTTCTGGTTCCGGATCAAGACGAAGAACTCGTATACCGGATTGTCCGGGTTCGAGAAAAATTTCAGCGTAATTTCGGGGAAGCGCTTGCCGATTCCGTGGAGTTTTTCGATGAGAATAAATATCTTTATTATTCAAACATCTTTGAGAATATCACCTTTGGAACTCCCAAACGGGAGGTCTTCGGGGAAGGGAAACTGCTTCGCAGCAAATATTTCCGTCAGTTTCTGGAAGACGTCGACCTTTACAAACCCCTTTTCGACCTGGGGGATGAACTTGCCAAAACCGTCGTGGATATTTTGGGCGATCTTCCACCGGACGAAATCTTTTTTGAACAGAGCCCGATCCGACCGGATGAACTGGATGGATATAAAGCACTTGTCGATCGGTTGAGAAAAAGAAAACACCAGGAGATTTCATCCGAGGATAAGGAGAAGCTTTTAGCGCTCGCCTTGCGTTTTACCCCCGGCAGGCACAAAATCGCCCCCTTTTCCGAGATGTTGGAAAATCTTATCCTGGAAAGTCGTGCCCTGTTCCGGGAAAAGATTTCCGATTTTGATCCCGAGGCGGTTTCCTTTTTTC
Source organism: Desulfobacterales bacterium (assembly GCA_018432925.1). Taxonomy (GTDB): domain Bacteria; phylum Desulfobacterota; class Desulfobacteria; order Desulfobacterales; family JAHDSC01; genus JAHDSC01. The sequence continues at coordinate 2,189 of JAHDSC010000007.1, read as the reverse complement.
GAAAATCCGATTATATTTACTCTCAGACCCTGATGAACAACATTTTATTCGGAAAGACAAAAACCGGCGCTCCCCATGCGCTGGAAGAAATTGACCGGAATATTGTTCAGGTCCTCGTCGAGGAGGATCTCCTGGAAACCGTTGTTAAAACCGGGATGCAATATCAGGTAGGCAGTAAAGGGGACAAGCTTTCCGGGGGACAGCGCCAGAAACTGGCGATTGCAAGAACTTTTCTCAAGGCGCCTCCGGTGTTGATCCTTGATGAGGCCACCTCGGCGCTGGATAATAAGTCTCAGGCACGTATACAGAGCGTCATTGAGACGCGATGGAAAGGAAGGGCCACCGTGATCGCGGTTGCGCACCGTCTGGATACCATCAAGAACTTCCACCGGGTTGCGGTTCTGAAGGCCGGAAAAATTGTTGAGATCGGGCCATACGATGAACTCATGGCCGGGAAAGGAATGCTTTATGAGCTTGCCACCGGGAAAAGATAACGTTTGCGTATCCTGCGAATTCGAACAAAATCTCGGCATTATCCGTGAAATATATTTTTTCTCGACGATGCCTCTGGAAATCGTCAAGGTGCTTGCCTACCTGTGTGCCCGGGAAGACTTTAAGGCGGGTGATTATCTTTTTCAGCAGGGTGATGATGACGGTCGGGCTTTTTACTTCGTTTCAGGAAGAGCCGGGCTGGTTTGTTCGGAAGAAGACACCGATCACGTGGTTCGCCATGTGGAGGAAGGTGAGTTTCTGGGCGGGCTTTCCCTGCTGGGAAATATGCCGCGGCTTTTTTCTCTGAAGACGTTGACCGACACAACCTGTCTGATCCTGACCCGGGAAAAATTCAAAAAGGCCGCTGAACGCTATCCTGAAATCATGCCGAAAATCATTCAGTCCGTCATCAAAGGGATTCGTGACTGGGAAAGAAAGTTTTTTCTAAGCCATGCCATGGGCTGCAATGACTGCCGAAGGAACCTGGGTGTAAGTCTGATTTGAGTCGAACGTCGGTTCAATCCGTACTCCGTTTCCATTCGGGGTACGCAACCGGAGAAGTTTGCGGATGAGCGATGATAAGGTTTTTTTTGAGCTTACAAACCGTCTTTCGGAACTGGAAGCTTTGCACGACAATCTGAAAAATTTCGGACAATCCGTCGGGCTTTCCAGGAAGGCGATTTTTGAGATCAATCTCGTCATGGAGGAAATCTTTACCAATATTGTCACCTATGCTTATGATAACGATGACGAACACCGGATCGGCTTCTTTCTTTCCCATGAAAAGGGTATGATGGTAATTCGAATCGAGGACACCGGAATGTCGTTTAACCCGCTTTGCGCACGAACGCCGGATCTGGAATGCGCCCTTGAAGACCGAAAAATCGGTGGCCTTGGGGTTTACCTGGCAAAACATTTCATGGATCATATCGACTATGTAAGATGCGGGAATAAAAACATCCTGACTCTGAAGAAATCCGTTATTTGAGTCGGCCGACCGTACCGGTTCCCGCGGTTTCCCAAGGGAACACCATCTTTTTTTAAGAAAGGATTCCGGATAGTGGAAAGGCAAAAAATAGAGATCATCGAAACCATGCGGAATAACGTTTCCATATTTCGGCTGAAAGGCCGCCTCGATTCAAATACGTCCCAGGAATTCGAAAATAAAATTTTCGGAGCCATTCAATCCGGATCCCGAAGCATGATCATCGATTTCAAGACGCTGGATTATATTTCCAGCGCGGGCTTGCGGGTTATTTTGAAGGCGGCAAAGGAACTCAAACATTCCGGCGGCAAAATCCTGCTTTGCTCCATGGAAAGCTATATCCGGGAAGTTTTTGAAATCGCCGGTTTTGATTCTTTCATCCCGATTTTTCCAACGCTGGATGAAGCGGTGAACCATTTTTAACCGGTTGATTGCGATGAGCCGATGGCTGAGAAAAGAGCGGAGATTGCCATGACGCCGGATCGTTTGCCCGGTAATTTTCAATGGCAGTTAAAAAAAGCGACGGACGCGGATATCGAACAGGCGATCGCGAAACTGGGGTGCCTCATGAATTTCCGGCGTCAGGAAGCTTTGCGGGACAAGCTGAAACGCTATGTACGCAAACCGGATCGGGATCTTTTCATTGCCGTGAAATCGGATATGGTGCTGGGTTTCACTTGCCTCATGGAAGAGGCCGAATCACCGATCCATC
>JAHDSC010000051.1 GCA_018432925.1 Desulfobacterales bacterium | reverse complement strand
GTATTACTTCTTACGGATGGGGAAAATATCGCCCGATTGTTTCCAACAAAACGATAGAGACAAGAGAATTGAATCGGAGAATGGAAATCGTCTTTGTTCACAAAAGTCCGCCGGAAAGACCGAAGGGAATTTTTACTTTCAGAGATTTTTTCTTCAAGGTTTTTGATTAGAAGTTCTTTCAAAGTGAAACTCCCCGCCTTAAAAGGCGGGGCTTCTTGAAAAGGGCAAGAAGGGGGATTGCATCCCCCTTACTCCTGCACCGCATTCATCCCCGCCATAAATGGCGGGGTATTCTGCGGGAGTTTCATAAAATGATGTAAAAACATGAAGGCACCCAAACACAAAAGTTTCGGCGGCTCGGATCAGATCGATCCGAATGCCTGGATGGTAACATTCGGAGATCTTCTCATGCTGCTCCTGACCTTTTTTGTCATGTTGTTGACAATGAAATCAATGGATACGGGAAAATTTAGAGAAATTTTCGAAACCATGGTTCAAACACAAGGCCCGCTGGAATGTCGGGATATCGAAGGGCAAATCGGTGAGATCGATGAAATATGGAGCGGAGGAGAATCCGATATTCATCCAGACCGGAAAATGATCGAAAAAACAGCCGACATTTTAGCCGCATTGGATCGGATTTCCGAAGAAAACGAAAAAGTCAAGGATTTGATCCATTCGCTGGAGATCGCCGAAGATGAAATCGGCGTGGTCATTTCCCTTCAATCCGACAATTTATTCGGGTCGGGAAAAGCGGAAATACTGCATCATAAGCTTTTTGTTCTCGACACATTGGCAAAGGTCTTCCGATATGCCGCCAATGATATTTTGATCATGGGACACACGGACAACACGCCCATCCGGCAGGGAGAATTCGAATCGAACTGGGATCTTTCCTTTTACCGGGCTCTAAGTGTGCTTTTTTATTTATCGGACAGTTTAGGAATTCGTGCAGAGCAACTTGCCGCAGGCGGATATGGTGATTTGATGCCCAGGTATCCGAATGACGACAGAGAAAATCTGGCAAAGAATCGCAGAGTGGAATTTATTTTGAGAAAATCAGGGTAACGGGAGAAAGCACCGTGGAAAAGGAAAATAAAAATCAAAAAACAGAATCGAAAGGATCCGGGAAGTCGTCAATGAAATGGGTCATTTTTTCAATTATTTTTCTGCTCATTGCCGGGGGCGCATATTTCGGCTGGGCAATCGTTCTGAAGAATCCCGATGAACAATTAACAGATAACCAGAAAATATCAGAAGAAAAGCAAGCCGCTGAAGATAAGTCGGATTTCGGCCAGTATTTTTCGATGAATGATTTTATCGTGAACTTAAATGATCCGAGCGGGAAGCGGTATTTAAAGACAAAAATCGAGCTTGAGTTTGTTCAGGAAGGAATGAAAGAAGAATTACAGGCGAGACTGGCTCAGTTGCGGGATATGACCCTGCTCGTTTTAAGCAGTAAAACCATGGATGAAATCCAGAATGTCGAAGGCAAGATGGAATTAAAGAATGAATTGATCATTCGAATCAATCAGGTTCTGAAAAAAGGCAAAATCAGAAACCTGTATTTTACTGAATTTGTTATACAATAGCATAACGCCATGAGTGAAATATTAACACAGGAAGAAGTTGACAATCTGTTGTCCGGGATGAGTTCCGGAAAGGTCGAGGTCGAGACGGATACGGAGACCGTGGATGAAGATGTGCCTGCCTATGATTTCGAAAGTCCGAAACAGGTTATCCGAAATCGATTGCCCACTTTTGAGATTATCAATGACCGATTTGCAACGGAAGCAAGAGACAGTCTGTCTAATATACTTCACCATACCATGGATATCCACACGGAATCGATAAACACGCTCAAGTTTTCAGAATTCGGTCGATCATTGCCGGTTCCCACCAGTTTGCACGTTTTTCGCATGGATCCTCTGAGAGGTCATGCGCTTCTCGTTTTGGAAAGCCAACTGGTATACAATCTGATTGATACCTTTTTCGGGGGGAAGGCGACTGGAAAGGCCAAGATAGAGGGAAGAGAATTTACTACGATAGAATCCATAATGATTCGAAAGGTTGTTTCCGCCTGTCTGAAAAATATGGAAAATTCATGGAAACCCGTTGAGCATATTAAAACGGTTTATATCCGATCCGAAGTCAACCCCCAATTTGCCGCGGTTGCACTGCCGACCGATTTGGTTTTGGTTGTAAAATTCGAAGTGGAGCTTGAAAAAAGCAAAGGAATGATTTCCATGTGCTTTCCCTATTCAATGATTGAACCGATTCATGGGAAATTGGCGGCAGGATACCAAAGTGACGCGCTTGAAATCGATGACAACTATCGGGCCGGTCTGAAAGCAATCATTCTCAATTCCAGTGTCGAATGCAGAATTGAACTGGGTAGAACGGAGATAACCGGAGATCGTCTTCTCCATCTGAAAATCGGAGACATCATCCAGCTGGATCAGGATGCGGATAAAAGCGTGCTCGCTCTAGTGGAAGATATTCCCAAATTTAAAGGATATGCGGGTATACAGCGCGGATTGCAGGCATTCAGCATCGATAAAAAATTGAATTTGGAGTGAAATATTATGGAAGATATCAATCGAAACGAAAACCTCGGCGATCAATCGATGGAGAACGATGAGTCCCCAAAAGCCGCCGCCGGTAACGATCTGGATCTTGATTTTATTCTCGATATTCCGTTCGAGCTGTCCGTTGAGATCGGAAGGGCCCGGATGATCGTAAATGATCTGCTTCAACTCGGGCAGGGTTCAATCATTGAGCTGAACAAGCTTGCCGGAGATCCCCTGGAAATCTTTATCAACCGTAAGCTGATAGCGAGAGGGGAAGTCGTCGTGGTGAATGAAAAATTCGGGATCCGTTTGACGGATATAATCAGCCCGATGGAACGGGTGAAGAGCCTCGGATAGGAGTCCCATGAATACAATGTCCTCCGATCCATCCGTTCTCGTTACCCCGGATCTATGGATCACATTGCTGAAGAGCGCCGCAATGCTGAGCATTGTCCTGGCAGTTGTAATCTGCGTCCTTCTGTTGATAAAGCGTTTATTTCACTACCGGGGAGGATATGGGGAGCACGGGGTTATAAGAATGCTGGCCTCCTGCTACGTCGCGCCAAAAGAACGGATTCTTTTGATTGATGTGATGGGAGAAAAAATCCTGATCGGTGTCACCACTCAAAGTATTACCTGCCTTGCAAACATGGGAAAAGTCAAAGAGCCTGAAATAATCAACGATCCGGCTTCACGCGGCGCTTTTATGAACCTGTTAAAGGGATTACGGATTAAGGAGTAACGGATTGAAAGAAATACAAAAGAACGTATTTCGCCTTCTCCTGAATTTCTTTTCACCGGCTGCCGGTAAAAGGAAAAAACCGCCCGAATTAAAGAAATACACATCTATATTACTTCTATTCTGTTTTTTCTTAATATTTTTCCATGAAAATTCCGCAGCCGGTGCCCCCTTGCCGATACCGTCTTTTAAGATCGGCATCGAAGAGGCGGAAAGCCCGGGTGAAGTCGCGGTCGTCCTTCAGATCATCGCTCTTTTAACGGTGCTTTCCCTTGCGCCAGCCATTCTGATCCTGATGACTTCGTTCACCCGTCTCATCGTGGTATTCCAATTTTTACGCCAGGCTCTGGGGACGTCGCAATCTCCTCCCAATCAGGTTTTAATCGGTCTCGCATTATTTATTACATTTTTCATCATGTCACCGGTGTGGCAGCAAGTCTATGGGAGCGCTCTGAAACCCTATCTTGATAAAGAAATATCCTACAAAGAGGCTTTTGAGATAACCCGGGAACCGGTCCGCAAATTTATGTTGAGGAACACAAGAGAGAAAGATATCGCCCTGTTTGTAAAAGCCGCGGGCGAGGAACGTCCCCAGACCAAGGAAGATGTTTCACTGCTGGTCTTAATACCTGCGTTTGTGATCAGCGAATTGAAAACGGCATTTATTGTGGGTTTTGTGCTCTATGTTCCCTTTCTAATCATTGACATGGTCGTCGCGAGCGTTTTGCTGTCCATGGGTATGATGATGCTTCCGCCGATCATGATATCCCTGCCTTTCAAGCTGATGCTGTTTGTTCTGGTTGACGGCTGGAATCTGGTGGTGGGATCCATGATCAAAAGTTTCGGGGTTTTTTGATATGACACCTGAATTCGTTGTCGGTTTCGCCAAAGAGGCGATCGGCTTGACGATACTTGTGGCGATGCCCATGCTGGGACTTGGACTGATTGTCGGGCTGCTCATAAGCGTTTTTCAAGCGACGACCTCCATTCAAGAGATGACGCTTACGTTTGTACCGAAAATACTTGCGGTATTTTTCGGTCTTCTTTTTTTCGCCCCCTGGATGATGGAAAAACTCATCACTTTTACGGAGAAAATCATAAATAACATTCCCATTTATATCCGATGATGGAGGCCGGGAGGCGAGGCAGGAATGCAATGATTTCTCCTCCTGCGCACAATCAAATGATCTCCAACCGGTAACGCGGCATCCGACATGGAACTTTTTTATTTCTCACCGGCGCAATTTAAAATCTTCATATTAATCCTGACCCGGGTAAGCGTGGTCCTTTTCATGTTTCCGCTTTTTGCGAGTTCCATGATACCCGCTCTTGTTAAGGCGGGGCTCGCGATGGTGATGACTCTGATACTTTTTCCGGTTGTCCCGGTTGATCCGCGGTTTTTCCCCGAAAACATCGTTGATACCGGAATTCTGATCGTTTCCGAACTGTTTATCGGTTTGGTGCTGGCGCTTTCCGTGCAGCTGTTTTTTGGAGCAGCCCAACTGGCCGGCCAATTGATCGGATTCCAGATGGGATTTTCCATTATCAATGTGCTGGACCCGCAAACCGGCACTCAAGTTTCGATCATTGACCAGATAGGCTTTGAAGTGGTCTTTGTGATTTTTCTGCTGCTCAATGGCCATCATGCTTTGATTCATGCCCTGGTTGAGAGTTTCCGGATTGTTCATTTCGGTTCGATCGATTTGCATCCCGGGTTCCTTGCACGGGTTGTCGAACTGTCGGCCGATATGTTTATGCTTGCGGTTAAAATGGGGGCGCCGGCGATTGCCGCACTTCTTTTTACCAGCGCGGCCTTCGGGATATGCGCCAAGTTCATGCCGCAGATGAACATTCTCATCGCAGCGTTTCCTGTAAAAATCGTTGTGGGGCTCTTTTTTTTCGGATTATCCTTTCAGGTTATTGCACTGCTGACCGAATCGTATTTCAGCCGTTTCCCGGCCCTCCTGACTTTTCTTCTTAAATCGGCGGTCGGCGGATAAATGGAGAAGTAGATGCCCGAGGAAAGCTTTCAGGAAAAAACGGAAAAGGCAACGCCTAAAAAGCGGGAGAAAGTTCGCGAAGAAGGGCAGGTGGCGAAAAGCATGGAGGTTCCTTCCGTTTTGGTTCTAATGGCTGCAATAATCGTTTTGTATATCTTCGGCTATTATTCCTACCAGAATTTAACCGGTTTGCTTCGCTATAGTTTTACTTTCGATTCGATACCGAATCTGGATTTGAAGCACGGCATATTCCTTATGAATAAGCACACAATCCAGATGATTCTGATACTGGCACCTCTGATGGTTGCCGTCTTTTTGGCCGCCCTTGTCGCCAATTTTTTCCAAGTAGGCTTTTACGTTTCATTTAAGGCCATCGAACCGAAATTGAACAAACTGGATATCATTAAAGGATTCGGGCGCCTCTTTTCCATGCGGTCGTTTGTGGAGTTGACGAAGTCTATCGTCAAACTCTGCATCATCGGCGTTATCGCCTATTTCGTCGTCAAGGGAGAAGCAAATCGCATGCTCGGAATGCATGATGCGAGTGTTGCGTATTTTCTATTATTTATCCTGAAGGGGATCATGAAAATATTCTTCTGGGTGATACTGGCGATGAGCGCTATGGCTGTACTGGATTATGGGTTCCAGAAATGGCAGTTCGAAAAACAGATCATGATGACGAAGCAGGAAGTGAAGGACGAATCGAAGCAGATGGAAGGCGATCCGCAGGTTAAGTCCAGGATTCGAAGCATCCAGTATCAGGCGGCAAGGAAACGCATGATGCAGGCGGTGCCTGAGGCGGACGTGGTGGTTACCAACCCCACCCACCTGGCAATCGCCATCCATTACGAGTCAGGTTCGATGAACGCGCCGAAGGTAACCGCAAAGGGGGCCGGTCTCCTTGCGGAAAGAATAAAGAAAATTGCACGGGAAAATCATATTCCTGTCATAGAAAATAAAGAATTGGCCCGGAATTTGTATAAGTTAGTTGACATCGGTCAGAACATACCGCTGCAACTCTATCGAGCAGTGGCCGAATTGCTGGCGTTTGTATATAAACTAAAAGGAAAATCCATATGATCGCATCTTCGTGCACCCTTTTTTACTCCGGTTTTCGCTTTTTTCGCGTCAACCCTTCGACGGCCGGCGCCAAAAGACGGACAGCAGGTTTGAATGGGGTCCGTTTAGGGAAGATAGACAAACAACCCATGTTATGCAGGATGGTAGTGGAAATAAACCGTTCGGCGGCAGCGGTATCTCTCCGGTAAAAACGGTAAGGCCTTTCGCTTCCGGCGACCGGCAAACGGAAATCGGGGATTGAAAATTATAATGGAATCGGAAAACAAGAAAATTTTAGGCGGCGTTTTCAGAGACTACAGCGATATCGGCATGGTTATCGCCGTTATCGGCATTCTCATGGCCATGATCCTGCCGATTCCTTCCATCATCCTTGATTTTTTACTCGCTTTAAATATCACCGTCGCAATCATCGTTCTTATTACGGTCATGTACTCGGTTTCTCCTCTCGAGTTTTCCATATTCCCTTCCATGCTGCTTGTGCTGACGCTTTTTCGGCTGTCATTAAATGTGGCATCCACTCGGCTGATTCTGCTTCACGGAAATGAAGGCCAACTCGCCGCCGGTACCATAATAAAGTCTTTCGGCAGCTTTGTGGTCGGCGGCAATTATGTGATCGGAATGATTATTTTTATGATTCTTGTTCTGATCAACTTTGTTGTCATCACCAAGGGATCCGGTCGTATTGCCGAAGTGGCGGCACGGTTTACTCTGGATGGAATGCCCGGCAAGCAGATGGCCATTGATGCCGACCTCAACGCCGGTATTATCGATGAAAACGAAGCCAAAAATCGCCGGGAGGAAATCGCCAAGGAAGCGAAGTTCCATGGGGCAATGGATGGCGCCAGCAAATTTGTCAGAGGCGATGCCATTGCTGGGATCATTATCACGCTGATCAATATAATCGGTGGTTTCATTATCGGCGTATTCCAGATGAAAATGTCGATGCTTTCGGCTGCACAAAACTATACCCTCCTTACCGTCGGTGACGGTCTGGTTTCACAGATTCCGGCCCTTATTATTTCCACTTCCTCAGGTCTTCTGGTTTCGAGGGCGGCATCTGAGGACCAGATGGGGAAAGAGTTCGGAAAACATGTAATTTCAAACCCCAGACCGATATACGTGGGATCATTTGTTGTTTTTCTTTTCGGACTTGTGCCCGGGCTCCCCGCATTGCCTTTTATTGTTCTTGCGATGGTGCTGGGCGGCAGTGTTTATCTTTTTCAGAAAAAACATCCGCCGGTTTCAGAGAATCTGTTGCCGGCGCCGGAAGGAGCGGAACAGGCCCATGGAACCGGCCCGGAGGATGTGGAACACCTTCTTGTTCTCGATACCATGGCACTTGAAGTCGGATATGGGCTTATTCCCCTTGTCGATAAGGACCAGGAAGGAAGCCTGCTCGGACGCATCCGGGCCATTCGACGCCAATTTGCAACCGAAATGGGAATGATCATTCCGCCGATTCATATCAGGGACAATTTAAAACTTAAGCCCTCGGAATATCGTATCATGATCAAAGGGGTCGAGATCGCCGGAAGTGAACTCATGGTCAATCATTTTCTTGCAATGGACCCCGGCGATGCGGTTCAAAAAATCGATGGAATAAAAACTTCGGAGCCCGCTTTCAATCTGCCTGCACTCTGGATTCCTCCGGACAGGGAGGAGGAAGCAAAATTCGCGGGTTATACGGTTGTTGACAATTCAACGGTCATCGCGACGCATCTCACCGAAATCATACGCAACAACGCTTATGATCTTCTGGGACGACAGGAGGTTCAGCATCTTTTAGACAATCTGGCAAAGACAAGTCCGAAAGCGGTAGAGGAGCTTGTGCCGTCTCTTCTTCCTTTAGGCATCCTTCATAAGGTATTGCAGAATCTGTTGCGGGAGCGAGTATCCATTCGCGATCTATTGACGATCGTCGAAACCCTTTCGGATTATTCGATGATGACCAAGGATCCGGATCTGCTCACCGAATACGTAAGACTGAAACTATCCAGATCCTTTTTAGGGGCGTTTATTCAAGCAGACGGCGTTTTGCCGTTGATCATGGTGGATCAGAAGGTTGAGGATCTATTTACAAAAAGCGTTCAACGTACGGAAAACGGTTCTTATTTAACGGTTGAACCCGTAATCGCGGAATCGGTCGTTGACTCAATGAAAAAGGAGATTGAAAAAGCGATCGCATTAAATATTCAGCCGATCATTTTTTGTTCTCCGGCCTTGCGCCGTCATTTGAGAAAAATGATGGAACCGTTTGCCCCATCGGCAATGGTTATTTCGCATGCGGAAATGTTGCAGAATACTCGTATCCAGGCAATCGGAAAGGTTACATTAAAGCATGGCGGTTAGAAAATTCAGGGCGAAAAGTATTCAAGAAGCCGTAAAAAAAATAAAAGAAGACATGGGTCCGGATGCCATGATCCTTTCCACGAAGCGGATTTCCGGTGGGCTTCGCAATCCGTATGCTAAAGCCATGTTTGAGGTGGCAGCAACCCCTTTAAACGGATTGCCGGGTTCACAACAACCTGTTGAAGGTATGGATAGAAAATCGGATCTTCCGGACCGACCCTGTAATTTCCGCATTTCCGAAGACATTCATGAAGTGAATTCGGAAGACCGATGGAACGAAATAAGGGCCGAGCTTTTAAGTATAAAAGACATGATTTGTCTTCTCAATCAGACCGGCGGCTTTTCGGATTTTTTGAATATGTATCCGGAATGCATCAACCTGTATGCAAAACTGGTCGAGGCGGGAATTTCCGAGACAAAGGTGCATGATTTCATGAAGAAGTGCGGGGTCGCATCGAATCCCCATTCGCTCGGATCCGAAGAAATTACGAAGAGGGTTTTAAAAGAAATTCTTTCATCCATTTCGGTTTTCAGTCCCTTTGGTGCTGGAAACGGAAAGAGACAATTGGCCGCTTTTATAGGTCCTACCGGCGTCGGTAAAACCACGACGATTGCCAAGCTCGCCGCGGAGTTGAGCCTGAAGCAAAAAAAGAGAGTAGGATTGATTTCAATCGACAGTTACCGAATCGGGGCGATTGAACAACTGAAGACATACGCTGCAATAATGGGACTACCGTGTTTGCCGGCCTTTTCAAGGAGGGATCTGGAAACAGCGGTCAGAAAAATGGAAGGCCGGGATATCGTTTTGATTGATACTGCCGGCCAGAGCCATCTGGACAGGGACCGCTTGAGCGAGCTTTGCAGATTGATGGAGGGGAATTTGTCGATCAGCAGTCATCTGGTATTAAGTACTACCACAAAAATGCAGGATATGAGAGAGGCTGCCGACAATTTTGCCATACTGGATCCGAAAACTTACGTTTTTACAAAAGTGGATGAGACAAAAAGAAACGGAAGTATCGTCGACCAAGTGCTTACTTTGAAAATGCCGGTATCCTTTGTCACCAATGGCCAAAAAGTTCCGGAAGATATTATGCCCGCTGATAAAAAAAAGATTTTAAAGCTGATATTGAACAGTCGATAGCTTTGACCGAAGACGGATAGAGGGAGATGCAGAGTGGATCAGGCTAGCAGTTTAAGAAAAATTGTCGATTCAAAGGCCTTGAAAATAAAAAAACAGGAGCATTCGCGAAACGCATCGGGTACCGATATAAAAGGCGCGCCGAGGGTTATCGCTTTTACCAGCGGAAAAGGAGGAGTCGGAAAGACGAATATCGTTGGAAACCTCGCTTTGGCGTTCGCGAAACTTGGCAAAAAGGTTATGGTCCTTGATGCCGATTTGGGGTTGGCAAACATTGATATTATTTTCGATGTCCATCCCAAATATAATATCGGTCATGTTCTCAGCGGTGAAAAAGAACTCTCAGAGGTTATGGTTGACGGACCCGGAGGAATCAAAATCATACCCGCCGGCTCGGGATTTGAAAATCTTGCCCATCTCACGGAAGGTCAGAAATTGAGTCTGTTAAGTGAATTCGAAGAGTTCAATGATTCTCTGGATATCTTTCTGATCGATACCGGCGCCGGAATATCGTCCAATGTCATCTACTTCAATATCGCGGCCGACGAGCGTGTCGTCATCGCGACCTCTGAACCGACATCCATCACCGATGCCTATGCGATGATAAAAGTGATGTCCAAGAGATACGGTACCAAACATTTCAAGCTTCTTGTAAACATGGTTCAGGATGCGGACGAGGCGAAATCGGTTTATCTTAACCTGACCCAGGCATCCGAGCGTTTTCTGAACGGAGTCATGATTGAATATATCGGTTACCTTCCCAACGATCCTTTTGTCAAACAAGCCGTAAGGAACCGCGGAACATTCATGGATCTTTATCCGGATGCGATTTCAAGCAAAAAACTAAATGAAATCGCCGCCGCCATTCTTCAGGCGCCCAGACGATCGGATTCGGATGGAAATATCAAGTTTTTTCTGAAACGATTCATTGATTACAGGGCATGATAAGGAAGTCGATCAGGCAGGTCTGAAATGTTGGTTAACACGGTTAGGTCCCCTCTATCCGTAGATCAGAACAAGGAAAGCGATTAACTATGTGCCGGGAATATGCAAAAAAATATGGTAAGAGTAAAGGCTATGGTTTTGACCAAAAAGAGCGCGAAGCGATGATTGTCAAATATGCACAGCTTGTCAAACATATTGCCGGACGCATGGCGATGCGGGTCCCGTCAACGGTTATGTTCGACGAACTCATCAGCGCGGGATGCGTGGGGCTGATTGATGCGGTCGACAAGTTTGACCCGGAAAGGGATGTCGATTTAAAAACCTATGCGGGATATCGGATAAAGGGCGCGATTCTGGATGAATTGCGCAGCATGGATTGGTATTCGAGATCCATGAGAAAGAAAATACAGGATGTTGAAAGGGCCATCATGTCGGTTGAATTCCGAGAAGGAAGACCGGCTGAGGAAGCCGAAATTGCGGAGGAACTCGGCATATCTCTCGAAGAATATTTCAAGCTCCTGTCCAACATCAACGGAATCGTCCCCTTAAGCCTGGATGAATTTTTAAAAGATGACGAAAACGATGTGTCAACCAAAAAATCCTTTCATGACAGAATCCGAAGCGAGGACGATCCGCTTGAAAACGTCAACAAGAGAGAGATGAAGCGCGTTGTCGCAGATGCGATCAAGCATCTTTCCAAAAAAGAGCAACTGGTCATTTCCCTGTACTATTATGATGAACTGACGTTAAAAGAAATCGGCCATGTCCTAGGCGTTACCGAATCCAGAGTCTGTCAGATTCATGCCATGGTGCTGATCAAGCTGAAGGCGAAATTGAAGGAGTATATTGGAAAGTGATTTTTTTTGTGTCCGGATACAACACTTTTCCATGGAGGCAGAGGCAGGCAGGGGCTCCTTGCCACATGGGTCCAATGGATGTCATTTTGGTTTAAACCGCAACAAAGAGCCTGTTTCCCATCCCGTAAGCCGGGCTTAATCGGGAGGAAATCGGCGGACGATGAAAAACAATGTCGGAATTAACCAAGGCCGAACAAAACAAGAAACCGAGCATCACCCAGGAAGATATTGACAACCTTCTGGACGATGTGCCGGATCTGGATGAACCCGCTGAGGAGCCATCATCAGCGCAAGTCATATTAGCGGAGAATGAGGAGGCTGAAAAGGATAAGACCCCGCCGGATTCCGGGCCTGAAACGGATCAAACGCAAAAAATTCCCTGGTCCCGATCCCGATTATTATGGATTGGTGCTTCCATTGCATTGATTTTATCTTCATTCATGATGCTCTGTTTAAAACCGGAGGAAAAAAATGATTACGAGGCGATACCATCGACCATTCTCAGGTTTCCAATCGTTCAAACCCGGGAAGAGCCTATCGGGCAACTCGCGGTGAGCAGTAATCCCTTATCGGTTGCAATGCGGGAATTTGTTGTGCTTGCTCCATCGGATGACAAAGATATCACCCTTCTATTCACTGATGTTGTGGTTAATCTATCCGACATAACGGCAGCGGAAAAAATTAATAAAAATACTGCATTTATCCGATATATAATTTATGACACGCTTGAGGCGGCTTTAATTTCGGGGGATAAAGAAAAAATTGTCGAGGCATGCCTGGCGAAGGCGTTAAAGGAGGCTTTAAACAGAGCCTTAGAAAAAGAATCGGTCAAAGAGGTTGTGCTGGATTCATTTAAGGTCGTTTAGCTGGTATTCATCCATAAATTAAAACGTACACGACGGACGTTTTACATTTATCACCGGGCGGATCCTTTATGGATGAAAATCAGATAGCGGCATCAAAGAAATTCATACGTACCGGCTATGACAATGATAAGCAATCTTGGTCTTCTGGTTCAGCAAGGCGGCAGTGTTCGGGAAACCCAAAATATTCGACAACAGCCGATCGAAGCGAATCAGGTGGCGGAAATTCAAAATCAGGAAAAGGTCAGAAAGCAGAGAGCGACCGTTGAAAAATCCGGAGACAGCGAAAGCGTAAAATTTGATCAGAACAGAAGTGGAAAACGCAAACGTGCTTATCCAGGCAAGAAAATGCATCCGGAAAAAAACTCATCGGCGCCGATAGAAGCCGACCAAGAGGGGAAGGGCGGAATTCTCGATACGATCGCGTAAAGGCCGTTTCAAAACCTACCCTTGAGTCCGATCTCCGGTTTTTGAAGAGGCGATCAATCCATGAAATAGTCAATGTATTCAAGTGGTTGAACTTCTATCTCCTCCCGGATCGTAAACCCGGTCGGAGGTTTTGAAATGCCTCCTATCATTTTTTCTCAAACGCAAACTTAAAAAATTGTCTGAAAACATTTCAGGGGATTTTCAACGATATCTATATCGGCTTATTCAATGGATTTATCGACAACCGAATTCTGGATCGCTTTTCAACTACTTATCGATTTGCTTCTGGTCCTCCTTATATTTTTCTTTTTAAGAAATATAAAAAATTGTTTGCGGTTGAGCGCAACCCGAGAGGTCGCTGAACGCGTGATCGGGGCGCTTGAGCCGTTGCTGAAGGAAGCGGATTCCGTTTCGAAAACGTTTGAAGGGCAGCTTAAAGAAAAAAACGGCTTGATAAAAGAATTAAACGAAAAGCTCGATAGTCGAATCATAAGCTTGAATCTTTTGTTAAACCGTTCGGAGGTATTTCTTTCCTCTGAAGTCCGAAACGTCGCCGGCGGATCGGATCACGTATATGATCAGCAGGCGTCCATCGTCGAGCTTTATGAACAAGGGCACAGTGCGGAGGAGATTGCCGGAAAGCTTTCGATGCCCAGAGGAGAAGTGGATCTGGTAATCGATCTGAAAAAGAAATTTTTAAAAATGAAATAAAATGCCTCCCATATCCCATATCCTGGTTTCATCCACCGATTTATCGATTAACCCCAAAAATCGAATCCGTGCCGATCTGCCTGATTTTCAAGTCAACCGTATCGTTGAAGCGAGCGTTTCAAGGGTTTTATCATTGCGCCAGGTAGAGCTTTTGTTGCAGGGCAAAAAGATTCCGGCACGGACCTATGTTCCGCTTCAAGAAGGAGACACGCTCCTCCTCAAGGCAGTTAAACAGGGCCGGCAACAGATATTGAAATTAATTGAAGTCAGACGGGAAGATTCTTCCGGCAAACATGACGATTTTCTTATGAGGAGCATTCCAAACGACGCCGGCAGGGATCTTAAGATCCTTTCCGAAAGATATCTCAATCATTTGCCCGGCAATGAAGCGGTCCGTCATCCTGAAAGAACTTTTTTGAAAAGTTTTGAAGGACCTGAAATTCCGAATAAATACGCCGGCGAAGAACCGATTGGAAGGTATTTGCTTCCGTTGCCGTTTCCATTTGATGAAACATTGAGATTCGGACAAATGCTGCTGGATCCGGGGTGGGGAAAAAATTCCGGAAAACGCCTGAATACCGATTTAATCCGGGTTTCCTTTCTGCTGGAAATGTCTGAAATGGGAGACGTTCGAGCCGATTTTTCCATTTTTAAACAAAGGGTTGCCGGCTCATTCGGAGTTGCGAACAACGATATCTGTTCCCTGATTGAGGGGGGGGTTACCGATCTGACGGAGAACCTGAATAAACACGGCTTCGAGGTTCAGGAAATCATCTGCCGCGTGGTCCATCCGGAAATACTGGCCGCCACCTCACTGGTCGCGGAGTTGACCGATAAAAATCAAGGGATCCTTAACCTGTTTATATGAGGAATGAAAAACCGGCTCATGGCACTTTTCCGCGGGTTTCTTCCGAATGGGTGTTCGGCGGAATTTCAAATGTACCGAGCAAAAAAATTTTGATGAATCACCTAAAAAGGCCGGGATATCCATGAAAAAAGGAAAGGGGCCCAAAAGAGCGGTCGCACTCAGGTATCGACCGGAAAAAGATGCCGCCCCAAGGGTCACGGCCAAGGGGATCGGTAATGTTGCGGAGAAAATCGTTGAAATTGCCGCCCAACACGGCATTCCCGTTAAAGAGGATTCGGATCTGGTTTCGGTGCTCTCAAAACTCGATATCGAAGAAAAGATTCCGCCGAGCGTTTATATCGTTGTCGCCGAACTGCTCGCATTTGTTTACTCTTTAAATAGGAAAAAAAGACCGGATTAGGCATTTTTTACCATCCTTTTCTTCTTTTTTCCTCCTTGATTTGCATCAAGCGTTTCAAAAATTCCCGTTCGAAAGTTCAACCCGCAATAAAATGAATTGCGTCTCAAGATGACGTTGCGCATGCCTGTCAAACGATTGACTTTGCTTTCTGATTTGACGGATTCCCGAAGCACGGATCTTCCGGACGCAACCCGCGGTGTTTCGTTGTTAAATAGGTGCGTGAAACTGGAGAACATTTGCCGCCGGTGAGGTTTTACGCCCATTGAGTCTGAAACCATGGCGATTTACGGATCCATTCGGACCTGAAAAAACGTTATACCTTTGTGCGCTTTTGTCATGCAGCGGTGTGCGTTTGTTCCTGGCATTTTTATTGCATAACTGGAAAGCAGAGAAAAAAGAAAGGGGCTTACCAAATGATACTGCAAATTACGAGACCGGTTCAGGCGGGTCTGGTTCAGGAAAAAAAATTCGAGATCATTTCCAATCATCTGGCCAATGCCGATACCAATGGTTTTAAAGGCGATATCCTTACTTTCGATGAGATGCTGAGGGCAAAGCTGACCCTTGACCTTACCCAGGGAGATATAAAGACAACCGGCAACAATCTGGATCTCGCCCTGGCCGATGAAGGGTTTTTCAAAATTCAGACTTCGCAAGGGTTCCGCTACACCCGAAACGGAAGCTTTTCATTGAACGGCGAAAACCTTCTCGTTACCCAGTCCGGTGATCCGGTTTTGGGCGAGGATGGCCCGATAACGATTGATGGAACCGATATCCGTATCAACGAGGATGGAGAGGTTCTATCCGATGGAGAGATTGCCGGCAAGTTGAAAATCGTAACTTTCAGGGATATGGCCAAGCTTCAAAAAGATGGTTCGTCTCTTTTTCTCTATCAGGGAAGGCCCTTGGACGAGACCGTCCCCCCAACGATATCGGTTCGGCAGGGAGCTCTCGAACGGGCGAACGTCTCAACGGTGGTTGAGATGACAAAGATGATCGAAACCATGAGACTTTATGAAGCTTTTCAGAAAGTCATTCAGTCTTGCGATGAAGCCGACGGGAAAGCGATCAACGAAGTGGGCAAATCGGCATAAACGTTGGGAGGAATTTTATGATCAGAGGATTATGGACTGCTGCATCCGGAATGGTTACGCAACAGACGAAAATCGATATCGTTTCAAACAACCTTGCGAACGTCAACACCACGGGTTTCAAAAAAAGCCGCAGCAATTTTCAGGACCTGATGTATCAGACGCTTCTTATTGCCGGCGCAAGTACTCCCGGTGGCGGTCAGATCCCCACGGGAATTCAGGTGGGGATGGGGGCAAAGACATCCGGAACACAGAAAATATTTAGCCAGGGAGATTACGTGCAGACCGGAAACGAGCTTGACATGGCCATCGAGGGAAAGGGCTTTTTCAAGGTTTTGAGAGGCGACACGGAATACTATACACGCGCCGGTAATTTCATGTTAGACAGCGAGGGCTACATTACCAACTCCGCGGGGGATCGTCTTCAACCGGAAATTTCACTTCCCGAAGATACGGTTCTGATTTCGATTCAGTCAAACGGGCAACTCACCGCCTATGGTTCAGGAGACGAAGAATTGACCACCGCTGAAATTTATCTCTATTCCTTCCCCAACCCGGCCGGGCTTTATGCGGCTGGAAGCAATCTCTTGCTGCCGACGGAGGGGTCCGGTGAACCGATTGAAGGCACGCCGGGCAGCGAAGGGTTTGGAACCATCGCTAATATGTTTCTCGAAAACTCAAACGTAAGCGTGGTGGAAGAGATGGTTGAAATGATCGTCAGCCAGCGTGCATACGAGGCGAATTCCAAGGCGATTCAGACCGCGGATAGTATGTTGCAGATGGCAAATAACATTAAAAGGTAATCGGGCACCGCCTTCAAACAGTATGGTTTAATCATCGTATCCGCATCTTTTCGGCCGTTTGCGGGTGCCGACTTTTCGGATGGGATAAATGGCAAGAGGAAAAAGAATCAAGTATTTTGAATCGGGAGTCTTTATCGCCGGATTCCTGTGCTGTTTTATCGCCACCGGAGCCGTATGGGAATCTTCCGTCGCCTGCGCCGGTTCTGCCCCGGAGGGCAGGGAGTTTCCGGTTACTGAAATTCAGGTTGATATCCGGGAAAACGCCCGGGTGAAAGGCGATCGAATCGATCTGAAGAGTATTGCGGAAATAAAAGCCGGCGACGATTGGTTGGAAAAGATCGGGAATATCCCTTTCGGACCGGCGCCGAGGCCTGGAGCGGAAAAAGTTATTCCGGGGAGTTGGATTGCCTCGAAAATCCATGCCGAAAAATGGATTCCGGATCCTTCAAGAATCTCGGTTCCGGAGTATGTCCGCGTAACAAGGGAATCCCAGTCGATAACGGATGAAAGGCTGAGGGCGCTTTTTGAGAAATTTATCGCGGAAGGGATCAAAGGCGAAAAATTCAAAGTCAGCCGGTTCAAGGTTCGAGGAGAAAGGGATTTTTCTTCCGGAAAAATGGAGCTGATTTTTCGTGATTTCGACAGGAGCCGGATGATGGGGCGGGTAACCGCAACGGTGATCGTGAATATCGAGGGCAGGGAGCGAGGACGAATTTTCCTTTCGGGGTGGATCGACCGATACGAAAAAATCGTCCGCACAACACGGACCATTCCAAAGGGCTCGGTTTTGAACAAGAGTGATCTGTGCCTTGAGTCTATTAATATTTCAAAAGCTCCGGAAGACCTTGTTACCTCCACGGCGGAGGTGGCGGGAAAGCTCGCAAAACGCCGAATAAAATCCGGTTCGTATGTGAGGCATCGCATGCTGGAGGTACCTCCGCTGATTCATGAAGGGGACAGGGTCAAAATGGTGGTGAGAACCGGCTTGTTGACGGTTTCAACCGTTGGTGTCGCGAAGGGCCGTGGCGGAAAAGGGGAACAGGTGCAGGTGGAAAACCTGACTTCCGGGAAAACGGTTGCAGGGCAGGTGGCGGATGCATCGACCGTTGAAGTACTGTTTTAAGGGGGGAAATTCGGATGGTGTTTAAACGAGCAAAATATATCGTTTTCGGATGGATCGTCCTGGTTTTAGCGGTCATTTCCGGTTGCGCGGCCGGGAACAGGATCGAGCCGGCATGTATTGCGGTTGAAGCGAGTCAGCCTGCCGCCAAACATACGGCTGTACGGTATTGCCCTGTTTCGACGCCGTCTGAAGGATCTTTGTGGAGCGACGCCGGAGAGCTGTTTTTTGTGGATACGAAGGCAAGAAGGGTAGGTGATACCGTCACCGTGGATATTGTCGAAAACACCTCGTCCAGCATGGATGTCAACACCAAGACAAGCCGTGAGTCGAGCATTGATGCCGGTATCTCGCATGCATTGGGTTATATGCGAGCCCTTGAAGCAAAAAACAGGAACCTCAACAGAGATACGAGCGGCAAGCTGGTCAATAAGCTGTTTGAAGCCGATTATAAAACCGAGTTTGACGGCAAAGGCTCCAGTGACCGAAGCGGACAGGTGACCGCTTCCATCGGGGCCCGGGTCGTCGAGGTGTTTCCGAATGGAAACCTCGCGATTTATGGGACCCGGGAGATGAAGGTGAATAACGAAGTTCAGTTTATTACGGTTTCCGGTATCGCCCGGCCCATCGATATCGGGGCGGATAACCGTGTGAAATCAATATTTTTAGCGGATTCCCGTATTGTCTATTCAGGTAGGGGGGTATTGGCCGATAAGCAGAAACCCGGCTGGATGACACGCATTTTGGATAACGTATGGCCGTTTTGAACCCGGAGTTGATGGCCGTGAATCGGAAGTGCCGATCGGAATTTTTTCCGTTTCCGGATCATCGACCCTTGTTTTTGTTTTCGGGAGTGATTTCTTAGAGGATGCAATGAAGAAGATTTTACTTTTCATCGGATGGATTGCTCTTTTTCTTTTTGCCGGTTCGCAGGTCGCGGATGCGGCCCGGATCAAGGATCTTGCCTCGATCAAGGGGATACGTACCAACCAGCTCGTGGGATACGGGCTCGTGGTGGGGCTGAACGGGACCGGCGACAAATCCGGTACCGAATTTACCATCCAGTCCCTTGTCAACATGCTGGAACGAATGGGAATCAATGTGGACCGCAACGATGTCAAGGTAAAAAATGTTGCCGCCGTTATGGTGACGGCGAAAATGCTGCCGTTTGCCGGGATCGGGAACAAAATAGATGTCCTGGTTTCCTCGATCGGCGATGCGAAAAGCCTGGTCGGCGGTACGTTGCTTCTCACCCCTTTGCGCGGTGCGGACGGAAAAGTTTATGCACTGGCTCAGGGGTCCGTATCCGTAGGAGGCTTCGGCGCGGAGGGGGCGGGCGAAGGCATGACCAAAAATCACCTGCTGGCTGCCAGAATCGCCGGAGGCGCGACAATTGAATGTGAAATTCCCGTATCGCTGGAAGGAAAAAAATCATTGACCCTGACGCTTTTAAATCCCGACTTCACCACCGCTCTCAGGGTTTCGGAAACAATTAACGGCGTTATGGGAAACGGCGTTGCAAAGGCAGTGGATTCGGGCACCTTGCTGTTGACGGTTCCTTCGAATTTGCAGGATCATGTCGCAAAATTTCTTGCCGATATCGAAAAACTGAATGTGGAACCGGATACCGCGGCCAGGATCATTGTCAATGAAAAGACAGGCACCGTGGTAATCGGAGAAAACGTCCGGATTTCAACGGTTGCGGTTTCCCATGGGAACCTGAGCATATCCATCAAAGAGTCTCCGAACGTTTCCCAGCCGATGCCTTTTTCAGAGGGTGAAACCGTTGTCACCCCCAATACCAGTATCGAGATTCAGGAAGAAAAGAACCAGCTGATTCTTGTCCCCGGCGGTTCAACCATCGGAGAACTCGTTCGGGCGCTTAATGCCATCGGAGTTACCCCGAGGGATCTGATCAGCATTTTCCAAAGCATAAAGGCGGCAGGGGCGCTGCAGGCGGAACTGGAAATCATTTAGCCGAAAGCCATGAACCACTTTTTTTGATTTTGAAATCAGGAGGTTGTATGGACATCAACTCCACAAATAAAATAGGTGTGCCGAACCCGGCATCGGATATTCGGACGGAAAATCAGAAGCTCCGGGAGGCCTGCTCGGATTTCGAAGCACTGTTTTTAGACCAAATGTTTCAATCCATGAGAAAGACCCTTCCAGGGGATGGCATTTTCGGGAAAAGCCATCAAAAAGAAATTTATGAATCCTTATACTACCAGGAAATGTCAAAAAAAATAGCCCGAGGGGAGGGGATGGGAATCGGAGAGGCGCTGTACAAAAAACTCCAAGAAAAACAATGAAGTCCGGTCCTGACCGGGTCTGGGCTTGAGAGACGGAGTTCCGCAAACCGGACGTTATTCAAGTACGCTTCGGATTTGTCCGATTATCGAAATATCAAGGAGAATTTCCATGGAAATATCCGGTTCAAAACTAGAAAATCTGTTTCATGAAAAATTATTCCTGTATCGTGATCTTTTGGAAATCCTTAAAAAAGAGCGAGAGTACATTTTGGCGACGGACGTGGATTCCTTATGGTGGGTTTCCAAAAAAAAACAGGAAATCGCCGGAAAAATTGAAGGACTGCGCCGCGAGGTACTGGCGATCCTGGCGGAAGGATCGATCGAACACCATATGGATAATTCTTCCTT
>JAHDSC010000040.1 GCA_018432925.1 Desulfobacterales bacterium | reverse complement strand
GAGTACACGCTGACGGTCAACACAGCCGGGGCTTTCGGCACGGGAACGGTGACCAAGAACCCGGATCAGGCGACCTACCATTACGGGGACGTGGTTCAATTGACGGCGGTACCGGGCACCGGAGAGACATTTGCCAGTTGGAGCGGAGACCTTTCGGGGAGCACGAACCCGGATTCGGTCACGATCCATGCCGGAACCAACAGCGTAACGGCGAATTTCGAAAAAATTCCCTACACGATAACCACCGCAACCCCGGATTCCAACGGAATCATCGAACCGCCTCTGGGTTCGGTGAACGGCGGTGTAACGGTTCTTCACGGGGATGACCAGACATTTATCGTCACGCCGAACGATCACTATTGTATCGACAGTGTGACCGCGGCTCCGGGCCCTGTAACCCAGACCGGCACCAACGAGTTTACCTTCTCAAACGTTACGCAGGACCATACGATTACGGCGACTTTCCGACCGGCATATACCGTTTCCGTAACGATCGAACCGGCGGAAGCAAGAACAGGGGATGGCGCATGGAGGATGGTCGACACGGACACGAGTGCCGTCCTCTCCGGTTGGTTGGCGGGAGACGGTAGTCCCTTTGAAGTTCTCTGCGGAACGACGAATATTACCCTCGAATTCAACGACACCACCTGCTATGCTCCCCCTGCTCCTATTTTATTGAATTTGACCGGTGATGTGACGGAAACCGCGACGTATGTTCAAAGAAACTTTACGCTTACGATGGGCAAAAGCGAAACCGGAACCAGCCACGGGGATATTGACCCGCCCGAAGGAGCTCATACCTATGCATGCGGCACGGTCGTGGAATTGAACGCGATGCCGGATGCGGAATCAAAATTTATCGAATGGACGGGGGGCGTCAGCGAACCATACCTGATGCAAACCCATATCCTGATGGATTCGGATAAGACCGTGACCGCGGTGTTCGGCAAGGACGCCTTTGTGGTTTCCATGGCATATTCCGGCGAAGGAACCATTACCCCGGGTGTGGGCTTTCACTCCTATGAAAAAGGCACGGTGGTTAATTTGAACGCGGTTCCTGCGGTTGACTGGGTTTTTGAAAAATGGACCGGCGGGGTTGATGGCGATCCTCTTTCGGCCGCAAACACCGTTACCGTGAATTCCGATAAAACGGTGACGGCATTTTTCAAACCGCTGGTTTATCCGGATGTCGACAACGACGGAGACGGATACACTCCGAACGGCGGCGACTGCAATGACAATGACGCGACCATTTATCCGGGAGCCCCGGAAATCTGTGGCGACGGGATCGACCAGAACTGTGATGGGATGGACATGACGTGCGAAGTCGATAACGATGGAGACGGATACACATTGACCATGGGCGACTGCAATGACAGCGATCCGGCCATTCATCCGGGAGCCACGGAAATCTGCGGCGACGGGATCGATCAGGACTGTGACGGATCGGATCTGACATGCAGCGCCGGAGATACCGATTACGACGGGGACGGATACTCGCCGAACCAGGGCGACTGCGATGACACCAACGCGAGCATTCATCCGGGAGCGGTGGATATTCCCGGTAACGGGATCGACGAGGATTGCTATGACGGCGATCGTCCGACATCGACGGAAGTGAAATGCGTGGATATTTCGAATATTCCTTTGGACACGCAGGTCAAGGCGGCGCCGGCCAATATCATGTTCGTGCTGGACGATTCAGGGAGCATGGACTGGGAGTTTATCACCGACGATGCCAGCGGGCTTTTCGAAGGCTATTACTATTATCCGTTCGATAACCCCGGGGATAATAAATACAGTGGGAATATCCTGCCCCGGTCGGAAAGAGGAAAATGGCAATCCCAGTCATCGGGATATAACAAGATGTTCTACGATCCGACGGTTACCTACGACCCGTGGCCGAACATGAGCAACGCGGACACGGTCGCGCCGAGATCGAATCCGGTTAACGCCTCTCCGACTTTCAACCTCGATGCAACGCCCTATATGACTCTGATCGAGAATGGAGGAGCGAAAATAACGGTACTGAGAGAGGCCGGTCATAACAACCGCACCTGCGCCGATGCGGTGAGACTTGTAAAAGAGGGATCTCCCACCGTGGAAACCATCGCGGATAACAGGGACGAAACGTTTACGATAACCGGCACATGGACGGAGACCTACAGCTCTTCCGCATGGGCGAGCAGGTATCGTTATGCAACCACCGGCGGCAATACGGCAACGTGGCTGCTGGATATTCCGGAAAGCGGCAACTATTATGTATATGCCTGGGTCGCCACTTCATCTTACTTTGCAACGGATGCGCCTTACACCATATACCACGACGGCGGATCGACCACCGTTGACGTGAACCAGCGGTACAACGGCGGAAAGTGGATAGGTCCCTATGGTCCATACGCGTTTACGATGTCAAATCGCAGAAACATTCACCGGGCGCATTATTATATCGAAAAAGATGGGCATATCTACCTGGTCGAACTGGATGGATCGGTCCAGTATTCCGAGTTCACGGACGGCGACTCCGATAATATCGTGGATTACGGAGAACTGATTTCCATGACCGAGGCCGAGGCGGAAGCCGCCGGTATCCGGCCGCAGAACCAGGACGGCACCTGGCGGACCTATGCCCAGGAGCGCCAGAATTTCGCAAACTGGTATTCCTTTTATCGGAAGCGGATGCTGACCGCCAAGGCCGCCGTGGCAAACGTCATTTACGACATGCAGGGGGTCAACATCGGGCTTCTGTGCATCAACGGTTCGCAAATGCAGACGGTATTGCCGGTGAAGGTGGAGGGGAAAACGGACAATACCGGCTATCTTCTTACGAAGCTATATAATGTTGTCTCAGGCTCAGGCACTCCGCTGAGACTTGGGCTCGATAATGTGGGCAAGTATTTTGATGCCACGGACAGCTATACCGGAGGGCTGGGATCTTCTCCCTACGCGCCGGAAGCCGACGGAGGCGCCTGTCAGCAGACCTTTGCCATCGTCATGACGGACGGATACTGGAACGGCAGCGATCCGTCGGTCGGCAATGCAGACGGAGATGATAGCAGCGTCTATGACGGCGGCTGTTTCGCGGATGCCTATTCCAACACCCTCGCCGATGTCGCCATGAAGTATTATGAGAAGGATCTTTCGAGTCTGGAGAATCTGGTGCCGACCAGTGCGCACGATTCGGCGACGCATCAGCACATGGTCACCTATTGCGTCTCATTCGGCGTATTCGGCACGCTCGACCCGGATGCGTATCCGGACTGTCCCTCGAATTGTCCGGCCTGGACGAATCCTTATTCGACCGATCAATTTAAGATCGACGATATGTTTCATGCCTCCGTAAACGGAAGGGGTCAGTACCTGAGCACGGAAAATCCGCAGACGCTGGTCGAGGCATTAAACACCCTCCGGGAGGATATTGAAAGAAGGATCGGATCCGGTGCTTCGGTATCGATCAACTCGCAGGAGCTGAATGAGGGGACGGTCCTGTACCAGGGGCTTTACGACACCAACCGCTGGGCCGGAGATGTGAAAGCCTATGAACTCGATAGCGTTACGGGCGCATTGAGCACAACGGCAAAATGGTCCGCCCACGAACAACTGGAAACCATGCATTGGGACACCGGGCGGAAAATCGTCACTTACGACGGAACGACCGGCGTGGCTTTTCGGTATAGTTCACTGTCGGGCGATCAGCAAACCCTGCTGGATCCGGATTCCACAAGGGCGGAGAAATTGTTGAATTTCCTGAGAGGAGATGTTTCCAATGAGCAGCCGGGCGGAGAAGTCTTCCGATCCCGCACCAGCAAACTGGGTGATATCGTACATTCCGCTCCCCTGCATCATAACGGCGCCTTGTATGTAGGCGCCAACGACGGAATGTTGCACGCCTTTAACGATGAGACGGGGAATGAGATCTTTGCCTATGTTCCCAGGCTGGTATTCAAAAATCTGAACAAACTGGCGGTCGCAAACCCGAACTACGCCCACACCTATTTTGTCGACAATGCTCCCTACGTGAAAAATATCGGGGGTCAGACGCTTTTGGTATGTGGACTGGGAAAAGGAGGAAAGGGTTATTTTTGTCTGGATATATCCAACATAGAGACGATGACCAATCCCGAAACCGACGCCGCCAATATTTTTAAATGGGAATATCCGGACTCCTCCGACCCCGACACCTCGCCGGATCCGGATATGGGCTACAGTTTCAGCAAGGCTTTTTTCGTCAACTCAAAGGTGGGATGGGTCGTGATTTTCGGAAACGGGTATGAAAGCACCAATAAAAGGGCGGTCCTC
The DNA here is from genome assembly GCA_018432925.1 of Desulfobacterales bacterium. Classification (GTDB taxonomy): domain Bacteria; phylum Desulfobacterota; class Desulfobacteria; order Desulfobacterales; family JAHDSC01; genus JAHDSC01. The sequence goes on along the minus strand of JAHDSC010000040.1, from coordinate 2,832 downwards.
TACGTAATGGATGCCTCCACCGGCAGCCTTCTCAAAAAGATCGATACGGGAGTGGGCGACTCTACCGAATGCAACGGTCTTTCCACCCCGGCGCTCACGGATGTAGACCAGGACGGCAAGGTGGACTATGCGTATGCGGGAGATTTGCTGGGAAATTTATGGAAATTCGATCTGACGGGCGCTACGATCGATGAGTGGAAGATCGCCTATAATGACGGTTCGAATCCCCAGCCTCTTTTTCAGGCGAAAAACGCGCAGGGGTATTGCCAACCCATCACCATCATGCCGGATGTCATGAAACATTGCAAGTATGGCAGCAACGGCTATATCGTTGTTTTCGGAACGGGCAGATACCTGGGTGCGGCCGATTTCGCCGATCTGAGCGTTCAGACCATTTACGGTATATGGGACTGGGCGGATGCCTGGTCGGCCCCGGCGGATAAGTATCTGGGATATTTTGAACAGCCTTCCGGCGATCCTCTGGTTCGAGGGCTTTCGAATTCAACCCCCACTTTACTGAGACAGTGCCAGATCAGCGGCGATGGGACCTACCGGGTGTTGAGCGATGAGACGATTAATTGGTATTCGCCGTCAACCGGAACCGGGGATCACGTCGGCTGGTATTTCGATCTTCCGGCCGCCAGCGAACGGGTTGTCCGGGATCTTATTCTCCAGGACGGCGCGGCGATCATTATATCGAGCATTCCTTCGGACACTCCATGTGCGGCGGGCGGAAGCTCCATCATCCATGGAATCAATGCCTGTACCGGAGGAAGACTGGATCAGGCGATGTTCGATTTCAACGGGGACGGCGTTCTCGATTCCTCCGATATGATCAACATCGGAAGTCCGGAAGCACCGGTATGGGTGTATCCCAGCGGCTGGCAGAAGGAAGGGATGTACTACACGCCGGCTGTGCTGGCATTGCCGGGAGGAGTAATGAATATGATGTATTTCAGTATTTCAGTGGGAAGTGTGGATGAGGAGAGAACGCGAGCAGAAAAGACCGGCCTTTTCTGCTGGCAGGAACTGGAAGGAAATTAGGAGGGTTAAAATGTTGAGAACAATGGCCATAACTGGATTCATCATCTTGATCTTCATGACGGGCGCACTGTACGCAGGAGATGTCAACATTCTTCCCGTCGAACCGGCGTCCGACGTCACGGAAACCGAAACGGAACTCACGGTTCCGGAATTTGACGCGATCGGAACGATTGATGGGATTTCAGAAAATGAAATCGTAATCGATGATCGCCTGTTCAAGCTTTCGACGGCCACGGCATTTTATTCCAAAACGGGAGAAAGAATATCCAGATCCGGTTTTTCTAAAGGAAGGATGGTCGGTATCGTTTTAAATTCAAGCCGCCAGGCCATTTCAATATGGAAGTACGGGAATTAATCATTTCATCTTTCCCTTTTGAACCAGAGCATTGAATGTCAATCCTTCGGCTTGCCCGATGGGTTGGCGAGCGAATCGAAAAAGGGATGAAAAGTCATCACGGTCGAAGGTTCCCCGCCGTAAGCAGCGGGGAACATCCAAAAAGACGGCTAAATTTTAAGGAGATAAAAATGCACGGTAAACCCATCGGAATCGCACTGCTGATTGTATTTCTGATTTCTTTCCCGGCTTCGGCCGAGTTTTACAAGTACATCGGTCCGGATGGCGTTATCCATTTCACGGACAATCTGTGCGATGTGCCGGAAAATCAACGTTCCAGCCTGGAGGAATACAGTGAGGCGGTGACTCCCGAAGAATCCATGGAAACCTTACCGACGGCCACGGTAACGCAAAAAATTGCGGAGCGGGAAAAAATAAAAGAAAGCGAATCGGCTGAAAGACAAAACGATATCGAAGCGCGCGCGGAAAAACTGGTAAAGCTGAAAGCCGAACTGGATCAGGAATTCCGGCAGCTCACGGATGAAAAAGAACGGTTTGAAAAAGAAAAGAAATCCCGGGCGACTTCCGCCGAAATGAAGGTATATGAACGGCAGGCGGAAGAATTAAATGACCGGATTAAAGCTTATGAAGAAAAAAGCAAGCATTATAAAGAAGAACTCAAGGCCTATCATGCGATGATGGCCCGGGAATTCGAATAAACATCCGGCGGGTGAGATGGAGGCGAAGGGGTTACCGTGGAAGCAGTCAGTCTCGCGTAACCCTTAAAACTTCCAGATAGGTGGTTGTGCCGTTCAGCATCTTTTTTACAGCGTTCTCCCGAAGAGTGACCATTCCCTCTTTTCTGGCCCGGACCCGGATGGCTTCAATATCGGTCCGGTCCGTTGTCAACATTTTTATGGATTCCGTGAAAGGAAGTACCTCAAAAATGGCGGCTCTGCCGAAATACCCCGTCCCGCGGCATTTTTGGCATCCTGCGCCGCGATACAGCTTTATGCGTCCGTTTGTAGAGATATCCAGGTTCATTGCCCTCAATTTTTCCGCTTCGATCTCAAAGGGTTCGATACAGTACTTACAGATTTTACGAACCAGGCGCTGGGCCAGAATTCCCACCAGAGTGCTTTGAATCAGGAAGGAAGGAATACCCAGATCCAGCAACCGGGTGATCGATGTGGGGGCATCGTTGGTATGGATGGTGGATAGAACGAGATGCCCCGTTAATGCGGCCTGAATTGCGTTTTCAGCCGTCTCCAGGTCCCTCATCTCTCCGATCATGATAATGTCGGGGTCCTGCCTCAGGATATTTCTCAGAATCGTCGAGAAAGTAACTCCCACGGCGGGTTGCACCGCGATCTGGTTAAAATCCTCATGTATCATTTCAATCGGGTCTTCAACCGTCATAACATTGATTTCCGGGGTCGAAAGTTTTCGAAGCG
>JAHDSC010000110.1 GCA_018432925.1 Desulfobacterales bacterium | reverse complement strand
GGAACGCCATTGCAAGCCCCGGCAGATCATATATCCATCCGACAAGAAAAGAACCGATAACCAGTCCGATAACCGTGGGGAGCAGAAGAAGAATGACGCATCCGATGATAAATGCAATGATCGGATTGGCTCCGGCACCGACAAGCAGTTCCGCGTTCGCCAGAATGGTTACCAGGGCACAGATGATATAGAATGGCATCATCGAATGATCCGAATCTGCATCGGATTCGGATTCAGCCTTTTTCTTTTTGCCGGACTTGTTTTCTTGTTTTTCGGCAACGGCGCGCTTTTCCGTTTTCGGAGACGGACTATCTTTTTTTTCAATAACGACGCGCTTATCCACCCGCGGTTTCAATCCGCCGATTTCAAAGCAAAGGCATAAAAAATGCTCCAATGGCTCATGGATTTTTTTGGGCAAATCATGATAGAGGTTGCTGACTCCGAATTCCAATTCCCACTTCTTGTTTTTTTGCAGGATTCGCATCCGGCCGATCTCCCCGATGGGAATCGACCGCTTCCCGCTGGTTTCACTTCGAACATGCAAGTTCCGATCGGTCAACAGCATTCCGAACACTTTGCCGGGGTATCTTTTGATCTCGAACCAGGCCAGGATCGATTCCTCTTTCCCGCTTTTCTCCCAGATGCCCGTGATTTCCTCCAGCAGATCTCCCGGAATATCCGGAGCAAGCCGGCATTGAGGCGGCCGGCATTTCGACCGGTAGGTTTCGAGAATGGACGAAAAGTCTTTTTGTGCTTGATGGGCGGGTGGAACCCGCGTGCCGGGAGACACGGGTGGTCGGCCTGCGCCGGATAATTCGTCCGTCCGCACGGACCCGGATTCGGGCCGGTCCTTAAGCACCCGGCACTGAGCGCCGGTTTTTAGAATCGCTTTTTCGTATTTCAAGGCCTGTTCGCGGGAGAGGTTGCTTCGAATGGTAATTTCCCGCCCGGAAAACATCTTTTCGGTTTTTTCCGGGGCCAGTTTAAACATACGCGCGAAATCGTTTTTTACCGAATCGATGGAAAACCCTTTTTGAATCCGCCCCTGGAAAATGATCCTGTAGGTTTCGTCGCTCATTATCCTGTAATCCGATCCATATTTTCTGACTGTTACGAATCTGCCGCAATCCGCTGTCCGCCCGAATTGCACCGCCCATGCCGAAGTCGGTATCCATTTCGAGGATCGATGTTCCCTCGATGGGGCCATCCGCCTGAAACGTCCGTAATACGATCATCGGAACACCGGCCGGAAAAATTAACAGGAAATCCCCGCGTGCGAAACCGGCGTCTCATTCAGCCGGGCTTTCGGAAATTACTTTGACGAACCCATTTTTGATTATCCCGGCCCGCCTCCGTCTACATGTAGTATGAACGAAGATGTTGACACACAAGCGCCCTTCACATACACTGAGGTCATAATAAAATTCTGAAGGAGCAGCCATGAAACATTCACAAAGCCCCGTAAACGCCGTTCCCGCCGTGAAAAACAGCAACGGAGACATCGATAAACTGAAACGCGCCTTCGCCTACAAACTCTTCTATCAGTTGGGCAAAACCGCCCTGTCGGTCTCTCTCAACGACTATTATCTGGCGGTCTCCTCGACCCTGCGCGACCGCATGCAGCTCCTTTTTATCAACTCCACCGAGGCTTTGCTGGAAAAAAAGATCCGGACGGTCTGCTATCTGTCCGCCGAGTTTCTCATGGGGCCGCATCTGTGCAACAACCTGGTCAGCATGGGACTGTTTGAAAATTTTCTTCAGGCGACCCGGGAAACCGGACTCAACCTGCAGGACATCATCGATCACGAGGAGGAGCCGGGACTGGGCAACGGAGGCCTGGGAAGGCTGGCTGCCTGCTATCTCGATTCGCTCGCCACCCTTCAGATCCCGGCCATCGGCTACGGTATCCGATACGAGTTCGGCATGTTCGATCAGGAAATCGAGAACGGATGGCAGAAGGAGTTGAGCGACCCCTGGCTGCAGCCCGGAAATCCCTGGGAAATCAAAAAACCCGATCTGGCCCAGAGGGTCGGCTTCGGCGGCTTTGTGGAAACTTACAAGAATCATGACGATAAAAGCTGTGTGCGCTGGGTCCCGGCGCGCGAAGTCATCGGCATCCCCTACGATACGCCGGTTCCCGGTTACAAGGTCAACACGGTCAGCACCCTTCGTCTATGGAGCGCGGAGGCGACCAAATCCTTCGATTTTCAGGACTTCAACATCGGTGACTATTTTGGGGCGGTGCATGAAAAAATCGCGGCCGAAAACATCACCAAGGTCCTGTATCCCAACGACAAACAGTATCAGGGCAAAAAGCTCAGGCTGGAACAGCAGTATTTTTTCGTATCCTGCTCCCTGCAGGATATGATTCGCATGCACCTTTTTGAAAACGACACGCCGGACAACTTTTACGAGACCTATGCCGTTCAGCTCAACGACACGCACCCGGCGGTGGCCGTACCCGAACTGATGCGGCTGTTGATCGACACATACTGCATGCCATGGGATCAGGCATGGGACATCACCACGCGGACGTTTTCCTACACCAACCACACCCTTCTCCCCGAAGCCTCCGAAAAATGGCCGATCGCCCTGTTCGGCTCACTGCTTCCCCGGCACCTGGAAATCATCTATGAAATCAACTACCGCTTTCTCGATCAGATCCGGTTAAAATATCCGGGCGACGAGGATATCATCCGCCGAATGTCGATCATCGATGAGACGCATCCCCGTTCGATCCGCATGGCCCATCTCGCCTGCATCGGCAGCCACACCATCAACGGGGTGGCCGAGATGCACACCCGGCTGCTCAAAGAACAGACCCTGGCGGATTTCGACCGCCTGTGGCCGGAGAAAATCATCAATATCACAAACGGAGTTACCCCTCGACGCTGGATACGGGTCAGCAATCCGAGACTGAGCCGGCTGATCACCGATGCGATCGGCGAAAAGTGGACCACCGACCTGAACGAACTGCGCAAACTCGAACCCCTTGCCGACGGCTCGGCCTTTCGCGATGCATGGCGTAAGGTAAAGCAGGCAAACAAGCAGGATGTCGCCGATTACGCCATGAAAGTGGGAGGCGTCCGAATCGACGCCCGCGCAATGTTCGACGTTCAGGTAAAACGTATCCACGAGTACAAGCGCCAGCACCTGAACGTGCTTCACATCATCACCCTGTACAATCGCATCAAGGCCGATCCGTCTCTGGATCTCACCCCCAGGGTGTTTGTCTTCGGCGGCAAGGCGGCGCCCGGCTATCTCATGGCCAAGCTGATTATCAAATTCATCAATTCGGTGGCCGACGTGGTCAACAACGACCCGGATGTGGGCGACCGGCTGCGGGTCTTTTTTGTCCCCAATTATAACGTGCAGACCGCACAGACCATCTACCCGATGGCCGACCTGTCCGAGCAGATTTCGCTCGCCGGCAAGGAGGCCTCGGGGACCGGCAACATGAAGTTTTCCATGAACGGGGCGGTGACCATCGGAACCCTGGACGGGGCCAATGCGGAGATCCGGGAGGAAGTGGGGGCCGAAAACTTCTTTCTGTTCGGCATGACCGTCAGCGAAGTCGCCGCCTTGCAGAGCAGGGGTTACTCACCCATGGACTATTACCGCGACAACGCGGAATTGCGTACGGCGATCGACCTGATCCGCTCCGGGCACTTCTCCCATGGCGACCATGAGCTGTTCCGACCGCTGCTCGATTCCCTGCTCAACCATGACCCCTATTTCCTCTTCGCAGACTATCCGTCGTATATCGAATGCCAGGAGCAGGCGGGCGGGATTTTTAAAGATGCCGAGCAGTGGTCGCGGATGTCCATTCTCAATGTGGCGCGCATGGGCAAGTTTTCCTCCGACCGTTCGATCCGCGAATACTGTGAAAAGGTATGGCACGCCGCCCCCTTTCCCGTGGAGCTGAAATGGCAGCGCGTGCCCGAGGGAGGAATCAGGTTCCCCGAGGTCGAATGCCGCAAACGCTTCCATTACCAGGAGCTTTGACAAAAACGTCATGATACATGCGGGATCCGCGTTTTTTCCGGACTGGGTATCCGCCTCCGGACGGCGTTCACGAAATTGTTGACACACAGGCGGTCCTTTCCTATACTCGGGCCCAAAAAGGAGCTTGGAAGCGGTTTCAAACCCTCCTCCCTCGGGCCCATCCTCCGTGTTGGGGCCAGGCATTCAATCCTCGGAATACCCGATAGATCCATGCGTTGGTATGCCTCGCCTCTTCTTAATCGTAAACCCGATGGAAGGTTTTGGTACCACTTTCATCCAGGGGTTATCCGATTCATTCCCACTGATTTCGAAGGAGGTCGATTATGGTTAAGCAGCTTTCCAGAATTAGTTTTCGGATCAAAATGCCTTCCGTCGCGTTTACTCAGTTTATGAAAAAAGTGGTTTTTGACAAAGAAAAATTCAGCCTCTTTATCGAGAACCCGAAAGGCGTTTTGGAAACGGCGGGCGTAAAACTTGGCGACTCGGTAACGGCGGATATGCTCATGAGGTTCAAGTTCACCATGATCCGGGCACGGAATTTTGTAACGAAAGAAAAGGTTGGTCTGGACAGGTTTGAAGATGTTTTCGGGATATCAAAAACAATCCCGGAATTCGGAATCGACCCGGATCTGGACATAGATACGGAGGTAAGAAGGAATGTAGACATCGCGGCTGAATGGAGGCAGGATGCAAGCTTTTCCGGTGTTGTCGAATATTCCGAAAGAAGCTCCGAAACCCACAGGGGAGCGAATACATCCTGGGAAAATCAGGACGCGCTTACAAACAGCAAGTCGGACCACTGGACAACCAGAAATTTCGAGGGCGAACATGTTTTCCGGCCGGAAGACCGATTCTATCAGGCACCGCTGCTTGACGCAGTCACCCTGTCGAGTCTCATGACACAGTTCGACATCCGGCTGAAAGAGTACGGAAAATATTGATATGCTGTCCCAGCTTGTTTTTTCCGTAACCTACGACTGCCCGGTTGCCTGTAAATACTGTGTTACGGAATCCGGGCCGCATGGAGGCCCCTGTCTCGACGGCGCCTTCATGAAAGAGGTGATTGCGGAGGCCCTGCGACTGTCCAATCCGAGAGTGGTGGTTTTCACCGGCGGTGAGCCGCTGATTAAAAAAAACGAGGTGCTGGATACGATCCAATACGCGTCCTCGAAAAAACTCTGGACCAGAATTGTGACCAACTCTTTCTGGGCGGGCTCGCCTGAAAAAGCCGTGAAGATGCTGAGCGAACTGAAATCGGCGGGCTTGAGCGAGATCAATTTGAGCTGTGACGACCTGCACCAGGAAAATATCGACATCGCGAATGTGAAAAATGCTTTTTGGGCCGCGAGGAATCTCGAGATGCCGACCCTCGTGGCCCACAAGCGGGTCAAGGAAACAAAAATTACGATCGAGTATCTTTCCGAATATCTCGGAGTCAAGCTGAAGCGATTCGACCCTGAAAAAGAGAATCCGAGATTCGATGTCTACTCCTCATCGCTCACGGTTCCCGTCGGGCACGGATCGAAATGGCTGAATCATGACGCATATATATTATACCCCAAAAGCGATACGGCCTGGAAAGGTCCGTGCAGTTCCGTCCTGAAAAGCCTGATCATCTCTCCTGAACAAGAAATCCGGATGTGTTGCGGGATGATCGACCAGGCGGTGCCGGAACTGACCTTCGGAGTATATGGATCCAAACCGCTCGCCGAGATTGTCTGCGAGGCGAACTGCGATCTGATCGCCAACTGGCTCGCACTCGAGGGACCATACGGACTTATGCGGTTTGTCGCAGGCAAAGCCCCTGATATCAAGTTTAAAGAAAAATACGTCAATCATTGTCATCTGTGCAATGACATACTCACCCGAAAGGAAGTCCGCGCGGTTCTAAACCGCTTCGCTCAGGAAAAATCCGATGAGATCGGTTTGAAAAGATGTCTTTTGGAGGCGATACGATTTCGCGAATGATACTCACCCGGCCTGAAATCACTCTCGTGGCGGTTTTCACAAATATTCCGGCGAACGCCGGCAAGGAACCGAAAGATTCGAAAATATTTTGGAGCTACCGCATCGGCTCCAGATTCAGCAATGCCGAAGGCGGATCCTTTTTACCCGCGGAAGCCGGGGGTTTTATCCCCAGGTGATCTTCCGGGATACCATCCGGCCCGCCAAGTTCGGCCATGACCGCATCGGTTCTTTCCCGGGCAAGCATCGTCAGTTCCTTTTCCCCGATCGGTTCCGCTTCCGCCAGTCGGGCAAAAAGGATCTTCGCAAGCCGGCCGGGATCTTCATTCTCCACCTTTAGGGCATCCGGATCTTTCTTTTTTTCTTTTTCCGCTTCCTTCCGTTCTTCCTTTATGGTCTTGAGCGGATCGGCGCCGAAACGCTCAACGAACATTTTTTCAAGTTCCTTACCGGTTTTCGGATCGCTCCAGTCCACCGGGCCGGGGTCTTCCCCGGGTTCAAGTTTTTGCCCCCGGCGCAAAGCCAGCGCGAGGCGCATACTTTCGGAACGCAATTCGGGCGTGTCGGTTTCCGGGTGATAACGGCCGGTCACGGTGATTTTCAGCCTGGGCCGCTTTTTAAGGGCTTCGGTCAGCTTGTGCAGTTTCTCTTTTTCCGGCGGCGGCACATCGGAGCGGCCGGCTTCAAAAACAACCATGTTTAATGTTTCATCCCCGCCACCCGGAATCAGCGCCCCGAGCGCGCGGAAAGGACTTGTCACAATCTTGGTCAGCAAATTGGTCAAGGCTTTCCAGATCAGTCTCCCGAAACTGAACTCGGGGGAATCGAGGTTTCCCTTAACCGGCAGCCCGATATCGATCACCCCTTTCGAATCTTCCATCAATGCAACGGCAAGGTCGAGCGGGAGGCTCACCGCATCGGGGCTTTCGATCTTTTCTCCGAGTTTCAGGCGTTCCACCACGATCTGGTTGTCGCCCGCAAGCCGGCTGTTTTCGATCAGGTACTTCAGGTCCACGGACAGCTTGCCGGAATCGATTTTCCGGCCGGCAAAACGGCCGGAATAGGGCGTGAGGCTGGTCATTTCCAGGTTGCGAAAAACCAGTCCCATGTCCGTAAAGGCCTTGGGATCGGAACTATTCAACTCGCCTTCCACCTTTGCGGTTCCGTAATCATCCACACGACCGTCAAGATGAATCTGGGCACGGGCGTCGGCAACGGTGGAAATACCGACAATCGATCCCTTGAGATCGTGAATTTTCGTTCCGAACGGAGGCCGCAGGCTTAAATCGGCAAATTCCACCCTGCCGTCGCTCAGGTTTATTTTCCGAACCGCCACCGGGAAAGAATCGTCCGTTTTACCTTTGGTTTCGGGCGGAGCCGGAGACTTCGACTCAACACCCGGACCGGTTTTGATCACCTTGACGACATTGAGTGTATGATCTTCATAAATGATAAATTTGCCGGCCAGTTGCGCCAGATTGATCTGCCCGATTTCAAGACGGTTGGGTTCGAGCCGGAGTTTCAAATTTTCCGTCTGAAGATTTTTCCAGCCCAGGAATGTCTCGGTACCGCCGGGTTCGATCAGCCGCAGTTTCTCCACCTTGAACCCTCCTTCATAGGAAGTCCGTGAAACCGCCTTTTCGATACCGGATAGCAGTGTACCATGGGTGGAAACCGCTCCCGACTGAAGCACCAGAGAAACGACCGGGTCGATGTAAGGCTGGAAGGGCGGCAGTTGCAGTCCATCCACCTGTATATCGGCTTGCACGGATGGAACGGAGGGATGAATCTCGCCGGAAGCCTTGATTTGACCACCTTGGCGTACCTTCAACCTTGCATCGAACGTCATGGGAGACTTGCCGTCGACGTTATTATAAACCAGGGCGATATCTTCCAGGTTGAAAATCGGACGGTCCGGCTTCACGGAAAAATCCGAGAAAGCGTACTCCAGTCCGGATACGGCAACGGTGTCGATCCGGAACCCGAAAGAGGGCCCGTCGGTCGGAACTTCCTCCGGCTTTTCAGCAACCGTTTCCCTCTTCGGCGGCTCTGCCATGAGGGTCAGGTTATTGGTTCCGTCGGCATAACGCAAAAAATCGATCCCGCCGCCGTTTATGGAAAGCTTCTTCAATGTAAAACGATTCCCGGCAAGATCATAGGCTCCGTCTTCAAGCGTCAACTGATCGATCCGTACCGCCGGTTCCGCCATATCGCCCAGTCCGGCCGCGATACCGGAAAGACCGACCGCAATGCTGTGCGCCGAAAGCTCGGTTTGAGGGCCACCGGCCCGGGCCTCGAGTTTCAAGTCGACTTCGACATCACCGATGCCGGCTTGAAGGCCCGGATCCCGGCTCGCGTCATGGTAATCCAATGCGAATCCATCCACCTCAAAAGCATTCAGGCTGATTTTCCAGGGTTCGGCGGGTTTGCTTTCGGAGACCGACGGCTCAACGGTCGAAGGCGATCCATCAGCGGGCTTGATGATACGTTCCATGTTGAACACGCCGCTTTCATCGGTCGCAATCCTCGCACGACCACCGGCAATGGAAACCTTGCCCACACCGACCCGCTGCTGGATCAAATCGAGTCGGGCGTCACGGATTCTTGTATCGGGCATCTCCAGAAACGGCTCCTCGACTCCCGCGAGTTTCAGAATCATACCGGTAAGGGCTACATTGAGATTGGCGAGTGTCACCTGAGGCCGGGGATTTCCGAGATCCATATGATAGTCGGTTGTAATCGTCAGTTTGCCTTCCGGCATATCGAGATTCACGGCATCCCGGAAAAATTTCCAGATCGTGGCGACCCGCAGATTTTCAACGGCAACGGTTCCTTCGGCAGTCACGGGATTCAGGGTGAAATTGCCGTTCCAGCGTAAAATTTCTCCGTCCCCGCTGGTGGCGGTAATGGTTTTCCCCCCTTCCTGTTCCGGAAGGGTCGTCAGGTTTTCGATATGCAGGTTGAATGGTTTGAAGGCAACGGCCGCCGGTACGCTCTGGCGCTGATCCATAAAATCGATCCGACCCTGGTCGATGAGGATATCTTCAATCAACAATCGTGGCGGAGGTTCTTTTTTGTCATCGGGGGAAGGCGCCTCCGCGTTCTTATCGGGCGGTGTTTCGGAGGCCGGTACAAGCCGGGCCAGATTCAGGGCGCCATCGGGTTCGATCACCGCATTCACCCGCGGCGACTCAAGCGCAATCCGCTGAAATGTCCATGCCCGTTTAAAAAGGCTCTTGAGTTCAAAATCCACGAAAAACCGTTTAAAACCCGTGATGGGCCGTCCATCGGGTTCGTCCATGCTGAAATCGTTTGCTTCGAAAGTGAAAATATAGGGATTGAAGCGCACCTCCCCGATTTCCGCTTTTTTATGAATCTTTTCATGGACGAGCTTTGGAACGTAATGCCGGACGAGATAAGGAAGGAGGAAGAATCCCGAAAGGGTGTAAATGATCAGCACCGATACTCCGATAATCAACCATTTGTTTTTCAGAATACGCACCAGACGGTTCATTTTCATTCTCCTTGAAAGAAAGCGAATGGGCGGCATCTTAACAGGGTTTTCATTCAGATTGATGCTGCTGCAGATCCAAAGACGTTGTAAATAACGGGTGCAAAGAGATTGAAACCGTATTTCACCCGGGTTTGCCGACCCGAATTTCTCCGGAGCGGCGATTTGACCGGCGGCGATCCATTGGATTCATATTATTGTTAAATCATATCCGTCGATTTTTCAAGGTGAATCATCGGGGTTCTTCATTGAGCATGAAAAGGTCGCGAATGAACAGGAAATGACATGAACGGTTGCGGGAGACGCAGCAACTCCATGCGCGGTCGGAATCGGCATCGGAATAAGGTTACGTTTTTTATCCGGGAGTGGCGGCCCGGTTGATGTCGGGATTTTCCGCCGGCTCGCCGGCTCCGCGACCGTCGGATGGATTTTCAGCCAGCCGCCGGTCTTCCTCGCACTGGTACTGGGGGACATTCGTCCTTTTTCGACGCTGATCGCCGGTTTTTAAAGCGTTATTTTTCCAGAGATCGTTTCTGTCCCACCGAAACGGAAGGATTTCGATCCGCCCGGATCGATCGGATTCGTTCAGTAACTCCAGAGCGTTCCGGATAATCCGGTATTGCAGTTCGGGCCGGCCCGGCTTTCCGGCGACATACCCCATGGGAAAATCCACGAAAGCCGCCCGGGGCGGATTCACCGAACATGTCACATCATACACATTGCTCAGACATACCGTGGAGATGCCGCGGGCTTCCGCATACCGGGCAACCAGACCGGCGGTTTGATGGCATACGGGAGTAATCGGCACCAGCAGCAACGCATCCGCGTCCATTTCCGCCATGCGCCGTATCATTGCGGGAGCGAGTTCTTCCAGAACCCTCCGGGAAGAATAAATTCCCCCCATGAATGAAAATAAGGGATCGATCAGTCTGCCGATGATCCCCTCGCTTTCCAGGCGACAAAGCGTGTTGACCGGTAACACCAGGTTCGGGTCTCTTCGGGCTTCGGTCAGATCATAGGCAAAGTGGGTAACCCGCAGATCCGACGGATCCACGTCTTTGGGTATCATCCGAAACGAGGTGTCGTCCCGGAAGTGGAAGGCCTTTTGCCCTGCCTGGTATATCCCCCCGGATGCCGCCAGGGCGACGCGGCACTCCTTCAGACATCGGGGTAACGGATGCAGCGGAGACGGATTTTCATTGACCACCCATTGGTACGGTTCATATCCCAGGGCGCTGTATTTCTCCCGGATATGCGGCATATATTCAAGCGGAGCGGCGTATTGCTTCATGGAACGGTTCCATTTGGATATGATTTCAAAACATTTCCCCCGGGCGGATCCGCGGGGCAAAACCTTCAAACCTGTAAATAACCATGTATTCATGCCGTTCGGCGGTTCGCTCGCGCCTGGATCGTAAACCCGATGGAAGGTTTGAAACCGCTTTTAAAATTATGAAACGGCCTTTTCAATCCGTATGATACCCGGTCATTTTCACAGTATCCATATCGGCTGCGAATCTAAAATGATGCTTATCCCGTAAGTTGTCAACCGGTTTCATACCTGCGTTTGCGGCGGGAGTTCGAGTGCGGGTTGTCATTGAAAATATCGGGAGGGATCGTTTCCGCCCGGATGGCTGAAAATCATCCGACAAATGTCGAGATTTTTTTACTTCCGGTCCCCCTTCGGCGGCGGCTCCGGCTTATTCACGGCGGCGCTCCGGTCGTACCACTTGAAATACGTTTTCACTCCTTCCCGACCGGACTCGATCAACGCCGTTTTTTTATCGTCGGACAGACCGAACTCGGTTGTTTTCACGCCCAGGGTGTCTATGTATATCGTTCGCTGCCAATCGTCGCTATGCAAATGGCTGTTCTGCTGCGATTCCAATAAGGTATCGATCATTGCCCATGCATATTCGAAAAGGTCGTCGATTTCGCGGCTGGGGGGTTCGGCATGATCTCTGAACATGGAAATTTCTTCCTTGCCGTCGAGCTTGAATCCCAGCGTTTCCCTGTTGTATATGTATTCCGAAACCGGACGTTCCAGCCCGGCCAGGGAAACGTTGATCCTGTCATAGTATTCCGTTAGTCTCCGATGTTCTTTTTGAACGATATATTTTTTCCGATCGAACAGCTTGACGGGGTAGTTATCCAAAACCCCTCCGTCCACGTACACGTCTCCCCTCGGACTGCGCTTTGCCGTGAAAAAAAGCGGAATCGACATGGAAATTCTTACCGCGTCCGCTACGCACATCCTGGGTGTATGCTCATTCGAAAATATTTCCGAGAAACGGGTGGATAGATTCGTGCCGATAAAATACAGCGACTTGAAGCCTCTATTTTCTTTTAAAAGCTCGATATCGGCAAAAGTGGATTCGCTGTTTCCCGTCTTCGCGCCGATCACGTTTCCGATCCATTTCCTGAAAAAACGCCCTTTATACCATCCGAACTCCGCCAACAGTCTTTTTGAATCTCGAATCACTCCCCACGAATCGTCCAGAAAATTGTTGAAGTTCAGTTCCCAAAGGAGATCACGGGTTTCATCCGCGCTGTAATTCAGCCCGAGGAGAAGGGCGTTAATCGCACCCGCGGAGGTGCCTCCCACACGTTGAATTCGAGGCAGAATACCTTTTTTCAGCAATTCCTCCATCGCCCCAAGATAGGCGATACCCTTTACTCCTCCACCTTCGAATACAAGATTGCAAAAATGGTAATCGGCCTTTTTTGCTGCTTTTTTCATATTCAAGGTACTCTTCGGATACGACATGACCGTTCAATTGCAGGAAATGATCGTAAGGATCGAATCGCCCGGCCACAAGCCGTCAAAGCTTTTTCTTTCCCCCGCCGGCTTCACGAAAAAGCTTTTTAGACCGGTCTTGTTTTAATCAGTTCGCTCACGACGCCGGGCTCCGCAAGGGTGGAAATATCCCCCAGCGAGTCAAATTCGCTGGAAGCGATCTTGCGGAGAATCCGCCGCATGATTTTACCGGAACGCGTTTTCGGTAATCCGGCAGCCCAGTGAATGACATCGGGGATGGCAATCGGACCGATTTCATGCCGGATCCATGATTTTAATTCCTCTTCCAAATCCGGACTGGGACTTTCACCCGCCCGCAGAATAATGTAAGCATAGATACCCTGCCCTTTGATGTCATGCGGATATCCGACCACCGCCGCCTCCGCGACCTTCGAATTTTCGATGAAGGCGGATTCCAGTTCCGCGGTCCCCAATCGATGGCCGGAAACATTGATCACATCATCAACGCGCCCCGTAAGAAGGTAATTGCCGTCCTCGTCGCGGCGGGCACCGTCGCCCGTGAAATAATAGGGAGGATAGGTGGTGAAATAGGTGAACCGAAACCGGTCCGGCTCGCCAAAGACCCCTCGCATCAATCCCGGCCACGGAAATTTGATGCACAGGTTTCCTTCTCCGACGCCTTCAATTATCTTGCCCGTGTTATCCACCAGAATCGGCTGTATCCCGAAAAAAGGCCGCGTGGCCCAGCCGGGCTTCAGCGGATTCACCCCCGGGATGGGAGTGATACAGATTCCACCCGTTTCCGTCTGCCACCAGGTGTCCACCACACAGCATCGTTCATCGCCCACGACTTTGTAATACCATTCCCATACCTCGGGATTGATCGGTTCGCCCACGGATCCCAGAATTCGTAAAGAACGGCGATCGGCCGCCTTGATATATTCATCTCCCTCTCTCATGATCGCCCGAAGGGCGGTCGGCGCCGTGTAAAAGATATTCACCTGGTACTTGTCCACCACCTGCCAGTATCTCCGAAAATCCGGATAACCGGGCACTCCTTCGAAAATAACGGAAGTCGCGCCGTTGCATAAGGGAGCATAGACAATATAGCTGTGTCCCGTGATCCACCCGATATCCGCCGTGCACCAGAAAATATCCCCCTCGTGATAATCGAAAACGTACCGGTGAGTCATTGAGGTATACACAAGATATCCGCCGGTGGTATGCATCACCCCCTTGGGTTTGCCGGTGGATCCCGAGGTATATAAAATGAACAGCGGATCCTCGGCATCCATCTCTTCACATGGGCAATCCAGCCCCGCGGCGGCCATTTCCTCGTGCCACCATGCATCGCGATCCTTTCGCCAATCGATTTCGTTACCGGCCCGCTTGACAACAATGACATTCGTCACCTCGTGGCCGCCTTTTTCCAGGGCTTCATCCACGTTGACCTTCAACGGCACCAATTTACCGGCGCGATATCCGCCATCGGCCGTTACGACAACCGTTGAGTTACAATTCATAATCCGGTCAAAGAGCGAATCCGGGCTGAAACCGCCGAAAACCACCGAATGAATGGCTCCGATTCGAGCACAGGCCAGCAGGGCGATCGGCAGTTCCAGAATCATGGGAAGATACAGCGTAACCCGATCTCCTTTTTTAACGCCGCTTTTTTTCAAAACATTGGCAAACCGACAGACTTCTTCATATAACTGGCGATAAGTAATGGACCTGGCTTCCTTCGGATCGTCCCCTTCCCAGTAAAAAGCCACCTGGTTTGCCCGCTTCTCCAGGTGACGATCCAGGCAATTAAATGCCGCGTTGGTTTTTCCGTTTAGAAACCATGCATGTTGCCCCTGGCCGAAATCTTCTTCCAGCACCTTGTCCCATTTTTGATACCAGTCAATACATTCCGCCTGTTTCGCCCAGAAACCCTCCGGATCTTGAATCGATTCCCGGTACAACTGTTGGTATTTTTCTTCATTCAACCAGCTGTTTCGACTCCACTCGGGTTTTACCGGATATGCCTTATCCATTCTTTTTCCTCCCACGATCTGGTTTGTTACCCGGCCTGAAAAAAACCAGGAAAATATTACGGCTGAAAGAGATATTTCAGCGGGATCAGGGAAAAGCCGGTCCCCTGCCGAACCTTAAAAAGTTTTGCTTGAAAAATATCAGTGAACCTGATATATTGTTTATAACAGCAATAAATATATTTTCAAAGTACAAATTTGTGAAACCATTAATTTTCAAAGCATCTTACCCCCCCAATTCCGGGGTGTGAGAACATCCATCGGCTGTAAAATTTTCGTCTGGTTAAACCGGCAATACTCCTGAACAACCTTGCAGTTATTTCAATAATGGAACACTTTGACAGGTTGCATCATCCGGGCCATTATCTGAAACGGTGCCGTATGGCATTAAAAATCGCATCGGTCACGGTGCTCCTCACAACCTGTCTTGCTTTCCGATCCCCCTTCCCCGCCGACGCCGAAGATCTCCTCACCATTTACCGGCAGGCATCGGTCTCCAGCCCGGTACTCGCCCGGGCCCGATCCCTTCTGCAGGCAGACGAAGCCTCCGGCTCTTTGGCCGAATCCGCGCTTTTGCCCAAAATAGGAGCCGATGCGGGTGTAAGCCGCAACAAGGTCGATATTACCGGTTTCACGGCAGAGTCCGTCCACACGACCTATACCGGCAGCAATTACGGGGTCACATTGATTCAGCCGATCATCAGCGGCCGGGACTGGGTTGCACTGCGCGCCTCCCGGGCCAAGGTCCGAGCCGGCGAATATGCGGTGTCGGCCGCCGAACAGCAACTGATCCTTCAGGTATCTCAGGCCTATTTTGAGGTCCTGACCGCCCAGGCCAATGAACGGGTCGCGGGCGGCCGGAGAGATCTGCTGAATAAAATACGGGATCAGGCCGGCGCCTTCCTGGAAGCGGGTGCGGGAACCATCGTCGAAGTGAGCGAAGCCGAAGCGCGCCTGGATGCCGCCCGGTCGGATCTGATCCGGGAACAAAATGCGGTTCGAATCGCCGTACAGCGCTTGAAACGCCTCACCCATCAGCCGGTTGGGCCGCTCCTTGATCTTGGCGCCTTCCAGCCGGAGGGTCCAAGACCGGATTCCGTCGATCCCTGGGTAAAAGCGGCTCTCGAAAACCAGCCCTTGCTCATGCAGGCGCGCGAGGAGCTCCGGATATCCCGGGACCAGGTGGAAATCGCACTCCGCGAGCGATGGCCGCGCCTGGACCTGGATGCGGGATACAATTTCACGGAGGGAAACTTTCTCCCCACGATCGATCGGGAGGAACTGCATGCCGGTCTTGTATTTTCACTCCCGATTTACCGTGGAGGAGAAATCAATGCCAAAATTCGACAAGCCAGAGCTCAAGCCATGGCAGGCGAGTACGAACTGGAAGATCTCACGGATCGAATTCGCCTGGATACGGAAAGTGCTTTTTTAAACCTGAAAGACAGTGTCTCCCAGCTTCGCGCGGAAACCCGGGCGCTGGAATCCGCAAAAATCTCGATGGAGGCCACCCACCGGGGCTATGAGCTCGGCACCGTTTCCATCGTTGATTACCTGGACAGCATCCAAAACCATGCAAATGCTCAACGGAATTATTTCATCTCCCGCTATAACCACGTCCTCAACCGGGTTCGGCTGAAGACCGCGGCCGGGGTGCTCGGCGTGAAAGATATTGAGGCGATCAATTCAATGCTCACTCCCCCCTCCGTCAAGCCGGAAACGGATGACAGCTCAAAGAAAGAGGTGGAGAAATGAAAAAAAGTAAAATCCGCCTTGCGGTGCTCCTCTTTCTTCTGATATCCGCTCTCGGAGCGGGAATCTATGTTTATTATGACCGCAACGAAAAACCGACCGACATTCTGCTTCTTTACGGAAACATTGATATCCGCCAGATTCAACTTGCCTTCCACGATACCGGCCGCATCCAGCGGCTTCTTTTCGAGGAAGGAGAACGCGTCGAACAAGGGCAACTCGTAGCCGAACTGGACCCCGCGAGGTTCGAGGCGGCCGTCGCGCAGGCAAGCGCCAGGCTGGCCGCCCAGGAGGAGGTCCTTGCCCGTCTTCTGTCCGGAAGCAGACCCGAGGAAATCGCGGAGGCTCGGGCCCGGGTCACGGCCGCCGAAGCGGTCCGGAAGGACGCCGAGCTTAATTTCCAGAGGACGCGGACGCTGGCACGCACACAGTATGTCGCCATGGAAAAACTGGATAATGCCGAGGCCTCGCTTAAATCCGCACGCGCGGAACTGGATGCCCGGAAACAGGTTCTCATCCTGGCCGTCAAGGGCCCCAGAAAAGAAGATATCGAAGCGGCTCGCGCGCAGGTGAAAGCGGACGAAGCAGCCCTGAGACTGGCGGAAAGAGAGCTTGCGGACACAAAGCTTCATTCTCCGGCGACGGGTGTCATCCAGGACCGCATCCTCGAACCCGGAGACATGGCATTTCCGCAAACTCCGGTGTACTCCCTTGCCCTTACCGATCCGGTTTGGGTGCGGGCCTACGTTCCGGAGCCGGACCTGGGCAAAATCGCACCGGGGATGCGCGCGTCGGTGCATACCGATAGTTTCCCCGATAAGGAATACCCGGGATGGATCGGCTTCATTTCCCCGACGGCCGAATTCACTCCCAAACAGGTCGAAACCCCTGAACTTCGCAGCAAACTGGTTTACCAGATTCGCGTTTTTATCTGTAACCCGCGGAACGAACTGCGTCTCGGCATGCCGGTTACCGTAACGCTCTTGCTGAAGGAACCAAGAAAAGTAACGGGAACCGATTCCGTCAACCCCTGCCGGGAGGGGTGAGATGCCCTCCTTTCCAGCCGATTCCCCATCCATGGAAGCCTCCCTGATACTGGAAGACGTAACGAAGCGTTTCCGCTCCGGCGGCCGGATCGTCCATGCATTGGATGCATTCAGCGCACGGGTTCGACGGGGAACCGTCACCGGACTGATCGGACCGGACGGGTCCGGAAAAACAACGCTGATGCGCCTGATCGTCGGCCTTCTGCTGCCCGACCACGGACGTCTCACCGCCCTGGGGATCGACGTCATCCGTAACCCCTTGGCGGTTCAGGAATCCGTAGGCTACATGCCGCAGCGTTTTGGGCTTTATGAAGACCTTACGGTGCGGGAAAACCTGGATCTTTATGCCGACCTCCAGGGAGTGCTTCCTGAACAGCGCTCGGCCCGTTATTCCGAACTGATGCACATGACCGGACTGGCTCGTTTTACCGGCCGCCTTGCCGGAGATCTTTCCGGCGGTATGAAACAAAAACTGGGGCTGGCCTGCACCCTGGTGCGTTCTCCGGATCTTCTGCTTCTGGACGAACCCACCGTGGGGGTGGATCCGGTATCTCGCCGGGAATTATGGTCCATTGTATATCGGCTGGTGGAGCAGGAAGGAATGACCGTGCTGCTGAGCACCGCCTACCTGGATGAAGCCGAGCGCTGTCAGGAGGTCATACTCATTCACCAGGGAAAACCGGTCGGCCAGGGGAAACCCGGAGACTTCAGCGCGCGCCTGACCGGCCGAACGTTTCACGTCACGTCACCGGTCGTAAACAAGCGAACCCTTCAGGAATCTCTCGCCCGGGCGCCCGGCGTCATCGATGCGGTTATCCAGGGTGACGGAGTGCGGCTGGTAACCGCCCCCGGCGCGTCTCCGGACCCGGCCGTGCTCCTGCCCGGTCGGTCCGATATCCGCGTTGCGCCCGTTTTTCCCCGCTTCGAAGACAGTTTTGTGACGCTGCTGAAAAAAGATTCGGAAAATCCTTCCCCCGTTTTCGGAAAACCGGACCGCCGGCCCGCAGCACCAACCGAGGAGGACGTCATTGTAGTGCAACATGTCAAGCGCCGCTTCGGCAGCTTCTATGCAGTTAAAGACATCAGCTTTACGGTACGCCGGGGTGAAGTATTCGGGCTTCTGGGAGCAAATGGAGCCGGAAAGTCGACAACCTTCCGCATGCTTTGCGGACTTCTCCCGGCTTCGGAGGGTATGCTTCGCGTGGCGGGCAAAGATCTCCGCCGGGCCGCCGCTATGGCCCGGGCAAGAATCGGGTATATGGCACAGAGATTTTCTCTTTACGCCGGTCTTTCCGTTTTGGAAAACCTGCGCTTTTTCAGCAGTGTTTACGGGCTGCGCGGCGGAAATCAGCGCAAGCGCCTGGAATGGGCCATGAATGAATTTCAGCTCGGTTCCATGGCCGATGTCATCAGTGGGAACCTTCCGCTGGGCTACAAACAGCGCCTGGCCCTGGCGGCGGCTCTCATGCATGAACCTGAAATCCTTTTCCTGGACGAACCCACATCGGGTGTGGATCCCCTGGCAAGACGGGAGTTCTGGAACCGCATCAACGCGCTTTCCGTGCAGGGGGTGACAATACTGGTCACGACGCATTTCATGGAAGAGGCCGAATACTGCGATCGGCTGGTGATCATGGCAGATGGGGAGATTCTTTCCCAGGGAACCCCCGCCGACATGAAGGAACGCTTTCGTTCCGCCGAGAGACCCGAACCCAGCCTGGAGGATGCCTTTATCGGCCTGATGGAGACCAGGCAGCCGCGGGAGCTTGTTTCATGAAAACGATGAAACATCCGGATTCAACCCGCCGCTCAGCCGGGATGCGCCTGCACGGGATGATACGCAAGGAAACCCTGCAAATTCTCCGGGACCCGTCGAGCATCGCCATCGCCTTCGTTCTTCCGCTCGTTCTGCTTCTTATTTTCGGCTACGGCGTATCCCTGGATGCCGAACATGTTCCGATCGCACTGGTGGTGGAACACCCTTCCGCCCAGACTTCAAGTCTCACCTCGGCTTTCTACCACTCTCCCTACTTTGACCCGACAGGTTATCCTCACATACGGCAGGCAGAAGAGGCGCTGAGAGAAAAGAAGGTGGACGGTATCGTCTGGTTGCGTGACAATTTCGGCGGCGAGACGCTCTCGGCAGGCCGATCTCCCGTCGGTGTGTTTGTTAACGGAGTGGATGCAAATAACGCCCGGATCATCCAGGGCTATATGGAAGGTGTCTGGGCAAAGTGGCTCGAACAATTCTCCGCTGCGCAGGGTATGTCCGTGGAGATGCCCGTGACGCTGGAGCAACGGATCTGGTTCAACCCGGGACTCAGGAGTCGGGACTACCTGGTACCCGGTCTTATCGCCGTCATCATGACACTGATTGGAGCGCTCCTCACCGCCATGGTGGTGGCGCGGGAGTGGGAACGAGGGACCATGGAAGCCCTGATGGTGACTCCCGTGTCCGTCCGCGAGATTCTGCTCGGCAAAATTATCCCTTATTTTATTCTGGGAATGGGAGGCATGCTCTTATCCGTGGCAATGGCGGTATGGCTTTTTCAGGTTCCCCTGCGCGGTTCCCTGTGGGTCCTTTTAGGAACATCCGCGCTCTTTCTTCTTGTCGCCCTGGGAATGGGGCTTTTGATTTCCACCCTGGCCAAAAACCAGTTTATGGCCGGCCAGGTGGCAATCATTACGACCTTTCTGCCCGCCTTCATCCTTTCCGGCTTCATATTCGACATCGGCAGCATGCCGGCGGCCATCCAGTGGATCACCCGCCTGATCGGAGCTCGATACTTTGTAGCCATCCTCCAGACGGTGTTTCTGGCAGGTCATGTCTGGCCGGTGATCCTTGCAAACAGCCTGGCTCTGCTGATCATGGGCGTTATTTTCCTTGCATTGGTGAAACGGCGCACACAAAAGCGACTCGAATAGGAGGCAGGGATGTTGAATCGAATTTTCGCACTGATGATCAAAGAATTCCTGGCTCTTCTGAAAGACAAACGAAGCCGGACCGTCATCATCGTCCCGCCCCTGCTGCAGCTCATCGTATTCGGCTATGCAGCCACATATGATCTCAATCGGGTTCCTTATGCGATCTATAACGAGGATCCGGGTGCCGCATCGCGCGAACTGGCGGCCCGCATGGAAGGTTCGCCGACATTTCATCTCGTGGCCGATCTACAGAATGATTCCCAGATCGCCCCGATGATCAACGCCCGGAAGGCGCTCATGATCCTGCATATGGGGCCTCATTTCACCCGGGACCTTCTGCTTGACCAATCCTCAAAACTTCAGGTCATCGTGGACGGCCGAAACTCCAACACCGCCATGCTGGCACTGGGATATGTACGCAACATCGTCAGCCGATTCAGTGAACAATGGGCTTCGGAACACGGCGGCGTCCGGCCTCCGGCCCGGCTCAACATACGAACCTGGTTCAACCCCAATCTGGAAAGCCGCTGGTTTATCGTTCCCGGCATCGTGGGCCTGCTGACCCTGGTGGTCACCCTTCTGGTCACGGCCCTTTCCGTTGCAAGGGAAAGAGAAGCGGGGACATTCGACCAGCTTCTGGTAACCCCCCTGCACCCGGTGGAAATCCTTTTAGGAAAAGTTATGCCGGGCTTTATTATCGGCTCGATCGAGGCGAGCTTTATTATTCTGGTGGCCGTATTTTGGTTTCATGTACCCCTTCTGGGAAGCCTAACGGCTCTTTACACGGGACTCTTTCTTTTTCTTCTTTCCGCCATCGGTGTAGGGCTCATGATCTCTTCCATCGCCGTAACACAGCAACAGGGTCTGCTCGGAGCCTTTCTTTTTCTCGTGCCGTCCATTATCCTCTCGGGCTTTGCCACCCCGATCGCCAACATGCCACCGTTTATGCAAGATCTGACCCTGCTGAACCCCATGCGTTACTTCCTGGTAATCATTCGGTCGGTCTTCCTGGAAGGGGGCTCGGTATCCCTGCTGTGGCCGCAATACTGGCCGATGGCGGTAATCGGAATGGTAAATCTGTCCATTGCCGCCTGGCTCTTCCGCCACCGGCTTTATTGAAACGGAATCCGGACAATGGAAACTCCCCTAAAAAGGCGCTCGCTGTCGGGGGTCGATAGGCCGTGAAGACGAACTCGGATCATCCGACCGGAAATTTCAATGATTTGAAAGATCCGGAGAATAAACCAGCACGACGCGGCCGTCCCATATCGGCCTCCCGGACAGATCCCGGCGACGGCATTTCGCATTCTTGCGATACATCTCGCGAAACCATATTTCTTCACCGAATGATCGGGATAATAAATCCAGGGGCCGAATGTAGTCGCCGATATCTTTAGCTACGGCAATCCAACCGGCAATTTCTTGTTGTGTTTGAATTTCAACGGTTCCAACCCATATGGGAACGGACGGGTCATCCAATCGAAGGCCGGTCGGCCAGAGTCGAAAAACCAGGCGCTCGCCATCCTGGTAGCGAACGAGACGCATTTTTTCGAAATATCCGTTGTGAAGATAAGGCAGCAGGGGAAGATCCTGCAGCCGGGTCTCCGGGGAAAGCATTTCCAGGAATGCTTTCGGATGAAGAGAAGAGGGTTCGCTCCATCCTTCCGAGAGGAGATGTTCATATAGTTTTTCCGGACTACCGGCCCACTGGACGGTCAGCGGCTGTTCCCGCTCCCCGCCAAGATCGATACGCCACGCGGGCAGATCCTTCCATCGGTCCTCCAGCCATGTTTGCGAGTCGATCTCTTGAATGGCGCGGTGCGGCGCATATCTTGCAAGATCCATTGCATATCGGTACTGAACGTGCCAGAAACCAACCGTGAAAAACATAACGAGGGTAAAAATGCCCAGAAGCCGTCTCGGAATCGCTTCAGCGGGTTCCCTCAGGTAGACGATTCCGGACAGCGCCGTCCATGACCACCCCAGAAACAATCCGCCCAGAACATCCGACATCCAGTGAGCCCCCAGATAAAGACGCGAAAAAGCGATCAGGGAAGATATCAAGAGCGCTCCGACCAGGGGAAACCAGCGAAAGGGGCTTTTCGAACCCCTCGCGATTAAAAGGGCGAAAAACCCGTACAGCACGGTGTTCATCGCCGCGTGCCCGCTTGGAAAACCAAAAGCGGTTACGCCTTCATACAGGGAAACGGGTCTCGGCAGCTGAAGAGACCACTTGAAAAACCGGGTAAGCAATTCAGCGGTAAAAAGTGTCGCCAGCCAATAGCCGGCGGTTCGATAGCAACGTTTAAGAAGCAAAAGGATCAGCACCGACCCCGCAACCCAGAAATTAACGATTCCGTCTCCAAGCTTCGTTACGGAAACAAATATTCGATCTCCCAATGGAGTTCTCAGGGATTGTAAGAAATGATATACGGCACGATCCGCTTGAATCAGGGGATCCCTTGCGACCACCTCTTTTAAAACAGACAAAAATCCGAAACCCATCAGCAAAGCCACCAGGAGCAAAAGCGCAATAAAATATTCTTCTCCTCTGCGCGGGCGAAAGAGAAACAGAAGAAAACGCTTGATATACGGCATGGCGCCGCGCATCGGGGTGGCGGAAGAAATCCAGTTTTCCATGGCAGTCAGCCAGCCTGGGCCCTGAACCAGAAGAAACAAAACCAGCTTGCGAAAAAACCATACGGAAAACCAGACCGCGGATAACGTTAGGAGGATCAGCACGGTGAGACGGGTGCTGACAACGCCGAGAACCGCGAAAGAGGTTCCCAGAAAAAAGCCGGGAAGGATATAGGCAAAGGCCCATCCGATGGCCGACACAATATTGACAATCGTGAACCTTGCCGGCGGCATGTCCAGCATGCCGGCGACGATTGGAATCACCGGCCGGACCGGTCCGATAAAACGGCCGAAGAGGATGCTTTTGCCTCCGTGGCGCTGGAAAAACGATTCGCCGCGTGCCAACATCCGCGGATGACGTTTGAAGGGCCAGAAATTTTTCAACCGCTGGTGATAGTACCTCCCAAGCCAATAACTGATCCCGTCTCCCGCCATGGCGCCGACCATCGCAAGAACCAACGTCCATTTCAATGAAAGAACCCCGGTTGAAATAACCGCTCCGACTCCGAACATGATCAGGGTACCGGGCACCAGGAGCCCGACAACCGCCAGTGATTCGGAAAGCGATACCAGGAAAATCAAAAAATAGGCGGCATTCGGATAGTCGGCGATGGTCTTTAAAATGTCCGGCAAAGAAATGGCAAAATCTTTTATCACTGATCCTAACTTCCCGATGGGAAACCTCATGTTCCTCGAATCTGTATCAACTGACAGCTAATTCAGAGGCCGGGGAACTTTTGATTTGAAAGCTTCATGAATGATTCCCCTATTGCTTGCTTTGATCAAAGTCAATGCGTTTTTGTGGTGTGTATCTTTATCCGGGGGACCAGTTTTAGAAAATCTTCTTTTCGACACAGTGCGGTCCCGGGCCTCAATGTTGTCGCCGTACCGGCGGCCACTGCATAAATCAAAGCCTCCTTAAGACTCCGGCCTCCTGTCAATCCATGGACGAACCCGGCCACCGCCGAATCTCCGGCACCGATCGTATTTTTCACTTTCACATCAGGTGGAGAAGCCACATATTGATCTGTTTCCGAGATCAAAAGGATTCCCCCGGCTCCCATGGAAACGAGGACAATTCCCACCCCCTTTTCATGGATTTTCTGGGCCGCATGGATGATTTCATTTCTCTCTTTCAGCTCCATACCCGCCAGGCGGCTCAATTCATGAATGTTGGGTTTGATAACATCCGGAAAGCCGTCTATACCCACTTTCAGGGCATCACCATCGGTGTCCAGAACAACCCTGCCCCCCGTGCTTTTAACAATCTCCGTAAGTTTGCGATAGATTTCGGGATGGACCCCGGGCGGAAGACTCCCGCTGATAATGACCATATCGGGCTTTTCGAGCTTTTCGACCTGATGGATTATCCGCATCAATTCAAATGGTTTGATTTCCGGCCCCCTGGCGCTGAACACCGTCTGGGTTCTCCTGCCGATATCATTGACGACGATATTCGTTCGAGTTTCTCCCGAAATCCCGATAAAATCACATGCAACCCCCTGGTTGAGCAATAAGCCTTCCAGTTCTTCTCCCGCGAATCCACCGATAAAGCCAAGCGCCTTATTACTCACTCCAAAGCTTGTCAGCACCTTCGACACATCAATTCCTTTTCCGCCGGCGAATCGTTGTTCTCTTTCAATCCGGTTGGAGTCATCAGGCTGAATCTTTTGAACCCAGACGGTACGATCCAGCGCCGGATTGAGGGTAACCGTGTAGATCATTCTTCCTCCGAGTGCATATCGCCGGGTCCTGCGGTCAGGTGATATGGTGTGGCGTTCCGCTGACACAGCGCTTGAAACTTATAGTTGTTTTTAAGAGCCTTCCGGCCAATTCTTTGCATATCATCCCCGGTTACCCGTCATCACTGCCATGATTTTCTTTCATTTACGACGACCTTCCTTGTTTCTGACCGCGATCTCGGCCGTCGTGCAACACGCATGCGCTGTAACAGGCTGTTGAGCGGTCTTGAGAAAATGGCGGTGACGCCGGGTCTCCATGCCGAAGTGGTGGTAAACGCGGACCTTGGCCAGGTCCGTGAGAAAAGACCAGATGATGGAATAAGCCCAAACCAATGCAATTTCCCGCCACGTGATCGGGGTGATCAGACCAAAACCATAGGCTGCCAGGACGGTCCCCAGCAGCTTGGTGCCGATGGCGGACCAGATCATGATTGGGGCGGGATAAGGTTTTTTCAGGTAAAACTCCTTGCTGCGGGCCACAAATAGGGTCAGGTGCCCGGCAACGGCCATTTTTAAAAAAATGTAAGTCTGGACCTGGGAGATGGTCAGATGCAGCCAATCCAGAGCCAGGTAAAGCATCAGAAAGCTGCCGCAGACCCCCGTCAGTCCCATCACCGTAGACACGACAATGACCCGATGCATGTTCCAGCGCTGCGGGTCCGGATCAAGCCAGGTATTGTCATAGGCGATGGTCATGATAGGCACGTCGTTGAGGAAAGCCAGCAGGATAATCATGATGGCGGTGATGGGATAAAAGTTGAATACGATCATCGCCAGCACCACGAAGATCATGATGCGAATCGTTTCCGTAATGCGGTAGATGGCGTAGCTGTTCATCCGCTCAAAAATCCGGCGCGCCTCTTCCACGGCATTGATAATCACCGATAGCCCCGGAGCGGTAAGTACCAGGTCTGCCGCTGCACGAGCGGCGTCGGTAGCACCGCTGACGGCGATGCCGACATCGGCCTGTTTCAGTGCCGGCGCGTCGTTGAC
This sequence comes from Desulfobacterales bacterium, assembly GCA_018432925.1. Taxonomy (GTDB): domain Bacteria; phylum Desulfobacterota; class Desulfobacteria; order Desulfobacterales; family JAHDSC01; genus JAHDSC01. Next base: position 2,814 of record JAHDSC010000110.1, on the reverse strand, counting down.
GCCATCGCCGGTCATGCCGACAATGTGGCCCCGGTCTTGCAGCGCCTTGACAATACCGTATTTGTGCTCGGGGAAAACCTGGGCAAAACCATCAGCCTGTTCAACCTGTTCCGCCGTATCGATGGCCATTTCTCCTGCTTGCCCACCGGCTTTCAGCAGCTTTTCCGCTGTGTAAACGGTCTTTCCGAGTCCGAGCTGCCGGGAAATTTCACGCGCGATGGCAAGGTTGTCCCCGGTCACCATTTTCACATCAATGCCGTGAGAATGGGCCCGGGAAATGGTTTCAGCAGAGTCATCCCGCGGCGGATCATAAAGAGGAAGGATACCCAGGAGCTTCCAGGAGCCATCTCCCTCAGCCCGCGCCACACCAAGGGTACGGTAGCCCTTGGCGGCAAAATCATTAACGGCCCGACCGGCTTTAGCCGTGGTATCTTCATCGGCCTGAGCCATAGCTAGGATAACCTGGGGCGCGCCTTTAGTCACCTTGAAGGTCTGGTTTTGAGTATCCTTGAGGGTAGCCTCGGTCCGTTTTCCGACCGGATCGAAGGGCAAGAACTTTAACCGCCGGTAGCTCTTGAGAACAGCCTGATTCTGAAGCCCGCCGATCACCGCCATGTCGATGGCATCCTGATCTTCGGTCTCAGAAGCCAGCGCGGCGGCCAGGATGAGATCCTGAGCGTTCTTGGCCCCGAAAATCACCGGATCGCCCAATTTCAGCCGGTTCTGGGTCAGGGTTCCTGTCTTGTCGGAGCAGAGGATGTCCATACCCGCTATTTCCTCGGTCGACTCCAGACGGGAGACGATGGCCTTTAGCTTGGAAAGCGCCAATGCACCAACGGCCATGGTGACTGAAAGCACCGCCGGCATGGCAACGGGAATGGAGGCAACGGTCAGTATGAGAGCGAACTGCACCAGTTCCAGCAAGGGGGTACCGCGATGCAACTGGACGAGGATGAGGACTGCGACCAGGCCAAGGCTGATGTAGATCAAGTAGTCGCCAATTTGCAGGACCGCCTTCTGAAAGTGAGAGGCAGACTTGGCCCTGGCAACGAGTTTGGCGGTTTTTCCAAAAAAGGTGTTATTCCCGGTCGCGGTTATCAGGCCGACCATCTCCCCCTGTTTGGCAACCGAACCGGAGTAGACAATGTCTCCTCTCTGCTTTCCGACAGGCAACGACTCTCCCGTCAGGGCGGACTGGTCTATGCTCAGGTAATCCCCTTCGAAGAGCTTGGAATCGGCGGGGATGATATCTCCCAGGCGCAGACGGATGACATCGCAGGGTACCAACTCCTTTGCATCGATTTCCTGCCAGTTCCCGTCCCGCAGTACACGGCTTTTCAGTGCCAGTTTTTCTTTCAGTGCTTCGACGGCATTTCCGGCCTGGTACCCCTGCCAGAAACCTACCACCGCGTTGAAAATCAGCAGTGCAAGGATGATGGCAAAATCCGCCCAATGGCGCACAACCAGGGAAAGGATGGCCGCCACTTCGATCATCCAGGGAATGGGCCCCCAAAAATATCCCAGAAACTTGAGCAGCGGACTGATTGTTTTTTCTTCGATCTCATTATAGCCATACTGTTGGAGTCGCTCTTTTGCTTCGGAAGTGGAAATACCCTTTTCACTGGATGAGAGTTCTTTGAAAAGATGGGCGACGGAAGTTTTTTCTGCCTCTTCGGTGCTCAAGAAACGCGGTTCCATGGCAATAGCCCCCCCTCAAATTTTCAAAGCAATGGCCCAATTCGGATTCGCTCGCTCGCTTTGCCGTTCAAGAGGATGACTCCGTTGTCGGAATCATCCCCTGCCTGAAAGTTTGTTTTCTATCTCTGTCACCTTCAGCGTGATTTTCATTACCGAGTCCGGATTGAAGGATATGGAATCGATACCTTCCTTGACGAGAAATTCCGCGAACTCCGGATAGTCGCTCGGAGCCCGGCCGCACAGTCCGCTGTGGCGATGATTCCTCCTGGCTCCCTGGACAGCCATGGAAATCATCCGCATTACCCCGGGATCGCGTTCGTCGAAGTCATGCGCCACCAGCGCCGAATCGCGGTCCACCCCCAAACAAAGCTGGGTCAGGTCGTTGGATCCGATCGGATCATCATCATGATTCCGACTGACAGGGCAACCTTGAAATGACTGAAGTTGTTGTCAATGCGACAGGAAATCGCCCGATTGGTAAAAAGCGATGCAAAGCACTTGCTGCATGCCTCCCGCAAGGCATGGTGCCCCCGGATATCGAGATAAATCTCCTGCTGGCCGGCAAAGGAAGCGGTGGGAAGATCCTCCGCAGTCGCCGAACTCCGAACGGCAACATCGACCTCATTGCCGTATTGTTCACAGAGCCGGTCATTGGCGGTCTTTATTTCGGACCAGAGTTCATCCGGGATACCGGCACCTAAAATCAAATCACGCACAATCTTCCCTCGTTTTGAAAGACCCGTGGCATCTGTCTTGTCCAGAACCGGCCATCGCCCCCTTGAGCTGGTCCAGAATGCCTGCGGAGTTTACAACATGCCGGTAGGCTTCAGCCGTTACAGCAAAACCGCTGGGAATTTAAACCACCCGGCTTGTCAGTTCACGATACATTTCCCTCCAATGAGGCGTTTTTCCCGCCGACAATGGGAATATCCTCGATCCCGATTTCTTCAAACCAACGAAGGTCCCTGGCATTTTGTCTATCTTATCTTTCTTTCCTCCGTAGTTAAAACGACAATGTAGATTTTACAGCGGTTCAAACAAGCAATCGCAGGATTGAAGAAGCCTGCGGCAAACCGCAGGGAATCTTCGACCGTAAGGACTTTTTATCTAATTTTT
>JAHDSC010000162.1 GCA_018432925.1 Desulfobacterales bacterium | reverse complement strand
GTTCTTCGATTGGAACCATCCATGAATGAATTCCCGATCACCGATTCTCGACCGTAAACGCCTCGGCCGGGCACGGAATCGGTATTGTGGAAAACGGAAAGATCGATGTTTTGCCCGGCCATCATTTCAAAGTCGTGCGCGACGCTGCCAGAGCCTTTATAAGTATATTTTGCCTTCCAAAAAATTTCATTTGACGCACGGCTTGTATCGCTTCACCGTTAAAAAAAATGCGAAAACGGAGTTGATTTCTCGGGTGAACGACCAACAGCGCAGGTTTCATGAAGGGTTCGGTCAACTCCCTGTTTTTTTCTGAACGATTCCTGAGCCATTCAAGCAGTGCCCGTAACCAATGGGATCATCCGGCCCGATTCGATGATCGGCGATGAAAATTTCCCCACTGCTGAAATCTATAAAAGATTACCGGAACGAAAGCGTTTCCGAAGGATAATGATACGACAATTTCCGGCAGTCGGATCTCTTGGGAAATGCCGGCCGAGGTCCCTAACATTTAAGGTACGGATCGGTTGACGGATGGCACGAAATTCATCTTACAATATTCTGATGTACTCCCACGACACCTACGGCCTGGGTCACATCCGCAGAACCATGGCTATCGCCTCGAATCTGCGGGAGGCGAACATCAACATTCTCATCCTCACGGGTTCCCCGATTGCCGGCCGGTTTTCTTTCCCGGAGCAGATCGATTTCGTCCGTATCCCTGGAATGATTAAAAAAACCAATGAGGAATATCTTCCCCTGTCCATCAAAATCAATTCCAGGCACGCGCTCGACATACGGAAAAATATCATCACCGCCACTGCCAAAACTTTTCAGCCGCACCTTTTCATTGTGGACAAGGAGCCCCTCGGCCTGAAAAAAGAAGTGCTCCCAACCCTCCAGTGGCTGCGGCGCTGCCGCCCCGAAACCCGGACCGTCCTTGGGCTGCGGGACATCATGGACGATGGACCGACCATTCGAAACGACTGGAAGGAAAAAGGAGTCTATGAAGTCCTGGAAACTCTTTACAGTGAAATCTGGATTTACGGAAACCGGGAATTTTACGATCCGGTCGATGAATACGCCATTCCGGAATCGCTGAGCCGGAAGATGCACTTTACCGGTTACATCCCCCGCAGAATCCCCGGCAGAAAGGCGGTGAAAAAAAGCAAAATAAAAAATTCCGTCAAAAACGGGGAAAAACTGGTCGTGGTTACAACCGGCGGAGGAGGAGACGGATATGCCGTAATGAATGCTTTTCTTGCCATGCTCGAATCCGGATCCGCGCCCCTTCCATTCAAAAGCGTTTTAATCACCGGGCCGTTCATGCCTCTGGAAAAAAGAAAGGAAATTTTTGAACGGGCCAGACAATTGGGTGTGAAAACCTGCCGGTTTTACGAACAGATGGAAGATATACTTGCGGCAGCCGATCTCGTGGTCAGTATGGGCGGATACAACACCATCTGTGAAATTCTTACCCAGGGGACGGTTTCCCTTCTGATTCCACGGGAAAACCCCCGCAAGGAACAACTCATCCGATCCCAGGTGCTTCATCGGAGGAACCTTGTCGATTACATTCCATTGAATTCCGTTGCGCCGTCGATTCTTCGGGACAAGATCCTGTCGCTCCTGAACAATCCGGAGCCTTATCATGAAGCGATCTCCAGGTTTCAGTTGACGGGTATCGAGGCAATGCGACGGCGCCTGGCCGAGTTCAGAAACGGGAAATCATGAATCCAGCGGAAAAGCCCTCGATCGGAATGATTCTCAAGGGGTACCCAAGAATATCGGAGACCTTTATATCCAACGAAATTCTTCTGCTGGAAAGACTCGGTTTTTCCATCCATCTTTTTTCCATGCGTCATCCGCGGGAACCCTTTTCTCACCAAAGCATCAAACAGATAAAGGCGACGGTCGACTACCTGCCGCAGTCCCTTGCCGCTTCGCTGCCGCGATTTTTATATCACAATCTGCTGCTGGCGAAAAAAAATCCGCGTTCTTATCACTTGGCCCTGCGAACCGCGATCCGGAGATTCCGGCGAACGCGGAATCCGGCAACGCTGAAGCATCTGTTTCAGGCGGGATACCTGGTACACCATCTTCTTCCCGGTCGCGGGATCACGCATCTGCATGCCCATTTCGCCCATTCTCCGACATCGGTCGCCATGTATGCCGGAGGTTTGAGCGGACTTCCTTACAGCTTCACCGGCCATGCAAAGGATATTTACACCTCGGACCCGGAACAGCTTCGGGAAAAAATCGAACGAGCCCGGTTTGTGATCACCTGCACCGAATACAACAAACGCTATCTGACGGAAATTTCCAACGGGAATTCCACCCCGATTCATCGAATTTACCACGGAATCGACATCGACCTTTTTTCCCGAAACAGAAAACGGAATGAGGTAAAAAATCTTCCCGTCCCTCCCTATCAAATCCTCACGGTCGCACGCCTGACCTCGAAAAAGGGGTTGCCGACCGTCTTCCGGGCGCTCCGGTATCTTTACGACCGGGGGATTGCCTTTCGCCACACCCTTATCGGCGACGGGGATGACCGGGAAAAAATATTGTCGCTGGTCAAGGAACTGGGGTTGAGCCATGTAAGCCGTTGGCTCGGAACCCAGCCTCATCACGTGGTTCTGGATCAATACCGCCGGGCCGATCTTTTTGTGCTGGGCTGTGAAACCGCGCGGAACGGAGACAGGGACGGTATCCCCAATGTATTTTTAGAAAGCATGGCCATGGAGGTTCCCGTGGTGGCGACCCGTGTTTCCGCTATCCCGGAGCTGGTTCAGGACGGCCGGACCGGGCTCCTGATCCCTCCCGGGGAGCCGGAAAAGATGGCGCAGGCCATGACGCGGCTTCTCACCGACGGCGACCTGAGAAAACGGGTGATTCATGAGGCAAAAAACCGCGTCATCCGGAATTTTGACAACAGCCGCATGATCCTGGATCTGGCTGGTGTTTACAGAGCCGAGGGGCTGGGGATACCCTCCGAGAGATAAAACCGGAAATGCCGGAAACTTCCCTTTCAGATGGAACGAATGCTGCGTATCTGTTTTTACACGCCTTTTAAACCCCTGGGCCATGAGAATCCTTCCGGCGATCTTGTAATCGCCGGCGGACTGTACGACTTTCTTTCGGGGCGGGGGCATCATGTTTGGCCGGTAAGCTCCATGAGATCCCGGTGGATTTTCTGGAAACCCTGGTTATGGCCCCGCGTTGTTCTCGAACGACGGCGGATATCAAGAAAAATCCGTTCGTTTCGCCCGGATCTCTGGTTTACCTATCACTCTTATTACAAAGCTCCGGATCTGCTGGGGTCGTTCATCTCGCCGCGGGCGAAAATCCCCTATATTGTTTTCCAGGGCATCTATTCCACCAAACGGAGAAAAAATTTAAAAACATGGCCCGGCTATCTTATCAACAAGAAAACCCTCCGCTCCGCGGATCACGTTTTTACCAATCGGGTGGAAGACCGGATCAATCTGAACCGGATTATTGATAAAAACCGCCTGACCTACGTGGCACCCGGTATCTACCCGCAAGATTTCCGTTTTGACGCCCGGGCGCGCGACGAGCTTAGACGATCCTGGAACACCGGCAACGAACCGGTAGTGCTGTCGGCGGCCATGTTCCGGCCGGGGGTCAAAACCGAAGGGTTGGAATGGGTGATTCGCTCTTGCGGGAAGCTTTTTCGCCGGGGAAGACGTTTCCACCTGGTGATTGCCGGAGACGGAAAAGAAAAAGCCCGCCTCCAAAAACTTGCGGAAACAGAGCTCCCCGGAAAAGTACGTTTTACGGGAAAGATTTCCAGGAATCGGATGAATCGTTTTTACAGCGCGGGAGATCTCTTTGCGTTTCCCGGGATAAGGGAATCCCTGGGGATGGTATTTCTGGAGGCGCAGTCCTGCGGAATTCCGGTGGTGGCCTTTGCAAACGGGGGTGTTCCGGAAGTTGTCAAAGACCGGGAGACCGGTTTTCTCGTGCCCCTGTATGCGTCGGACCCATTTATTCAATCCATTGAAAAGCTGCTGGCGAACCGGGACCTTCGCCGGAATATGGGACGGGCGGCGAGTTCGTATGTCCGAACCCGCCACGACCTGAACCGGAATTATCAAAAAATGGAAACGGTCATTGAAAATCTGTCAACTCACGTTTTGCGGCTCCCGTGCGTCGAATGAAATTTTTTGGAAGGCAAAATACTTTTGTGGAGGCTTCGATAACGGCACACACGATTTTAACACGGACGATTAGGCAAAATAAAAATATTTCAGGCACCTCATGGATCGGGGAGATTTTTCGACGAATGAAAAAAAGTCATGAATAGCGATTTTCCCATCACGCGGCTCGGGCTGCTGCGTCATGCGGAGACCGAATGGAACAGGGAAAAACGGATCCAGGGGCAAACCGAATCCCCTCTGACGCCGGAAGGGGTGAGGCAGGCCGGCGCATGGGGCCGAATTCTGAAAGTTTACCGGTGGAATCGCATCCTTTCCAGTGACAGCGGCCGTGCCGTCCAAACCTCCGGGGCCATCAACGCCTTCCTTCAGGTCCCGATGCGATGCGATTCACGACTCCGCGAACAGGACTGGGGGCAATGGACGGGCAAGACCCTTGCGGAAGTAAAAAAAGAAGCCCCTCAAATCCTGTCCGATTTGGAGGAGTCGGGGTGGAAATTCCGTCCTCCGGGCGGCGAAAGCCGGTCGGAGGTGTGGAAAAGAAGCGAAGCGGCGATCCGGGAGGCCATTGACCGATGGCACGGAGAAAAAATACTGGTTGTCACCCACAAAGGGGTGATCAAATGCCTGGTTTACCGTTTATACGGACGGCTCTTTCTTCCCGCCGAGCCGCTGCTGCTCCGGCCGGGAAACCTTCATTGGCTGATCCACGATTCAAACGGCCTTCAAACAGAAAAAATAAATGCTTTTTCTCTTTTTTAGATGAAAATTATTCTGTATTGCCAGCACGTTTTAGGGGTCGGGCATTTTTTCAGAAGCCTTGAAATTTGCCGTGCCCTGAAAGGACACGAGGTGATCCTGGTTAGCGGCGGAACCCCTGTGGACACACCGTTGCCGGATCATGTCCGGGAAGTCCGTCTGCCTGAATTGATGATGGATCCCGATTTCAAGAATCTTTATACCGGCGACAACGATCGATCCATGGATCGGATCAAAAAAGAAAGGCGGGAAAAACTTTTTCATCTATTTGAACAAGAGGCCCCCGATCTTTTTCTGGTGGAGCTGTATCCCTTTGGCCGGAAGGCTTTTCGGTTCGAGATCGATCCGGTCCTTCAGGCGATTCGCAACAAAGATCTGCCGGAAAGCTTCGTGGTATGCAGCCTCCGGGACATTCTGGTGGAAAAAAAAGATCCGGTTTTATATGAAGCGCGGGTTATCCATACGCTCAACCGATACTTCGACGCGCTGATGGTTCATGCCGACCCCTCTCTGATCAGGCTGGATGAAACCTTTTCCCGCGCCGCCGATATTTCCATACCGATCGTTTATACCGGATTTGTAACCCGGAAGCCCCGGGCCGGTTCAGGAGAAAGGCTACGCCGCCGGCTCGGCGTAAAAAAAAACGAAGTCATGGTGGTGGCAAGCGCCGGAGGAGGAACGGTGGGAAAACCATTGCTGGAAGCGGTAATGGAAGCCTTCCGGTTCATGCGGACGGAAAAGCCGATTCATCTGTTCGTCTTTTCCGGGCCCCTTATGAGCCGGGAAAACTTTAAGCGACTCCAGGCGCTTTCCGGTCAAGGGGTTCGGGTGAACCGTTTTACCGCCGTTTTCCCGTCATACCTTGCCGCGGCGGATCTGTCGGTGAGCATGGCCGGATACAACACCTGCATGAACATACTGGCCGCCGGGGTGCCGTCTCTCGTTTGGGCCTTTCCTCAGAACCGGGAACAACGCCTTCGGGCGGATCGGATTGCCCGAATGGGAGCCTTGCATGTGCTTGAGGATCGGGACCTTCAAGCTTCCCGGCTCGGGGAAATCATGGACGGGGCTTTGTCCGCGGAAAATCGAACCCCGGCACCGATCGATCTGGATGGCGCCGTCCATACCGCCGTGTGGCTTGAAACGTGGATCGGTAACCGGCGGAGGGTGTCATGACCGGCATGTTTTCTTCTCTCTGGCTTTCCCCTCCGCCGAATACAGCGTTTCTCATCCAACGTTGCCTGGATGAAGCCTTGGACCGGCTCGACGGGAAAGATGGCGGACGAGTCTTTTTCCGCGCCGATGATATCGCCGTCCCCGGAAAAAAGTTTACCCGGCTCATGGAACTCTTTGCGAGGCGCAGGGTGCCCCTTTCCCTGGCCGTGGTTCCTTCCAGGCTCACCGGAAAACGCTGGCGGAGCGTTCAGGAACCCGGCCGGAAACTATCGTCTCTCTGGTGCTGGCATCAGCATGGCTGGCGGCACATCAATCACGAAACAGACGGAAAAAAGCAGGAGTTCGGACCCGGCCGCTCGTTTTCCGATATCCGGAACGATATCACCCGGGGTGGGGATCGTCTGGAACGCCTGATGGAAAAAGATTTCTATCCGGTGTTTACACCCCCCTGGAACCGCTGCGACCGTAAAACCCTCGAAATTCTCATGGATCTTTCATACCTTGCGGTTTCCCGAAGCCATGGAAGCAAACCGGCACCCCCGGACGGCTTTCCCGATATCGCGGTCAACGTGGACTTGCATACCCGCAAAGAAACCGATCCGCGATCCGGATGGAATCACCTTTTCGCCGAAATACGGCAGGCCGTCTCCAGCGGCTGCTGCGGAATCATGATTCATCATCAACAAATGAACGATGCGGCCTTTGCCTTTCTCGAACTTTTATTGCGGAATCTTTCAGGTCGCAAGCGACTGCAACTCGTAAACTTGAAAGACCTGTGTGATGCCGACCGTTCCGGCCGGAGCGTTTGAAAACCATTTCCTTAGCGTTAAATTCATGAGACCGTCGATCCAAAAAATAAATTCATTTGAACTCGATAGGTGCTTGATATATAATTCAATCAAGTTTTGCACCCTTGGTTTTTCCATAGTATCGATTTAACCGGCGTAAACCTCAAATCACTCTCAAAAACCTTGAAATCATAACTTGAACGGATCGGCCGGAATCCCCGGCAACCTGAAAATTGTCCTTAAAAAACCATGTCTTTTGCACGGAAACGGATAAAAAACCGATAAATGCGTCACGGTTTCCAAGGGAAGGGGATTTTGCTCATGACGGACCGGTATCTTTTAGCAGATCCGGCAAAAAGAACCTCCGGTGTGAATCGGCAGGTGGTTCTTCCTTTTAAAAAGTCGCTGGAGATATCTTTCAAACAAATCCGGGTTCGTTTTTTCCGGTCCCTCATCACCACCATGAGTCTCGTGCTTGCGGTTTCTTTTCTGAGTTTTGCAAGTGTGAGCACGGACGTGGTCAACGGAATGCTGGCCACCGGGGATCCCGCTTTGCGTCAGGCATTGATCCATGCCGGTTATGATATTGAACCGGACGCGACCAACGTCGGAAGCAGCCCCAAGCAGCGCTGGATTATCATTCTATCCCTGCTGGTTTGCGTTGTGGGAATCGTAAATGCCCAGCTCATGGCAGTGACCGAGCGCTTCCGGGAGATTGGAACCATGAAGTGCCTCGGAGCCCTGGACCGGTTCGTTCTGAGATTGTTTTTACTGGAAGCGGCGATGCAAGGGCTGACGGGAGCCGGTGCGGGCGCTGTGATCGGCGCGGTTTTTTCCCTGATCAACGCGACTCTGATCTTCGGCACCGTCGCCGTTGGAAACGTATCCTGGGCACAGGTCGCACTATCGGTAATCCTTTCCGCGGGCGCGGGATGTCTGTTGAGTCTGGCGGGGGTGTTTTATCCGGCGGTTTTAGCCGCAAGAATGCAGCCGGTGGAGGCCATGCGCATTGAACAGTAGGCATAGGCCGAAAAACCGAAAAAAGAACCCTGCCGGGCTCGGTGCGGAGAAAAAATCCATGGCTTCCGTTCATCATATCGTTCGTGTGTCCAAGGTGACAAAGACCTTTCACCTTGGAAAGGTGAAGGTCCAGGCCTTAAAGGGTGTGGATCTGAATATTGCCGCGGGCCATTACATCTCCATCATGGGGCCTTCCGGATCCGGTAAGAGCACGCTTTTCAATATGATCGGCGGCCTGGATAAACCGACAACCGGAAAGGTGTTTATCGACGAGGTGGACATCGCGCAGCTCGATGCTTACGAGTTGGCCTGGCTTCGGTGCAGGAAGATCGGCTATATCTTTCAGACCTTCAACCTGATTCAGGTCATGACCGCGCTGGAAAATGTCACCCTCCCAATGATTTTCTCCGGAATGCACAACGACGCGGCGACGGAAAAAGGAATCCGTCTTCTGAAACTGGTGGGGCTGGAAGACCGGTTCCTTCACAAGCCGTTTGAGCTTTCCGGCGGACAGCAGCAGCGGGTTGCCGTGGCAAGGGCCCTGGCTAACGATCCTGCGATTATACTGGCGGACGAACCGACAGGAAACCTTGACCTGAGTACCGGAGAGGAAATCATCGCCCTCTTGAAACTTTTAAGCCGGGAAAGGAAAGTCACGGTCATTTCCGCCACCCATGACATAAAGATGCTGAACGTTTCGGACCAGGTGGTCTGGATCCGTGACGGACGAATCGAAAAAATCGATGAGCGTGAAGAGCTTTCCATCTCGGTGGGACGGATCGGCGTACGTGAATAATGCACCGGAAACAAAAACATGAGCCGCCGTTTCAATCGTCATCGGACCGCCGGGCAACAAGACAAGAAGCCTATTAACCATTTCCGGTTGCCGCACTTTCGGGTTGGGTAAAAAATCATGGCAATCCTTTTTGCTTCCATCGCCGAAAAAAATAGAAAAACGACCTTGCAACCGTGGGTCTCCCTGTTTTTTTTGCTCGTCCTTTTTATATCCCTACCGGCACGGGCACAGGTCCCGCGGTCAGAGGATCCGGTGGAAGTCATTCATACCCTTGCATCCCTGGAAGACCGGAGCACCGGAACTTCCGGGTGTGAAGCCGCCGCAGCCTATATTAAGCAGCAATTCCTGCGGCTTGAAATCAATCCGGTCGAATCGCATCGCTTTTCCCTTCCCATCCTCCGGAATAGCGGAAGCATACTCTTGCTGCCGGAACGGGGACTCAAAATCGCATTGAATCCCATGCGGGTCAACGCCGTCTCACCGGGTACCATCGGGGCGGAAGGGGTGGAAGGTCCTCTGGTTTACGTCGGTTCGGGCGAATTGAATCAATTCGACGGCAAAGAAGTGGAAAACGCCGTCATCCTGATGGATCTGGATTCCGGCAAAAATTGGCAGAACGCGGCCATGCTCGGCGCAAAAGCATTAATTTATGTGGATCGGGGCCCCACGCCCAAAACCTTCTTTGAAGACAAGATGGAGCTTTCCCCAATCCGCTTCCCTCGATTCTGGCTTCCTTTCTCAAAAGCACGGGAACTTTTCGGCGATTTCGAATCCGCCCCGGACGGCCGGGTCGGCACCCGAATCCGTCTGACTTCCGACATGACATGGCAACCGATCATCGGGGAAAACATTTACGGCCTGATTCCCGGAACCGACCCGGTGCTCCGGGACCAACTGGTAATGGTGGAAGCATTTTATGACAGCACCGCGATCGTTCCGGGGCGGTCGCCGGGAGCGGATGAAGCCTGCGGCATTGCCGCTCTCCTGCACCTGGCAAACCATTTCAGGAAAAATCCGCCGGGCCGCTCCGTCCTTCTCGTGGCCACCTCGGGTCATGCCCAGGAACTAGCGGGTATGCGCGAACTGATCTGGAGTCTGGATATCCGGCCCAGAGATCTTCGCAAAATGCGCAATGAACTGGAAAACGCGGCAACCCGTTCCCGCGGAAACCTTGAAATCCTGAAAAGGATGTATCCTTCCGCCTCGATCGGCAAGGAACCCTCCGGCCGATTAAAAGACGCTTTGGAAGACCGCGTCAAAACGGAAGTAGACAAAATATCCCGCCGGTTGATGATGCTTCGCCTTCAGGAAATGGAGGAAGCCGACCCGGATCGGATCCGGGAACTGACCCATCGTCGCCTACTCCTGCGCCGCCTTGGCTGGAAAACCGATTACGCAGGTCTAACCATGGAAGAAAAAAAGCTGCTCGACGAATTGGTCCCGGCGGCGGTGAAGGACCACGAAGCGGTTCTCCGGGATGCCGAGCAGCAACTTCAACTTCTTGCGAGCGCCACCCGTTTTCGCTCCCTGGTGAAAGACATGGATCTCTCGGCGGCCGTTTCCCTCCATCTTTCCAGTCACGGCGATGGAATCGGAGCTTTTAATCAGGGATGGCTTTATCCGTTGAAACCGGAAATCAGCCGGATCGAAGCATACAGCGCCCTGGATCAGGTCCTGCGGGATGCGGCATCGCAAACGGAGCCGGCCCAGGATTCTTTTCCGTTTCTGGACACACTTCGTCCGAGCCGGCTCCGTTCCTGGCAGGATTATTTCTTCGATCGCCCGGCATTGGGCGGAGAAGTCAGCGCCCTGGCAGGGTATTTAGGTATGAGCCTGGTAACGGTCGATGATGCGAGGCCGATGTGGGGAACCCCTTATGATTCGGTTGAAAAGGTGAATCCGGAGGGAGTCCGGAACCAGTGCATCCTTGTCGGCCGCCTGGTACAATCCCTTGCGCGGGCTCCCCGGCTGCAAACCGGGAATCTTCCCCGAATGGGGTTTTCAAACGTTACCGGACGCGCCAAATTTCTTCGCCACGGCGAACTTTTCGCCGACCAGGCCGCGCCCGGGACCGTCATTCTCGCTTTTCAGGGTCCCGGGCGATATCATGCGGTTGCGGATGAAACGGGAACCTTCCGGATCAAGGGAGTGGCGGATAAAAAGCATGTCTGGGACAAGGTGATTATCGAGGGCTACCGGTTCGATCCGGCAGACGGATCGGTCGCATGGGCCATTGACAAAAGGCAGACCGGCAAGCATGCCTATCGGGTGAAAATGGATCGAAGGTCCATGGAGACCGATCTGGTGATGTTTGCCTGCAAGGAGAGCACGGTTTTCAACCTTCTCGAACCTCGAAGTTTTCGGTACATGACCAAGATCGACATCATTGACGGTCGAAGGGAAGCTCTTCCGCTGCGATATTGGTACAGCAGGATCGATACCCGCTCGTCCATTATCGATTCAATCTATCTGGAACCCGGAACACCCCTGAAAATGACCCTTTCCGATACGGTTCTGCGAAACAAAATGATCCTGATCAACGCCGGCGACACGGCTCCGGAAGGCATCGGGTATCGCATCGAGAAATGGCCGTTTATCTACCGGACCGGGTTCCGGACGGCGCGCGACATGTGGGCGCTTCTCGGCCCTCGAATCGACAATCTTGAAAAACGCGGCATCTTCAATGAGCGGATCCGCGGCTTTCAGCAGGAAGGAGTCGGGGCCTTGGAAGAAGCCGAAGAGGCTTTAACCACCCGAAATTACAGCCGTTTTTCGGAAGCCGCTTCGAAATCGTGGGCGCTGGCGATCTGGGTTTACGATGATGTGGAAAAGACCCAGAAAGACGTCCTCTTCGGGGTCCTGTTTTATATCGCCCTTTTTGTTCCCTTTGCCTTCTGCATGGAGCGCCTGGTTTTTTCTTTTACGGATATCCACAAGAGGATCATTGCATTCTGCGGCATTCTGCTTCTTCTCATTGTCGTGATCTACAACGTCCATCCCGCATTTCAGCTCGCCTACAGCCCCATGGTGGTGATCCTGGCGTTTTTCATCATGGGGCTTTCCATGATGGTTACGCTGATTATCTTTTTCCGGTTCGAAAAAGAAATGGTTCTGCTTCAGCGACAGGCAAAACACATGAAAACTCCGGAAATCAGCCGATGGAAAGCCTTTGTAGCGGCTTTTTTCCTGGGAGTCGGCAACCTTCGACGACGTCGCCTGAGAACGGCGCTCACCTGTATCACGTTGATTATCCTTACCTTTACCATCATGAGCTTCACCTCGGTCAAGACCATGCGCCGGCATTCTCGCCTGCCGCTTCCGGAGCCGGTTCCTTACCAGGGTTTTCTTCTGAAAAATGTCAACTGGTTTGATCTTCCTTCCGAAGCACTGAACATCGTTTCAAACGCCTTTGAAAAAACCGGAATCGCGGCCCCCCGGGTCTGGTTCGAAAATGAAGACCGAACGCGTCCGACCCGAATCCCCGTGCGATTCAAGGAAAACACGTACGAGGCGCAGGGGCTGATCGGGCTGTCTTCTCAGGAAGGGATCGTCACCGGACTGGATCGGATTCTTGTGGGAGGAAGATGGTTCAGGGACAACGAACGTCAAGCGGTTCTATTGCCCGAACGGATGGCCGTCAGTTTAGGCATTGATCCCGAAAGGCCCGAAGGCCAAGTCGTTCAGTTGTTTGGCGTTCCTCATGCGGTCACGGGAATTTTTTCCGGCAGGAAATTCCAGGAATTCTCCGATCTGGACGGCGAGCCCCTGACGCCGGTCACCTTCCCGGGTGAGGTCTCCATGGAAATGCGGGAGGTGGAAATGGAAGCGCTGGAGTCGGGCGAAGATGTCCGTCAGTTTCAGGGGCGATACCAGCACATTGCGGCGGACCTTGTGGTGATTATGCCGCATCAGGCGCTCCTTGCCGGAGGCGGGCATCTGAAGGCGATCGCCGTTCGTCCATTGACCGAAACGCCGGTTCAGGTTTTGGCGAAACGACTCGTGGACCGCTTCGCCCTCAGCCTTTTCAGCGGCGAACCGGATGGCGCGTTTCTTTATCAAGCCGGGGACACATTGAGTTACAGCGGCGTTCCCAATGTGATGATCCCTCTGGCCATTTCGATCTTCATCGTTTTGAACACCATGATCGGGAGCGTTTACGAAAGAAAACGGGAGATCGGGATTTACACGTCCGTGGGTCTGGCTCCCTTCCATGTTTCTTTCCTTTTTATCGCCGAGGCCCTAGCGTTCGGCGTGCTGAGCGTGGTTCTCGGTTACCTGCTGGCCCAGACGACCGCCAAGATCTTTGCCGATACTTCGCTATGGGCGGGAATTACCGTGAATTATTCATCCCTGGCCGGGGTGGCGGCAATGATTCTGGTGATTCTTGTTGTGCTGATCTCCGTGATTTATCCCTCCAAGGTGGCGGCGGAAATCGCCATGCCGGATGTACGGCGATCCTGGGAGCTTCCCGTTCCACGGAACAACGTCCTGGAAGTCACGCTCCCATTCCTGATGAAGTACGGGGAGCACCGCAGTATCGGCGGATTTCTTTTCGAATATTTCAGCGAATACCAGGATGTCTCCCATGGACTTTTTTCAACCGCGGACAGCCATGTTTCTTTTCAATGCCTCACCCTCCCGGAAGATGCCGCGCTGAAATCCGTGCTGGCCGAGGAGGCCTGCTGCATAGAGGAATGTGTCGTGATTCACTCCAAGGTCTGGCTGGCCCCGTTCGATTTCGGTATCATGCAGGATTTAGAGGTCAGCTTCTGCCCGGCCAGGGAAGAGGCGGGGTTTCTGGAAATCACGGTACGCCTGGAGCGCAAATCCGGGGAAGCTGATGCCTGGATGAGAATCATCAGGGCTTTCCTGCACGATCTTCGGAAAGAGCTTTTGGTATGGCGTTCCCTGGACGAATCGGCAAAGAAACAATACGATCGGTTGATCGAGTTGAAACAGGAAGAACTGAAGGGATCGGACCGCGGGTGAAAAAAAAGACGATCGAAAAAACGAACGCTCCTCTCGCCAACGGATTTTCCGGAACCGGTGGTGCGGGAAACCCTGCCCGACCGATCCGGCTGCGCGCCGTTATTCTGGGCATCCTCCTTGCCGTGACGATCTGCGCCGTCACGCCGATCAACAACATTTATCACCAGGCGACCCCTCTGGGTGGAGGACATTTCCCGCTGGCTCCATTTTTTATTCTGTTCTGGCTCACCGTCATCGTCGGCGTGCTTAAAACGATTTTTCGTACCGGCTCCTGGCTCTCCGGAAAAGAGCTGTTACTGATCTGGATCCTCATGGTCCTTGTATCGGGCATCGCCTATACCGGTCTGGCCCGCACTTTTTTCGTCAATCTTACCGCGCCCTTTCATTTTGCAACCGTTGGAAACCGTTGGGAAGAAATTCTTCAACCGCTCCTTCCGAAGGCGTTGTATCCCCAGAGCGGCAAAGCCATTGAGGAGTTATATAACGGCTTTTCCGAAGGACGCCGGATGGGGTGGACGGCGATACTCCGGAAAATTCCATGGCACGCCTGGCTTCCGCCGCTTCTTGTATGGGGCGGCTTTATCCTTCTCTGCTATTTTGTCATGCTTTGCCTCGTCAATATTTTCAGCCGGCAGTGGCTTCACAATGAACGAATGAATTTTCCCCTCCTCCGGGTTCCCGAGCTGATGGAGGATGCGATCGACAAACGCGGCCTGGGCCGCTTCCTGTCCAATCGCTTTCTTCTGGCCGGTCTGTGCGTTCCTGTTTTTCTTCATCTGGTGAATGGCCTGAATTTTTATTACCCGGCGGTTCCCCAGATCCCCACCTTGATTCTGGCCGGTCCCTATTTCCCGAAATACGGCCTTCTGTCCGGGTTTCAAAAACTCAAAATTTATATCTACCCGGCATTCATCGGTTTTGCCTTTCTGACCTCCCGGCAGATCTCCTTTTCCTTCTGGTTTTTTTTCATTCTGGGAAGTCTTTTAATCGGGCTCCTGAGCATTCTCGGCTACAGCATCCCGGAGGCTGCGTTAGGCATCACTTTCGGCCCGACCCTTGCCCGTCCCGAAGAAACCCAGATGATCGGGGCCTACGGGGTTTTTTTCCTTTTTATCCTCTGGCTGGCCCGGCACCATCTGCTGGATGTCATACGGCAATCCTTTCGTTTTGAAAAATCCGTACATACGGAGACGGAATGGTTTTCAATCCGTCTGTCCTTCTGGGGTTTTGTTGCCGGAATTTTCGGAATCATCCTATGGTGTTATTATTTCGGTATGTCCTTTTGGGGCTCCTTTCTACTGGTCGGCGCATTTTTCATGATCCTGCTGGTTGCCAGTCGGGTGATTTGCCAGGGAGGAATCGCCTATTTCACTCTCACCGCCGCTCCCATCGATGGGCTGCTGGCTTTTTTGGGGCCGGGTTTTTTCACGGGAATCGGCATCCTGATCGCCGGTGTCGTCCAGAAGGTTCTATTTGTTGATCTCCGGGAGGCGCTGATGCCGTCCCTGGTTCATGCGCGCGAAATCACCCGAAAGATGGCAAACCGCCGGATGATATTCGGCGCCGTATTGATTACCCTGCTGGCCGGGGTAGTGGTGTCTTTTCTGGCGATGCTTGCGCTCTGTTACAAATTCGGCCTCCGGGAGCTGCAAATGGAATGGGAGACACGAACCACCCTGGCCGTATATGAAAACATCCACACCCTGATCGAATCACCGGTGGAGGCCGGCCAATGGGTTCGAATTTTCACATCGGTCGGAGCGCTTGTCATGCTCGTTCTGGTGATCTGCTATCATCGGTTCTACTGGTGGCCCATTCATCCCATCGGTTATTTGACCGCCTACAGCTCGGCGATGTGGATCCTGTGGTTCAGTTTCTTTTTGGGATGGCTGTTCAACGCCGTATGCATGCGATACGGCGGAGTGGTCTTATTTAAAAAACTTCGCTATTTTTTTGTCGGATTAATCATCGGAGATTTCCTGATGGGCGGCCTCTGGGCACTGATCGGACTGTTCGGCTACGCGAGCTATCAGGTGCTTCCCACCTGACAGCAGCGCGCATCTCCGGAAAAAATCATAGAGGCGACGGATCCGGCCGCAAAACAACCGGGTTGAAACCATCGAAAACAAAGGCCTCGATACCCAACGGGTGACGGAACGGATTCATGTACGAAGACAAGGAATTACAGGAATACAGAGACCTTTTAAAGACCCCGGATCATTTCGAGGAAGGATTTGACTGGAAAACCATTGTAGGGGCGGTCTTTATCGGTTTTCTGATGATGCCCGGCAGCATGTATCTTCAGTTGGTTATCGGCACCGGGATCGGTCCCGCGGCAAGATGGGTGACGATCATACTCTTTGCGGAAATCGCGAAGCGATCCTACACGGAACTGAAGCAGCAGGAGATTTTCCTCCTTTATTATATGGCGGGAGCGGCTCTGGCATCGCCGTTTCAGGGTCTTTTGTGGAATCAGTATCTGGTCCAGTCCGATGCGGCCAAAATGCTGGGGTTGACCGAATTCATACCCACCTGGGTGGCACCCTCCCCGGAGTCCGACTCCCTCGTGGAACGGACCTTTTTTCACCGGGATTGGCTGATACCCATTTTATTGCTGGTCGGATCCCAGATTATCCAGCGAATCGACCAGTTTGGGCTGGGATACGGGCTGTTCCGGATCACCTCGGATGTTGAAAAACTCCCCTTTCCCATGGCACCGGTCGGAGCCTTGGGAACCATGGCGCTGGCCGAGTCCACCGAGGAAAAGCAGAAGAGCTGGAAATGGCGTATTTTTTCCATCGGCGGAATCATCGGACTGGTTTTCGGCGGGATTTATGTCCTCTTGCCCACCGTATCCGATCTTATTTTCACCGAACCGATCCGTCTGATTCCGATACCCTGGGTCGACCTGACGCGGCACACCGAGGAAATTTTACCCGCGGTGGCTACCGGAATTCAGCTGGACCTGGGGCTTCTGTTTGTCGGAATGGTCCTGCCGTTCTGGGCGGTGATGGGCGGACTCATCGGGCTCGTGATCACGATCGCGGCAAATCCGTTCCTGTACCATCACGGCATCCTCACGCGCTGGCATAAGGGAATGGAAACCGTCGATACGGTCTTCGCGAACAATTTTGATTTCTACATGAGTTTCGGTATCGGCCTGGGGCTCGCGATCGCCGCGGTCGGCATCTGGTCCGTGTTACGCTCCCTGGGACAGAGCGGTTCAGGCCAAAGAAGAAATTTTAAGGATCTGTTGAAACCACCACCGGGCCGGGGGGATTTCAATTTCTGGATTTCAATCGGCATTTACGTGTTCTCCACGCTTGCCTATATTGCGCTCTGCGTCCGGCTGGTTCCTAATTTTCCCTGGATTTTCTTCCTTGGATATGGTTTTGTCTATACACCGCTCGTATCCTACATCACGGCACGCATGGAAGGAATCGCCGGGCAATTCGTCAGCCTTCCACTGGTCCGGGAGGCCAGCTTTATCGCCGGTGCGAAGTTCTTCGGCTATCAGGGTATCGAAATCTGGTACGCGCCGATTCCGATACATAATTATGGGGAGGCGACGGTCCACTTTCGCCAGATCGAACTCACCGGCACCAGCATACGGGGAATCATTAAGGCGGAAATCGTGGTTTTTCCGGTGGTCATGGTGGCCAGCCTCCTTTTTTCGCAGTTCATTTGGCGTTTGGCGCCCATTCCCTCCAGCAGTTACCATTACGCCCAGGAACTCTGGCATCTTCAGGCGCTGAACACCCTGTTGATGCAGACTTCCACTCTGGAGGGGGATTCTCTGTTTTTTCAGGCATTGAATGCGGGCTATGTTTTTTCCGGGCTTGGTTTCGGCCTGCTGGCCTATGCACTGCTGAACCTCCTGGGTCTGCCGATCCTGTTGATTTACGGCGTGGTTCGAGGCCTGGGTCAGAGCACCCCGCACGGGCTTATTCTGGAAGTCGTGGGGGCGTTCCTGGGACGTTTTTTCTTTTTGAAACGTTACGGCACCATGTGGCGCCAGTATGCCCCGGTTCTTCTGGCCGGCTTCTCCTGCGGGATGGGTCTGACCGGTATGTTTGCAATGGGTTTCACGCTCATTCTCAAGTCTCTGGGGCGGCTGGCATATTAGCATGTTCGATGCCCGGATTTTCTTATTGGCACGAAAAGGAGAGCGTTATGAAAATCATGGGATTTTTCCTTATCACGATCGGCTGGATCGTTATTCCCTGCATCTGCCTTGCACAGGCGCCACACCAGGTCGGCGGATTCGCCCTGGGTAAAAATATCTCCGACTACAGGGAAAAAATTCGGCCCCATTCGGATTTGCCGATTCGCCACATGGAATATCTCAGGGAAACGGAGACCCGGGCGACGGAGGGTTTTCAATACGGCGTGGTCTGGTACGGAACCTGTTCGATTCCCGGGAGAATCGTCCGGATCAAGCTAAAATACGCCGATTCCAGCAAACGCTTTTTCGATACCCTCCTGAAAGAGTTCAACAGGCGCTTCGGAAAACCTTCCGAATGGCGGGGAGATCCCTTTAATGTGGTGATCGCCTGGAAATGGTCATTTACCGACAGTGAAAACCATTCGATCAGCCTCATCCTGTATCATAACACCAAGGACGAGGAAGAGAAGAGAGGCAACGTGGTAAAACTTACCAATTGGAGCCGGATCGACGAAGAGCGTCTATGTTTTGAAAAAAAGCACCCCGAACCGGAAGAGGAATACCCGGCCCGCCCTGAACCCCGGGGCCGGTCCCCGGTGGATTGGGAAACATTGATCCCTCGATAGCCTTTTATCATAGAGATCCGATGAAAAAACCAGATTCGATTGGCTGGAAAGATGTCGCATGGAATGGAATCCGTTTCCAGGCCCCCCTTGACTGGGAGATCGGAAGGATCGGGATCCGATACCTGATGCTTGAAAATGAGACCGGCCCGGTTCTGGAAATCAAATGGGGACCGGTCCGGGGACATTTTTCGCATCGAACCCAGCTGCGTCGGCTGGCCCGCCTGCAAAAAAAGCGGCTTGGAACATCCGTCACGGCAACCCCCCTTCCCCCCGCATGGAAAGAAGCTTTGAGTGCGTATCAGGTTTTCGGATTTTCCTGGGCCGGAGAAACCATTGCAGGCAGCGGGGTGATTTCCTATTGTCCATCCTGTCGCAATGCCTCCCTGATCCAGTTCTACCATAAAGATTTCCGGACCGTGGGAAAAACAGCGCAACGGCTTTTAGCCTCTTTCCGGGATCCTTGCCGGAACGAACCGGTTCTCTGGTGTATTTTTGACATCCGCGCGGCAATTCCGGAAAAGTTCCGACTGGTAAGTTACCGCTTCGAACCCGGAAAATTCGAACTGATATTTTCTGCCAAAGGTCAAAAAATCACCCTGTATCGGTGGGGGCCGGCATCGGTTTTTCTCTCTCACCGGGACCTCATCCGGTTTGCCGAAACGATGGTCCGGCTCCCCCCGGGAGAACCTCGGGATGCAATCCCGACCGGCCCAAAAGCAATCGAATGGGACGAATCCCCATCCCCGGCTTCCCGGAGGGGGTGGTGGAATCCCATGAAAGCCAAATCGGTTTTTCACCGATTTCGAATATGGCACCTGGAAGAAAAAAACCGAATCCTGGGGATCCAAGCGGAAGGGAAAAAGCCGTTTGATCCCTGTATTTTTGAAAAAATCTGCGCCGAATATGAATCTGTTTAAAATCCATCGCAAGGAAACTCGAATATCCCGGACGGAAGCGCTTCAATGCACACCGGTGAAAAACATGCATGTCGCGGAGGAACGCCTGGAGACCGGAGAAATCCTCCTGTCTTATCCGGTAACGTCTCGTCCCTGGATCGCCGGTCTGGCAAAACGATTGGGTATTCCTCAGGATTCGTCCCGGCTGAAAAAACTGCAGCTGGATATCCTGGGAACCACGGTTTGGGATCTGATGGACGGCAGGCGCACGGCATCTCAGATCATTCAAGCCTTCGCCGAAAAATATCGGTTGTATCCGAAGGAATCGGAGGTGTCCGTAACCCGGTTTTTACGTGAGCTCGGAAAACGTGGACTGATCGGCCTGCGCTGATGGACCGGCTACGGATCGTTTACTGAATCATGCGTTGCGAAAACCTTCGGATTCGTAATCAAGATCGATAGATATTGAGGTGTTTCTTTCGGGTCTCTTTGCGTCTTGAGTGAACGAAGGGAATAGGTGTGTAACAAAAAACTTCGATCAATGGATGCCGCCTTCCACCGTTTCTCTCCGGGCGAAAAAATCGGAGCGGTTTTTCATCCGGCCCGAAAACAGATTTCTGGCCATGACTGTTTTTTCCACATCCTTCACCCGAATTCGGCCCACCGCCTCAAAAGCGAAGGATTGCCGGTACCAGCGGGCCATCCGGTGGGTAACCAGCCAGATGCCGGATCGTTGCCGCTCCCGGGCCCACTACTCCCCCCTCCGGACCAGACTCCCCCCGATGCCTCTTTTTCGAAACTCGGAATGACCGACAAGCCCGGT
>JAHDSC010000092.1 GCA_018432925.1 Desulfobacterales bacterium | reverse complement strand
TTGAAAAACAAGAATCAGGCCGTCAGGCAAGGCGCGCGGCGATACGACAAGCGCAGCATATTCAAGCATATGTGAGCATTGGCGAGAGCCCCGCAACGCTGAATGGCGGCCTCAGGCGCAGTTTTTCAACACCCTGTTAAAAGAGCTTGACAGATTTCCATCAAACCGGTATGAATACCAAATTTTATATCATAAAAGAATTGGCAAGAAGTGCCCTGTCAAGCGATCGGCAAAAGGCGGCTTTTCCAAGGGCCGCTTAAACTTGAAGACCTTTGAAAAATGCTCAATTTTGTTCAAGCGCAAGGAAGGCGATAATTTTTTTCCCCGGGAAACGGTTCGTGTTCCGATGATTCAAATTGGAGCCGGACGTGGAAATTGCGCGAAAAGAAGCGTTATGCACAGGTCTTACTCAATTGAAAGGAGTCGGTAAGGTTGGCGAATCATAAATCCGCATTAAAACGCGCCCGGCAGAACGCTGAAAAACATATCCGGAACCGGTCGGTGAAAACCAAGCTTAAAAACGTCGTAAAAGATGTTAGGCTCGCGGTTAGTGAAAATCAAGGCGAAGCGGTTCCGGCGAAACTGAACGACGCAAAATCCGTAATTGACAAAGCTGCAAAAAAGGGTGTGATCCCCAAAAGAACCGCTGCCCGAAAAATATCCCGTCTGTCCAGATTGGCAAACACGATTTCCGGGTAAATCAAATCGCATCAAAAACAATCGCGGACAGGGTTGCGGGGAATCCCGGAACCCTGTCAAAATTCACCCGTCAAACGATCATAAACAGTTTCCGCGAGTCTTCGGGAAAGTGATGAAATCGCATTTTTCCGATTCTGTTCCGTCCGGATCTTGTCCGATGAGGCATTGTACGCCTGATTTGCTGAAATCCGTCTTGCCGACCAGATCACTTTGCCTTCCGGGTTCGTCAGCTTCAGCGAAATGGTGAGCCTGACCCGTCTTTCGACGGCGCTGTGAACCCGCCGGTAAGAGATGGTTTCGACTCCCAGGGATTCAACGACTCCGGAAAGAACCGCGTCCGCACGGTCCCCGCGCATCAAGGCCAGGTTGCTGCTCCGGGTGATTTCATAGGCGATATCATTCGTCAGGGTCTGTTCGATTCCGGTTTCGGAGGTTCGGTTTTCAAACATTACAACCGCGATGCTGGTAATATCGGACGGAAAATCACCCCGCCCCGCGAATTGATAACCGCATGCGGCGGTCAGCAACCAGGAAAAAACAATGATCGAGATCGGTACTCTTCTATATAACACTCCGGCTTCCAATCCACGCGGTCATTTTCCGGAGAAGTGCTTTCAACACCTGTCCCCGGGCCGATCGGTGCATCGAGATTTTCAATCCTCAAAATAACAAACGTATTCTTTCGGTTGAACCACTCGAAGCGCCTCGATCGTGAACCCGATGGAAGGTTCTCCACTTCCATCCTACACCACGATGTTAACCAGCTTTTTCTTTACGACAATTATTTTTTTAACGGGTTTGTCCTCGATAAACTTCCGGATCCGCTCATCGGCAAGCGCCAGTTCCCGGATGGTGTCGTCTTCGGTGTCGGCGTCCACGATAAACTTGCTTCTCAGTTTGCCGTTGACCTGCACCACGACCATCCGGTCCTCTTTAAGAAGCGCGTCTTTCCTGTAAGAAGGCCATGGCGCCTTCAGAATGCTCGGTTTCCGGCCCAGAGCTTCCCAGATTTCTTCGGCAAAATGGGGCACCATCGGAGATAACAGAAGCGCCGCCGATTCAATTGCAAATCTCATTACTCCGGCCGTATCGGGCGCTTTCGTTTCCGTTTCGATTCCATACATGGCATTTACAAGTTCCATGATCGCGCTGATGGCGGTATTGAAATGGAACCGTTCTTCGATATCCGTTGTCACTTTTTTAATGGTCTGATGGGTTTTTTTATACAGGACCCGCGGCTCACCATTCAGATCGTCCGGATTGCCGTCAAAAGGCGCAACGCTTCTTATCGAGTCCAACCAGGTCTCCCCAAGTCGCCAGACGCGGTTCAGAAAGCGAAAAGCGCCTTCGACACCCTGTTCGCTCCATTCGAGATCCCTTTCGGGAGGCGAGGCGAACAGGCAGAAAAGACGGGTGGTATCCGCGCCGTATTTTTTAAGGAGGATATCGGGATCGATCACATTCTTTTTGGACTTCGACATCTTCTCCACCCGGCCTAAAGCAACTTCGGTGCCGCATTTCCTGCAGAATTTTTTTGTTTCCCGGTCTTCCGCCTCCCCGGGGAAAAGAAAGCCATGCTCCGGGCAGTGGATGGTTTCTTTGCAGACCATTCCCTGGGTCAGGAGGCGGGTAAAAGGTTCCTTGTATTTCACCAGCCCGAGATCGTTCAGAACGCGTGTATAATAGCGGGAATAGAGAAGATGCAAAATCGCGTGCTCAACCCCTCCGATATATTGATCCACCGGCATCCAGTAGTCAACCGCGCCGGTGTCGAACATACCGGTGTTATAATCCGGACTGCAGTACCGCTCAAAATACCAGGAGGATTCCACAAACGTGTCCATCGTATCGGTTTCTCTCCGGGCGTCGGAACTGCCGCATGCCGGACATCTGGTTTTTGAAAAATAATCCATCTGATGAAGAGGGGATCCCCCCGCTTCCGGGAGTTCGACATTTTCCGGGAGGATGATGGGCAGGTCTTTTTCCGGGACCGGGACAATCCCGCATGTTTTGCAGTGAATCATCGGTATCGGCGCGCCCCAGTAACGCTGCCTTGAAATGCCCCAGTCCCTCAGGCGGAAGTTGACGGTTTTTCTGCCGATTCCCTTTTCTTCAAGATAGGAAGCGATTTCATCGCGGGCTTTTTTACTGTCCATTCCGTTGAATTTCCCGGAATTAATCATTTTTCCTTCATCGGCGTATGCCTCGCGGAGTGTCGCGGACTCCAGATCCCGGTCGGGCGGGGCCACGACCACTACGATTTCCAGCCCGTACTTTCGGGCAAAATCCAAATCGCGCTGGTCATGCGCCGGTACGGACATCACCGCGCCGGTACCGTATTCCATGAGGGCGAAATTGGCCGTGAAAATCGGCATGCGGCGGTTGTTCAGGGGGTTGATGCAATAGGCTCCGATAAAAACCCCTTCTTTTTCATAGGTTTCCAGAGTCCGGACGGATCGGTCCTGCGTGGCCATTCGTTCGATAAACGCCGAGACCTTTTCTTCCTGTGCGGTTCCTTTGGAAAGCTCACGTACCATCGGATGTTCGGGAGCAAGGCACATGAAGGTGGCTCCGAAAACCGTGTCCTGGCGGGTCGTGAAGACCGCAATGTGATCCCCGCTGTTTTCCACGGGGAATCTGATTTCCGCTCCCAGGCTTTTTCCGATCCAGTTTTTCTGCATGGTGATGACCTTTTCAGGCCAGCCGGGAAGTTTGTCACAATAGGCAAGGAGGTCGTCCGCGTAGTCGGTGATACGGAAAAACCATTGCCAGAGATTTTTCTGACGGACCGGTTTGCCGCATCTCCAGCACATCCCCGCTTCCACCTGTTCATTGGCAAGAACCGTCTGACAGGTTTCACACCAGTTTACGAGGGATTCTTTTCTGTATACCATTCCCTTTTCAAACATTTTTAAAAAAAGCCACTGTTCCCACCGGTAGTATTCCGGTTTGCAGGTGGCGATTTCCCTGTTCCAGTCGTAGCTGAATCCCATGCGTTTCAGCTGCGTGCGCATGGCATCGATATTATCGTAGGTCCATTTTGCCGGATGGGTCTTGTTTGCGATTGCGGCGTTTTCCGCCGGCATCCCGAACGCATCCCAGCCCATGGGATGAAGGACGTTGAACCCCTGCATTCTTTTGTACCTCGCCACCACATCGCCGATCGTATAATTTCTCACATGTCCCATGTGTATTTTTCCGGAAGGGTAGGGGAACATTTCAAGAAGGTAGTATTTTTTTCTGTCGGGTTCTTGTGCGACCCCAAACAGATCGGTCTTTTCCCAAAAAAGTTGCCATTTTGATTCAATGGCCTTTGGATCGTATTTTCCACCCATTATCTGTCTTTCAACCTCCAGGCATAGAAATCATTTCCAACCGGAATCACTCGCTCAGCGCCCAAAAACCTCCGGCGGGCCAAACGATGAGATTCGAATCCGGGCCGGCAGGGATGCGATGCGAAAATTCTCGCCAAACCGTGTTTTCTCATGCCACACTATGACACAAATAGCAAGCTTGACCTTACATGTCCGGAACATGTCCCGCGGATTCCCTGACGGCTGCGCTCATGCGCAGTGCCGGGACGACGGGAAAGGCTCGATGGATTCGAAGCGCGGCCGAATATTCCGGATCCATTCCCTCCGTATTCCATCCGGCGTAGAGGAATCCGGATGAAGGGAGGCAAACAGCAGAAATCATTTGACTTGTGGGTAACAATTTCATATTTCAAAAAATCAATCCCCTTTAAAAGCAACAAGACCCGACTTCCGTCCGCATCATTGTTATTTGTAATTTTTGTTTTCGGGGAAAAATACCAACAAGAGGATACATTATTTATGAGCATTAAAATCCTGATCAATGCGGTTGATTCCGAGGAATGCAGGATTGCGACCGTGAGAAGCAGCAAGCTGGATGCATTTCACATTGAAAGCTCGGCAAGGGAAATCACACGCGGCAATATTTACAAAGGAATCGTCTCCCGCGTCGAGCCGAGCCTGCAGGCCGCCTTTGTCGAATATGGAGCCGGACGCCATGGTTTTTTACAGAAGCAGGAAATTCACAGTGACTATTTCCAGGACACCCCTTCCGGGGATCGTTCCATCGAAAATATCATCAAGCGCGGGCAGGAGCTTCTTGTGCAGGTTACAAAGGATCCGATCGATAAGAAAGGAGCGATGCTGACCACCTATATTTCACTGCCGGGCAGATTCGTGGTTCTGATGCCCGGAAGCAAAAACGTGGGCATTTCTCGAAAAGTCGAAGATGAAGAGAACCGGAAGCGGCTGAAAGAAATTGTTGGAAAACTGCAAATTCCGGAAGAGTTCGGAATGATTGTTCGCACCGCCGGTGCCGATTGTACCAAAACGATCCTGTCGAAGGATTTGCGGTATCTTTTACGGCTTTGGAAAAATATCAAGAACCAGGGAATTAAAGAAAAAGCGCCGGTGCTTCTTTACAAGGATAGAAGCCTTTCGGTCCGGTCGATACGGGACTATTTTACGGAAGAGGTCAATGAAATTCTTATAGACGATGAGGCGGTTTATAACGAGGTAAGAGACTTCGTCAACATCATATCTCCCAAGCATGCCAAAATCGTCAAGCTATACAAAGGGGTAAAACCGATATTTACCAAACATCATCTGGAAGACCAGATTGCTTCCATATTCGAGAGCCGGGTGCAGTTGAAATCCGGCGGTTCCATCGTGATCGCGCCGACGGAAGCCCTGGTCGCCATCGATGTGAATTCGGGTAAAGCGACTCACAAGAAATCCGTTGAAGAGACCGCATATATGACCAACCTGGAAGCGGTGGAGGAGATTGCCCGCCAGCTGCGTTTAAGGGACCTCGGCGGCCTGATCGTTTTGGACCTCATCGACATGAAAAATCCGAAACACAAGTCGGAAATAGAAAAAGCAATGAAAACGCATCTGAAGGCGGATAAGGCTCGAACAAAGGTGGGGAATATTTCCAGGTTCGGGCTGATGGAAATGTCGAGGCAGCGGATCCGCCCCTCGATTGAATACGGAAGCTTTGAAATGTGCGGTTATTGCAAGGGAAAGGGAGTGACGCCATCCACTGAAACCCTGGCCCTCGGTTTTCTGCGAAAACTTCGACTGGAAACCCTTCAAGAGGAAGTTACGGCCGTCAAGGGAATTGTTCCGGTGCAAGTGGCTGATTATCTATTAAATCGAAAACGGCGGGAACTTCTTGATCTGGAGGAAAGGCGAGGCCTTCGCATTAAGATCGAGGGCGACGGTGCCATGATACCGGGGGAAAGCCGGATCATTACTGAAAAATAGAAAAGGTCTGGTTGACATGATTTTTTGATTCCTGTATCAAGGGTACCTCAAACCGATATTCGGAGGGAAAAAATGCCTCCCAGAAAAACCGAACGATCCGGAAAGTCTTCTGGAGTCATCGTTGCGTTGCTGTTTGCGGGGATCATCCTCGCCGCGGGCTGGATGTTTTGGTTCGGGCATGATAAAGCGCCTGTAAGCGAAACGGTCTCCCAAACAACTGCTGAAACGGTTCAACCCGAGCCGGTCATCGATTATGACCGGATGGAAAAGGATGCCGGGGTCCGGGCACTGATGCGGGAGCGCAAGGAAGCATACGGCGTAAACGATGGCATCGACCTGATAATGAAAGGCGATGAATCCCTTAAAATCGGCGATTCGACGGTTTCCATGCGGGAGATTCTGGAAAAGATACGCCTGAAAAAAGGCGATATCATAGAGAAAGATATCCGGCCGGAAACCGGTTCGGCGGACCTGGTGGAAAAGACCGAGGCGTATGGAATATACATCGTTCAACCGGGAGACAATATCTGGAATATCCATTTCCGGTTTTTGAAAGATTATTTCGACCGGAAAGGGGTTCGGCTTTCACCGTCTTCCGATGAACCGGACCGGCATGGCCGAAGCTCCGGCATCGGAAAGATTCTGAAATTTTCCGAAAACATGGTCTATATATACAACATCCACGAACACGAGCTGGATGTCGATCTGGATATGATCCAGCCGTTGAGCAAAATTGTTGTTTTTAACATGGCCGAAGTTTTTGCGCTGCTGGACCGCATTGACTACGAAGTGGTACGCCGGATTCAGTTCGACGGCGAAACGCTCTGGATACCGGCGGAGCAATCCACCGTTACGGAGTGAAGAACCGATCCGGGCGCGATCGGACC
>JAHDSC010000065.1 GCA_018432925.1 Desulfobacterales bacterium | reverse complement strand
GGAGGGTGTGGATATGGAAGTGCTCCTCATCGCAGCCTATCTGCATGATATTGGAAGATGCTATCAGGATGCATCGGATGGCGTCGTGTGCCATGCGAAAAAGGGCGCCCGTATGGCCTGGCCGATCATCCGGAAACTGCCATTAACGGAAGGGCAAAAGAAAAATATTCTTCACTGCATCCAAGCGCATCGATTCAGGGGAAACGCAGGGCCGGTGACACCGGAGGCGAAAGTGCTGTTTGACGCCGACAAGATTGATTCTATTGGAGCGGTTGGGGTGGCCCGCGCATTTCTCTTCGCCGGTGAGGTAGGTGCCCGTCTTCATAATCCGGAGATCAATATAGAAGAAGCGGCACCGTATTCACGTGATGACACCGGTTTTAGAGAGTACCGGGTGAAGCTTCGCAAAATCAAGGACCGGATCTTAACGACAGAGGGTAAAAGGCTGGCGGATGAACGCCATGATTTTATGAAAAAATTCTTTGAACGCTTTTTGGAAGAGTACGAGGGGAAAAGGTAACCGTTATGGGTATTAATAGGGTTGAAAAAATTGATGATCTGGTTAAAATCAATCATGTTCTGGTAAGCGTATCGGATAAAAGCGGACTTGAAAGTTTTATACCCGCGTTGCACCGTATCCATCCGGGCATAAAAATTTTTTCCACCGGGGGCACCTACCGCATACTGAAAGAAATCCTCGGCCGATCCGGTGAATCCTCCCTTACGCAAGTCTCGGATTACACAGGACAGCCCGAGACACAGGGCGGACTCGTAAAGACACTGGATTTTAAGATTTATCTCGGACTTCTCACCGAAACATACAACGATTCTCACAAAAAGGATCTGGAACGGACGGGGTCGGTTGCGATCGACATGGTGGTCGTCAACCTGTACCCTTTCAGGGAAACGATTTCAAAACCAGGGGTTACCGTTGAACAGGCCCGGGGGAATATCGATATCGGCGGCCCCTGCATGATCCGAGCTTCAGCGAAAAATTTTCTGAGGGTCGCTCCGGTCGTCGATCCTTCCGACTACGAAATGGTTATATCGACGATGGAAAAAAACGATGGTTTCCTGTCGTTGGAATTTCGCTTCCGGCTGGCAAAAAAAGCTTTTGAACATACCGCCGTTTACGACCGTTCAATTGCCGACTATTTGAACTCAAAATCCATCGAAGATGCAACGATTTGTTACAACTTATAATAATCTCTTCCCGATTTGCTGTTGGAAAAATTAAACCCAAATCGTTTTTTCGAAGGAATCGGAATCCGCCCTTTGATGGATTCCTCCCCGTAAAATACTTCCATTGCGGTTGGAAAAGAGACATAAGGAGTTATACATGGCCGAAGATCTGAAAAAAATGTACCGAACAATCATGGAGGACCACTTTCCGCCTTTTATGGAAATCAGCTTTATCGCCGAGGATAAAAGACAGACGCTATTCTATGAAAAGGTGACATGGACAATCGGTGATGTTCGAAAGGGATTGAGATATGGAGAAAATCCGGGCCAGGAAGCCGCTCTGTACCGTATGGTAAACGGAAATCTGGTTTTGGGGGAAACGGAAACGATAAAGGCGGGGCAGTATCTGGCCTCAGACATCGAGTTGCTTCAGTCCGGCAAGCATCCCGGAAAAATAAATCTTACCGATGCAGACAATGCCTTGAACATCCTCCGATACTTTTCGGAAAAACCGACCGTCGTTATTGTCAAACATAACAATCCTTGCGGCGTCGCCAGATCCGACTCGTTGACGGATGCATACTTGAAAGCCTATATGGCGGACCGGGTGGCGGCCTTTGGAGGGTGCATCGCGGTGAATCGTACCATCGACAAATCGACGGCGGAAGCCATTTATGAACAATACGCCGAAGTCGTGGTCGGCCCGGATTTCGAAGACGGGGTAATGGATATTTTTTCAAAGAAAAAGAATCTCCGGGTGATTCGGATCGGCAATATCAACCGCCTCCATAGCTTTGTGGGAAAACATTTTATCGATTTTAAAAGCCTGATCGACGGGGGGATCATCGCCCAATGGTCCTTTGTCCCTACCAGCCGTTCAAAGGAAGATCTGTGGCTTGCCGAATGTGAGTACAAAGGGGAAAAATATCGTATCGAACGAGAGCCTACTCCCCGGGAATACGATGATATGATTTTCGGATGGCTTGTGGAGTCCGGTATTACCTCCAACTCGGTGATTTATATAAAAAACGGTGTAACCGTCGGAATCGGAACAGGGGAACAGGACCGGGTCGGTGTCGCGGAAATTGCCAGGGACAAAGCCTACCGTAAGCTTGCAGACCGTTATTGCTTTGAAAAATACGGGATCCCATATAACGAGATGAAAGATCTTAACAAAAAGGAGGAGATCGATAGCCGGGCACGCCTCGAAAAAGGGGGATTAATCGGTGCGGTGATGATCAGTGACGCATTTTTTCCTTTCAGGGACGGAGTCGACGTCGGAATTAAGGAAGGCATCACAGCAGTGATTCAGCCGGGTGGCTCCATCAATGACTATCAGTCGATTGAAGCATGCAATGAAGCAGGGGTTTCGATGGTTTATACCGGGCAGAGAAGCTTCCGACATTAAAGAACCGGCAAAATCGAATGCATGTTTCGCGGTGACACTGGCGACCGGCTCTATCGGAGGATGTCAACGCTCTCCAGAGCCCTGACGATTTCCGTATAATTGTTGTTTTTCGCCCTTGACAGGGCCGTAAATCCGCCCGAATCCTGCATGCCGGGGTCGGCCCCGTGCTTGAGGAGCAATTCGACGGTTTGCAGGTTACCGTATCTGGCAGCCTTCATCAACGCGGTTTCGCCATCACCGTTTTTTGCGTTAATATCCGCCCCATACCCGATCAATATGCTCACAAAATCCTTCCGTGGGCTTACGGCCGCATACATCAGAGCCGAATCGCCCCACTCGCTCTGAGCGTTGACCCTGGCGCCGGCATCCAGTAGTATCTTGATAACCTCTGGGCTCCCGCTCATTACGGCAAACATGAGCGCGGTTATGCCTCTTTCAGGTTGCTTGGTATTTGGACTCATGCCGGCATTCAAAAACAACTTCACGACCTTCGTTTGCCCGAAACGGATCGCTTCCAGAAAAGCCTTGCAGCTGTATTCAATACCATAGTTTTTGAGTTCCCTGCGCGCATCCGCGCCGCGGTCCTTGCAAGCGACAAGAATCGTCTGCAGAATCGCAAAAACAATGATCGTCCATAAGCAAGCTTTTCTTTTCATTTTCACATCCCCTTATCGGTATCCGGAATATCTCATCCGGGCAATCTTAAGGCCGAAGTCAAGACGGTTTCTTTTTATTCGTTGAATTCTTATGCCTTTCATCATATGATAAAAGAACTTTCAGAAAAGTTCCGAACCTCTCCGGTACCATATACCGTTCATTCAGCAGCAGCCATTTACATTGGTCCGAAAGGGTGTCCGACAGCGGTCAACCGTGGTAAGCCCCTGTAAAAACCTTGATTTTCCCAGTCTCAATGAAGACAAAAGATTTTAATTACACCAATAAAGAGATGGAGCAAAGAAATATTTTTAAATTTCCACGCTGCAAGTCGAGGTAATCTTCGACCGTAAAAGGAAGAATCCGGGCACCGGGAGCCGGATATAATCCCATTACCTCATTCCGGAACCCGGTTTCCGGCAGTGGAACAAATTTGATAAGGCCCGAGAATGAAAACCCCGGACTATGATAAACCCGTCCAAATTACAGACCACGTCTATTGGGTGGGCACCTATGATCCCCGTGACCGATTTCAATGCAACTCATATTTGATCCTTCTCGATAAAAAGGGAATTATCATAGATCCCGGTTCCGTGCTGTATCTGGAGTCTTTCATCCGCAAGGTGACTCGACTGGTCGAATTAAAGAATATTTCACATATTGTCGTGCAGCATCAAGATCCCGACGTGGCAGGAAACATTTCGATTCTAATGGATCAAATACGGTCCAGCGGCAACCGGATTTGCAGAATCCTGACTCACGAGAGAACTTCCGTCCTCATTCGACACTATGGAGGCGACCTTAAATTTGAATATTCAAATCGGCTTCCGGACGAAAAACTGCGACTGGGAAATGATAATGAACTGCATTTTATTCACACTCCTTACCTGCATGCGCCCGGGGCCATCGCAACCTATTATAATAAAGACAAGGTCTTGTTTTCCGGCGACATATTCGGAGGAATGACCGACAACTGGCAATTGCTTGCCGGTGACAATTATTTCCGGGATATCGCCGCTTTCCACAAAGAATATATGCCGTCAAAGGAATTGCTTCTCTTCAGCATGACCAAATTTGAACGCTGGGATATTGAAAAAATCGCGCCTCAACATGGCTCCGTAATGAACCGAAAACAGGCCGCCTCCATGATTGAGGCATTTAAAGACTTTGATTGCGGTTTATATATCGACTCGGCCTTCAGGAATGAACTCCATAAGGCACAAAAAAAAATCGAAGAACAAAACAAAATCATGAGAGAAGAATTGTCAATGGCCGCTGATTTTCAGCGAACCCTTTTACCGGATGAAAAAAAAGTCGCCGAAAGGGATCACCGGATTGATATCGCCTACCTGTTCAAACCCTATAGTCAGGTTTCGGGAGACTTTCTTATCGTCGATCCAATTGATGACCGACACCTTGGAATTATGGTGATTGACGTGGTCGGTCACGGCGTTACCCCGGGACTGGCGACCATTCAGATAAAAACCCTTTTCGATGAACATAAAAAAACATCGATGCGTCCAGCCGAGGTTCTTAAAAAAATTAATGAAAAAGCCTTCACCATTTACGAAAACAACATTTTTCTGACCATCTTGTATGCAATTTGTAACTTAGAGAACTCCTCGGTAGCGTTCAGCGCCGCCGGAGGTGTGCCCCCGATTTATTTCAATTCGGCGGAGAATTCGGCAAGCCTTATTTCCTTGATCGGCAATCCGCTGGGGGTACGTGAAAAGAATGAATTTCAAATCGATGAGATAAGCTTTTCATTCAAAAAAAACGATGTCTTAATCCTGCAAACAGACGGGCTGATTGAATCGATTGATGAAAATAACGAACCGTTTGAGCGAATCAAGTCTCAAAATAAATTTATTGAAGAAATCAGAAAGGATAGAAATTCCGAACAGATTCTCGATGCCATTATGGAAAAAGCAAACGCTCATAAGGGGAAAAACAAAGAATTTACCGATGATGTCACCATTGTGGTCATCAAGAGACGGTAAAATCCCGCAAACGCATCTGCCTACAATGACTGCGGATGCGTGCACTGAACTGAAAGTCCGGTCAATCCGATCCGTCCTCCGAATTCATCTAATTCCAACCGTTTTAAACCGCCGATTTTTCCTTGACAGGCACATCGCATTTGCCTATATTCTGTTTTTAAAAATAATGAATCCTCATTTCAGCCTAAAAAACATTCATGCAATTTTCTTTTAACTTTGCTGATCCTTGCTTTCAAAAAAGGGAATTATCGAGCTTATCGTTGAAAAACAGCCAATTCCTCCTGAATGATTTATCTTCCGAAGACGAAAATCTATTCCTGATCGCAAATGCCTTGGCAGCAAAGGACGGATATACCGAAGGTCACGCTCAACGGGTGGCAATCTATTCGGAACGACTTGCCCGAAAAGTGAATCTCCCTGAAAACGACATTCGAAATATCGGTATCGGAGGGATGGTACACGATATCGGAAAAATCGGCTTTAGCGATCAGATATTCAGCAACAAAAATGTCAGACTTTCCGAGGGGATGATCGAGGAGATCCGCAGGCATCCTGCAATCGGAGTTTCCATCCTGACCAACCTCAATTTTCCAAATGACATTCTCGGTTACGTTTTCTGTCATCATGAACACTTCGATGGATCGGGGTATCCCAGCGGTCTCAAGGCTGAGGAGATTCCTTTCGGTGCCAGAATCATCAGTATTGCCGACTGCTTCGATGCAATTACCACCGACAGGCCGTATCAAAAAAGAAAAAGCTATGAAAAAGCCGTTTCCATCCTTGAGCACATCAGCGGTACCTACCTGTGCCCCGAGCTGGTGGATATTTTTTTGGACGAAATTGAAGAAAACGGTATGCTACTGAATTATCATGGATTCGTTAAACATCCTCAGGGTCGGTATCTTTCGATTATAAAAGATTTAATTCCACTTCAAACAACCTCCCCTGCCGTTTCGATTGCCTCCTGATTTCAGCGGAGGGATCTTTTCTCATCCGAATAACGTGAATGGTGCCCATCTGAGATTTTCAGGATAGAATCATTGACACTTTCTCGGGAGGACCCTATAATCGCTTTTAAACGATCCTTTCTTTTTTCCTGTTAAAACAAGTCAGGCCTATCGATGGGGTCTTAATTTGATTTTTCCTGGATCGTCTATGGATACATATCGATAAAACAGGAGGGCTAAATGGCTGTCGAAGTGATGATTAAACGAAAGTTCAAACTGTCTCAGGCACAGGAACTTATAAACCTTATCATACAAATGCGGCTCGCAGCTACTACTCAACCGGGATATATTTCCGGTGAGACTCTTCGAAATATCCATGATCCGGGAGAGTGTCTGGTCATCAGCACCTGGGAGTCTATCAAAGACTGGGAAAACTGGGTTCAATCCAAGGAAAGAACCAACATTCAAGACAAAATCGACACTTTGCTCGGAGGAGAAACAAAATATGAGATATATGAACCGTTGGTAGGACGCGTACTCAAGGAACATTTTATTCCCGAAAAATTCTATACCCAAAAAATCGAAGAGGAAAAAAACTGACCATGCCTTTTAACAGCCCCGACAAACAGGATGAAGCCACCCGGAAAATCAGTAAAACTCTAGAAAGATATCTAATTAACCTGGCGGGAGAACTTGGAAAAATCCTTGCCGGAGCGGTCGATAAAAACAGCGAAGCTGCGAAAAATCTTGCGATTGCCTTCCCGGATATGAACAAATCGGAAGTTCCCTCAAGCCTGGATGTTGAAGTCGCCCACCGCACCATGACCTTTTCCCGGAGAAATATTCCCGCAGCATACGAAATTTATACGGAGGCCTCCGTATGCGCCAGTGGCAGCGACCAGGAACTGTTTCCTTTCAAACTTAAAATAGAGTTAATTCCATTTAAAGATGATCTATATGAACTGTCCCAAAAAATCGAAACGATAAGGAAACGGTTTGATGAGAAAAAATCAACTTCGGATACCGCAACACGCCGGAACCGAGAACACCTTGAAGCGGAATTGTCATGGTGTGAGGATCTTTTTAATAAGATAGGAAACGCCCGGGAAATGTTTCAAGGTAACGATGAAAAGAATGATGAATTAAAACAAGTTGTTTCCCTGCTAAAAGAGCGACTTGACGCCTTAGAAGTCGAGTTGATCGGCGAGACGAATGAATAATAAATAAAACCTACACTTCACCCTCCAATTTCCTCCCCTCTTTTATCCTGGTACGAGTTTAGGTCCAATCTGCCTGTCGAAATTCTCCTCAAGCTTTTTTCTAAAATGCCGATTTATGTTTCATCAGAAACCCTTTTCTTCTCCTCTCATTTCGAATACGACAAACACGGATTTTTGGCGTCTCAGAGAAGTAAGACTCCGGGCATTTGAATATCCGCCGAAAAGGTCGCAAGCAGGCAAATCCTGCATCTTCGGCAAATTTGAAAAATGAATCGGATTCTTAACCAGTTATTTCTGTTGAATATTGTTTTAATTCCCAACAAACAGCCCAGGTGATCCATCGTGCGCAAGATAAATCTTTTTATCTTTATTTTTATATCCGTTTTTCTGTCGGAAACATTCCAGGTTTTTGCGGAGGGGATGATTGCGGGAGAAGTCATTCAAGCCCAGGGGATCAAAGAAACTTCCACCGATGGTGTATATATCGGGAACATAGCAATTGCCCTGATCGAAGACCGTAGATTTGAGATAAAACCCATTGAAAAGGTAATCAGCCACTTTGTCAGATCCGAAACCTCCATCAATTACATGGGCTTTCTGGTCCATACGGTTACCGTTTTAGGATTTGATGGTATGAAAGTCGGTGTTATGGTTTATTCCGAAGATGACGGAGTTATCGATTACCATACCATATCCTTAAAAAAATAAAGTGCATCGCGGCAAACCATAGCTACCGGACGACAACCGACGGAGAAGGTTGTCCCGTCGGAGGCAGGCGGATTGATTTGCATCAACGGATCAATGTCGATTCCAAGGTGCAAAAAGGCCGGTCGCCGACTGGAGACCGGCCTTTTTGCACCTTGGTTAAGGAGGGTCGGTTTTAATGCAAGAAGTTCTTAATCTGCGTCCGGGGGTAAAATAAAAAGAAATCCGCCCGGAAACAGTGACGCTGCGCCGTTTCCTGTCCAATTTTCGGGAGGTTTCCCCCACATCGTCATGTTCTCTTCCTTTTCCGGCAGGGACCAGCCTAAGATACCCGGAATTTCCGCTTTTGTGTTTAAAAATGCTCCCATTGTATATCCCCTTGTTCTTACATATCATTAAGTATCTCAAACGTAACGAAAAAACCCTTTCCGATGTTTTCCGAGCGGCGTCCGCAACAACTGTTTTCGCCCCATGGACCACTAAAGCACTCGCTTGCCCGGCTTCTTTAATCTCATCGAGAGCTTTCTTTTCGATGTTCAAAAACTTGTTGAATTCATCGCATCGCATGCAGGCTTCTTCTCTGGATAGCCCATGATTAACCAGATAATCGAACAACTTGATTCGATACAGATCCCATTTGGTAAACAGGTTCTTGGATCCTCTGCCCGCAGCTTCGATATCCGGCCGTATGTACCCGAGGTTCACCCAATCTCTTAAGCGTTCAACCCGAAATCCCAGGATTTGGCTCGCCTGCGTCAAGGAAAAATACATCGGAAACCTCTTTTATGGTAAAATACCATACCATACCATAAAATAGACTTTTGTAAGGCATTAATTCTTTTCTATTTTTTCCACTCTCTCTTTAAGCTGATGGATTTCTTCTTTTAAAATCTTTATAACCCGGGTCAAGTCTATTATCGCCTTTGTATTTGCATCGATATTTCTAATTAAAATTTCAGCCGCTTCCGGAGCACCGATGTCCATATGTTGCCTCCTTGTCATTATTTTTCGGAATCTTTTTAATCAAAATAATCATATCAGATTTACATAAACTGTGCATCAACAAAGCACATTCCGGCATTCTCTTCTTATGAATTCTGAACAGAGTCTTGTACATTTTAAAACCTCACTCGTTGGCACTCTGCTTTCCTTCAGCCCCCTCAAACCGGGAAACTTGATTCCCCGCGGACGCCATTCCCGCCGATTCCGGTTACCTGTTGCCTTGAAATTTCCTCGAACCATGAAATGGTCTCATTGCGTTTTTTCAGATAAAATCCTTTTGACCGGCATTCCGATCTCCCGGCTTTTCGATGATTCCGCAATGGATTTTACCATAGGAGTTTTGGAGTCGATGTTGATGATTTCTTTTTTTTATGCAAAAATAATTCTTAATCTGTAAGATCCGTATCTTTTAAACACGTTTCCAAAAGTCATTCCTTCTAACCGATTCTTTTAATAAACCCGATCACGATCGGAAGAAACCTCCATCATTCAAATCCGAAAAAAGGAAAACGCCTTATGACCTCATATTTGAAAAGCGCTCGTGGCACTTTTGCCCTGCTTGCCCTAACACTGATTATCCCGGCAGGCTGTGCGGCACCCGGCATGCGACTGGAATCGCCCCAAATAACGATCGTCGATATTCATGTCCAGGAACTGACGCTTTTTGAAACGGTTTTCCAGATCGAACTGAGAATTATAAACAGCAATGATGCATCTTTTGAGATAAAAGGGGTCGACTGCAAACTCAAAATCAATGGCAAAAAATTTGCAGCCGGAGTTTCCGATACCAATTTAAAAATCTCCCCCTTCAGTACCGTAATAATACCTATGGTCCTGTATTCATCGGTAGTCGATATCGTCAAGGGCTTGCATAGCTTTCAGGATAGGGAGAACTTGGAATACGAAATCAGCGGGCGGCTTCATATTTCCGGCGGATTTTTGATTCCCTCGATTCTTCCCTTTACGTCTGAAGGAAAAATATCGCTGGATGGAATAAGGGCCCCGAAGGAAAAAACCTGAAAATGAAGAATACAACTTACATGTCAAGCCGCGCGGATACAAGATGAGGAGAAGCCACGGAAGAGGACAGAATGGGAGGAGGAGTTTAGGCCGCAGACTTGGAAAGGAACGGTAACATCAGGGGAAATGTTCAATCCGTTTCAAGCGGATCGATTGAACTCGGCAAAACAAGGGGGGTACGGATGTCATTCGGAAGAAATATTAAATTTATAGCCCACCCCATAAACCGTGGAGATAATCTCCTCATCCGGAAGTTTTTCCGCGATCTTCTTTCGCAGGTTCTTTATATGGGTGTCGATAGTCCGATCATATCCTTCAAAGTCGTATCCCTGTACCTGATTCAGCAACTCGTTTCGGGAAAAAACTCGATTCGGTTTCGCCATCAGGACCTTCAACAGGCCGAACTCGCTGGGTGTCAGTGCCAATCCCTCGTTGTGAATCATGACTTGGTGGGTGTTTTCATCCATTTGGATGGGCCCGGCAACCAGACGATTTTTTACCGGTTCCCCATGAACGCGTCTCAACACCGCCCTTACCCGGGCAACCACCTCTCGGGGACTGAACGGTTTGCATATATAATCGTCGGCTCCCAGTTCCAAGCCAAGCAACCGGTCGATTTCATCCACCCGTGCCGTCAGCATGATAATCGGGATATCGGAAAATTTTCGGATCTCTCTGCATACCGCCATGCCGTCTGCCCCCGGCAACATAATATCCAGTAAAATCAGAGCGGGTGAAGATTTCTTAACGAAGGGAATGACTTGATCCCCCCGGTACAGGCTGGATACGCGGTAGCCGACTTTCTCCAGATAGTCCCGGAGAAGCTCGGCGATTTTCTTTTCATCTTCGACAATAAGAATCGTTTGATGGGTCATTACACCTGGATGCTTTCCGGATTTTTTTGTACTGATTTTGGAACTTGTGTCTTTGCCGTCAATCAAACCCTTCTAACTCAAAACTCTTTACCCGCTTTCGCTCAAAATTTTCCTTGCGCACGACAGACCCCGGACCGGTTCGGTTCGGACGGATACGAACTCGAAGTGAGAGGAAAAACCATTTGAATTCTCAGCCCTCCGGAAGGCGCATTTAGGGCGGCAATTTGACCGCCGTGGGCTTCGACGATCGTTTTGCATATCGCAAGGCCTAATCCGCTGCCGCCTTTACTTCGGCTTCTTGAGTAATCAACCCGGTACAGTCGGTCAAACAGGCGTTTCAGCGATTCTTCCGGGACACCGGGGCCGGAATCCTCAAAATTCAGATACAGGAGATTTCCGACCCGCTCCCGCCAAAGCCTCAGGATTCCCGGCGCATCGGCATAGCGCAACGCGTTTTCAAGAACGTTGGAATACAACTGCGCGAAGCGATCCGCATCGGCCAGCATGGTAATGCCTTGTTCAGACCCCAGATCATCCTGAATCTTGATATGGGCTTGCGCAAAACGGGTTCGCAGGCGGTCGAGGGTTTTCCTCAGCAGCCGCAAGGGATTGATCGGTTCCCTCTTCAGGTGAAAGGCCCCGCTGTCGGCCATGGATAACTCATGCAGATCGTTGACGATCTTGGTGACATGCAGGACCTCCGCGT
The DNA here is from genome assembly GCA_018432925.1 of Desulfobacterales bacterium. Lineage (GTDB taxonomy): Bacteria > Desulfobacterota > Desulfobacteria > Desulfobacterales > JAHDSC01 > JAHDSC01. Next base: position 28,924 of record JAHDSC010000065.1, on the reverse strand, counting down.
GCAACGAATCAAACATTTTGCGATTCACCTCACGAACCCCATCCTGAATGGCCTCGATTTCACCCTGAAGGATGGACAACGGGGTTCTCAGTTCGTGTGCGATATCCGAAAGCCATTGTTTCTGCATCTGCTCGTATCTTTCAAGGGTCTGTGCCATGATGTTAAAACCGGAAGCCAGCTGCCCCAGTTCGTCTTTGGTATGAACATCGATTCGCGTCTTAAATTGACGGGCGGTCAGGGCCTGGGTTCCGTCCGCCAACTTTTTAATGGGTCTTAGAAGATGCCTGGACAGCAGAAAAGAAACCGCCATGGTGATAAAAATGATCCCCGCTCCAAGCAGATAAAAAAATTCGTATTGAGCCTGAAGAAAAGCAATTTCCATAGGAGTCTTCATCGGCTGCCTTTTCTGGAGCCCCAACCATCCCGCGGTTCTGCCCTGAATCCGGATCTCCTCAAGAACCTGATTATCCGGACTCTGCATTTTCCCGGCAATCGGCCGTTTCCGGTCATCCAGAAGGAAAAGCCTGGACCCGAGGTCGAAAAAGTCACTTTGAGGGGCGCGGTGCCGCGAATTAGTGTCATAGGCATTGATCCTTCGTTCGTCGGATCGATCTTCCGGCGAAAGTGGCGTGGATGATTCGAAATCTTTCGGAAGAAAGCTCGCCCTTACAATCCTGCGCCAGAGCCGGCGGTTCGATCGTAATCGCTCCCATCCCTGCTGCTCCTGATATTCCACCTTAAGCGTCTCCGTAAGTGTCTCAAGATTTTTCATTTCCACCTTGTTAATGTATTCCGAGAAATGATGGTAAACGAAAAAGCGTAAAACGCCGATCGTCATGGCAACGATTGCAATGGATGTCAGCAGAAAAACACCGAACAGTTTGTATGAAAGCCCGATCTTCACAATTATTTCCTCTTCGAAATTACCTGTCGAAAAGTGTATTATAATTTCACTCTGATTTCAAACGTTTCGTTCATCTCCACGATCTTCACATGGTTTCTTCATATTTTCTCCACACTTGATCGCTACTCTGTTTTTCAAGTTCAGGGAAAAAAGAACTTGAATCCCATTCAATCTTTTTATTACAAGGAGGCCAATTATGAAGAAGTCGATTATGATCGTTGCGGGTTGTCTACTGGCAATCTGTGTTGCTTCCGCCGGTACGGCATTTGCGAAGGGTCCGGGGGACCGGCAATGTCGGGGGGATCGCTTCCACCATCGACCGGGTAATTCGGAGCTTATGCTCCTGACCCGGTATCAGTATGAGAACATGATGGTTCAAACGCTTTCCGAACTTACCGGCAAGTCTTCCGAAGTCATTCAACAACAGCTCAAAGAGAAACGGCTTCGGGCGACGCTGGAAGAATATAAGGTAGACCCGGCAGCCCTTCGCAACGCAATGCGAGGCAAGTTCGGCCAACTGGTCAAACAATCCGTAAAAAACGGAAGCATCACTGCGGAACAGGAAAAAGATATACTCGAAAAGATGGAAAACCGTGAGCTTCGGCATTCGATCATGAAAAAACTGATCGAAAGAGGGATTGAAGATGGAACGATTAGCCCGGAAGAGGCCCAGCATCTTATGAAAAAACCTTTCCGAGGTGATGTGCGCACTTCCGCTCATCGTCCGTAAAAAGACGAGGCCTTTAAAAAGGTCTTCGGAGATTTTGCTTGAAGCTGTGCGTGTCCTGTCTTTTAATCGGCGAAGACCTTTGGACCGGCCGCACAGCCGAACCATCGGCGGGGTGACCCCGGCACGGAGAAAAAAATCGACAAACCGGCAATACATTGGCCGGCCAGGTTTGCACTACGTGCGGGTTTTCATCCGGCCGATGGAGGGAAGGGAAAACCATTTGCACTTTCGGTCGGAGTGAAACTCCCCTCCTTAAAAGGCGGGGCTTCTTGAAAAAGGCAAGGAGGGGGATTGCATCCCCCTTACCCCTGCACCGCATTCATCCCCGCCATAAATGGCGGGGTATTCCGAGGGAGTTTCATAAAAATTGTCGAAGCATCCGTCACTCATGCGCCTTTTAATCCAAAAAAAAACAATACGGCTCTTGGTATCGCTCCCCGCGGCGCTTTCCATGCTCCTTTTTTCCGGATGCGCCGTCGGGCCGGATTATGTGCGACCCGAGCCGCCGGTAACCGGTGCTTGGTATACCGAATTAAAGGCCGGTTTGACCGCCGGCCGGATTGATTTGCAGACGCTGGCGGGCTGGTGGACAACGCTCAACGATCCTGTCCTGTCAAGCCTGATCGATCAGGCGGTTGAAGGCAACCGGAACCTTCAGGAAGCCCGTGCGCGACTGAGAGAAGCGCGCGCCCGTCGGGGCGTCAGCGAAGCCGAGCTTTTTCCGACCCTCGAGGCCGCCGGTTCCGCCGGTTATAACCGAATAAAAACGAGCGACGGCATCAACGAGGCCAACCTCTATAAAACAGGCTTTGATGCCGTTTGGGAGCTGGATGTATTCGGCGGGAAACGGAGGCACCTGGAGGCATCCGAAGCCGAGCTGCAGGCGAGCAATGAAGACCTCCGGGATGTACTGGTCAGTCTTCTTGCGGAGGTCGCCCTGAATTACGTCGAAGTACGTATCTTTCAGACACGGCTGTCCATCCTGGAAACAAATCTTGATTTGCAACGCGAAACATACAATATCAGCCGGTGGCGTTTTGAGGCCGGTCTGACGACTCAACTGGATGTGGAACAGGCCAGGTACAACCTCGAACAAACCCGTTCTCAGATACCCACGCTTCGGACCGGGCTTGAACAGACCAAAAACCGCCTGTCGGTCCTGCTGGGTCAGCCGCCCGGTTTCACGAAGGATCTACTATCCGACCGCAAAGCGATCCCGGTTACTCCCCTGGAAGTGGCCGTTGGGGTCCCGGCCGATGTTTTGCGACGCCGGCCGGATATCCGAAGCGCCGAGCGACGACTTGCCGCCCGGACGGCTGAGATCGGCGTTGCCACTGCCGAACGGTATCCAAAGTTTTCCCTGATCGGGTCGATCGGATTAGAGGCGGCTGTTTCGCCCGGGAATCTGCTTTCGTCCGGTGACCGGGCCCTTATATCCTCGATTGCTTCGAGTATTCTGTGGACGGTCTTCGACGCCGGGCGCATCCGGCAAAACATCGAGGTACAAACCGCGCTTCAGGAACAGGCTCTGATACAATACGAGACCGCGATCCTTACCGCACTGGAGGAGGTGGAAAACACACTCATCGCATACGCCGACGAGCAGGTACGTCGGAAATCGCTGCTGGAAGCGACACAGGCCGCGCAACGTGCGGCGGACCTTTCGAGCGATCAATATGCTTCAGGAATGATCGATTTTCAGGTCATGCTGGATGCTCAGCGATCCTTGTTGTCTTTCCAGGACCAGCTGGCGGTGAGCGAGGGCAAGGTCACGTTAAACCTGATCGGTCTTTACAAGGCTCTTGGAGGCGGTTGGACAGCCCTGGTGCCTGATTAAAAACAGAATTGGACTGCGGAGAAAAGCGATGAAATCGAAGACGGAGTCGCAACCCGATATTTCCGGGACCCTGGGCATCGATAATCCTTCAGGACGCGGTAAATACCGGAAACGTTGGTTGACTGCAACGGCCCTGACCCTTGTGCCGATGGCGGTCGTGATCCTGTGGAAGACATCCGGCACGACGAATCTGCCCCGATACAAAACCGAGCAGGTTCAGCGCGGCAATCTTACGGTTACCGTAACCGCCACCGGCAACCTGCAGCCGACCAACCAGGTGGATGTGGGCAGCGAACTTTCCGGAATCATCCGAAAGGTCGAGGTGGACTATAATGACCGGGTAAAGATCGGCCAGGTCCTTGCGAAACTGGATACGGATAAGCTCGAAGCGGAGGTTCTGCAATCAAAAGCCGCCTTGGAATCGGCCCGGGCAAAGATCCTGGAGGCCAAAGCCAGCGTCAGGGAAGCGGAAAATGAGCTGGCACGTTTAAAAAGTGTCCGGGAAATGAGCGGCGGTAAGGTTCCGTCCCGTCACGAAATGGATGCGGCGGAGGCATCGCTCCAGCGTGCGCGGGCAAATGAGGCCGGTGCGGAGGCGGGAGTTTCCGGTGCCTTGGCCACTCTTGAAGCCAACCGGACGGATCTGGCAAAAACGGTCATTTACTCGCCCATTAACGGAGTCGTCTTGTTGCGCAATATAGAACCCGGCCAAACCGTTGCCGCCTCCCTGCAGGCTCCGGTGCTCTTTACCCTGGCCGAGGATCTGGCCCGAATGGAACTCCATGTGGACGTGGATGAGGCCGATGTGGGCGATGTCAAAGAGGGGCAGGAGGCCGTTTTCACCGTTGATGCCTACCCGGACGAAATCTTCCCGGCTCGGATCATCCAGGTCCGTTACGGTTCTCAGACCGTGGACGGAGTGGTTACCTATAAAACCGTATTGAACGCGGATAATTCGAATCTGTATCTGCGACCCGGGATGACGGCAACCGCGGACATCACCGTCAAAAAAATTGAAAATGCAATCCTGATACCGAATGCGGCGCTGCGCTTCACGCCGCCGGCGCAGGAAGAACTGACATCCAACAGTAACGGCGGACTGCTGAATCAGCTCTTCCCTCGCCCCGGCAGATCCAATTCCAGACAGCGCAATGACACGAAAACCGATAAAAAGCAAAATCGCGTCTGGACACTGCGCGACGGGCAGCTTGTCGCCATTCCGATCAACACCGGATCGACGGATGGAATCATGACCGAAGCAACCGGGGGAAACATTGAACCCGGAATGACGGTGGTGGTCGATACGGTGATTGTGAACCGATGAAAACGATGATCTCCAGCAAAGCCGACCTCTCTGCCTCCCTGATCGAGTTGAAGGGGGTGACCAAGGTTTACGGCAAAGGTCAGGCGGCCATGAACGCGCTGAGCGGAATCGACCTGCGGATTGATAAGGGGGAATTCGTTGCCGTAATGGGGCCGAGCGGATCGGGAAAATCCACCTGCATGAACATTCTGGGCTGTCTGGATTCGCCGACCTCGGGCACCTATTTGTTCGAAGGCGTCGACATCGGCAAATTATCCCGGGATCAGCGAGCCCGCTTCCGTCGACACTATCTCGGTTTCATCTTCCAGGGGTTCAACCTGTTGAGCCGAACATCCGCGGTAGAAAACGTGGAACTCCCCATGATCTATCGCGGCGCCTCGGCCGCTGATCGGCGTATACTCGCCCTTCGGGCTTTGGAAGCGGTCGGTCTCACCGGGTGGGAATCTCACACGCCAGCGGAACTGTCCGGGGGCCAGCAACAGCGGGTCGCCATCGCCCGGGCCATCGTCACCGCCCCCAACGTTTTGCTGGCGGACGAACCGACCGGCAACCTCGATTCCGTCCGCAGTCGTGAGATCATGGAGGTGCTCACCACGTTCAACCGGGAGCGGGGAATCACCATCGTCATGGTGACACACGAGCCGGATATGGCGGCCTACGCCAAACGCATTATCCACTTTGTGGACGGCCGGGTCGATTCCGACAGACCCAATACGGAGGTTGCCTGATGTTTTGGAATGTGCTTTTGCTGGCCTTGCGTGAGATCCGACGAAACGTGATGCGCTCATCGCTGACCATTCTGGGAATCGTCATCGGAGTTTCCGCAGTCATCACCATGGTAACCCTGGGCGGCGGAGCCACCGAGCAGGTTTCCGCCGAAATCTCCAGTCTCGGCAGCAATCTGCTGCATGTCAGACCCGGGCAGCGAGGTCGTGGACCGGGGGGAACACGCTCAACCGCCGATATGTTTAAGATGGGCGATGCCGAAGCAATATCCAGGGAAATCTCCGGACTTGCCGCCGTGGCACCGGTGGCATCCCAAGCCGTGCAAGCCATCAGCGGCAATCAAAACTGGTCTACCGCGGTCATCGGAAGCACGAATGCTTACCTTCAGGTGCGTGACTGGCCTCTGGAAGACGGACGACGGTTCACCAACGGAGAGCTTCGTGCCGGAAAAACCGTATGTATCATCGGATCAACCGTGCGGAAAGAACTTTTCAGCAATCGGAACCCACTGGGCGACTCCATTCGCCTGGGAAAGCTTTCCTGCCAGGTGGTCGGTGTGCTTGAATCGAAGGGGCAGTCCGGCTTCGGCTCGGACCAGGACGATTTTGTGCTTCTCCCGCTTCGCGCGGTCCAGCGACGTATCGCGGGAAACACGGATATCGGCGGCATCTATATTTCGGCCCAAGACGGGATTTCCACCGAAAAAGTCAAAAAGAATATCGAACGGCTGATGCGCGAGCTTCGCCGCATCGCGCCGGGTCAAGACGATGACTTCCATGTCAATGATATGCAGGAACTCGTCAGCGCAATGACGGGGACGACCCGTGTGCTTACGGGGCTGCTGGGTGCGGTGGCGGCGGTCAGCCTGCTGGTCGGCGGCATCGGTATTATGAATATCATGCTGGTATCGGTCACCGAACGGACGCGGGAAATCGGCATCCGGCTCGCCATCGGCGCCCTTGCGAGGGATGTGCTGATGCAGTTTCTGGTGGAAGCCGTGGTCCTGTCTTCGTTCGGCGGAGTGATCGGCATTATTCTCGGGCTCGCGGCGGCCGTCGTCGGTGCGCGCCTTCTCTCGGTTCCCTTTGTATTGAACCCGGGAATCGTTGCAGTTGCCTTCGTATTTTCCGCCGCGGTCGGCGTTGTCTTCGGCTACTTCCCGGCTCGTCAGGCCGCCCGTCTGGACCCGATCGAAGCGCTGCGCCATGAATAAATTTCTCGCTTTTGTTCTTCCTCGGAAAATCACCCGTTTTCCCTGTCGATCGGATGGGAAGGTGAAGATCGGTTTCCAGACTTCAAATCCGGCGATATGCTTCGATCGCAGGATCCATCCCTCGTTTATTTCCAATCGAAGTAGTAAACGGATGCCACTAGTTCAAATCTCCGCCTCCCCCCAATACCGCATAAAGTCGCACCTGATTGGCAAAATTTGCCCGGCGGATGGCGATGAGTCCCTGCTGGGCCGCATAGAGGGATCGTTGCGCGTCCAGTACGCTCAGATAGGTATCGCTCCCCTTTTCATAACGGGCATAGGATAGTTGGTAGGTTTCGGCCGTGGCTTCCACCAGGGATTCCTGAGCCGTTATTTGATCCCCCACGGTCCCCTTGGTGGCAAGGGCATCGGCTACCTCCTTAAACGCCGTCTGAATCGCTCCCTCATATCGGGCCAGAGCGATCTCTCTCTCCGCTTTGCTCACCCGTAGCGCAGCCCATATGCGGGGATCAAAAATCGGCAGGGTGATCCCGGGAGCGAACATCCAGGTATCCGAACCGGACTTGAAGAGCCCCGACAGATCATCGCTTGCGGTCCCGAAGGCGGTCGTCAGCGAAATACGAGGGAAAAACGCGGCCCGGGCCGCGCCGATATCCGCATTGGAGGCCTGGAGAAGACGCTCGGCCCGTAAAATATCCGGACGAAGCAGAAGAACCTCGGAAGACATCCCCGGCGAAACGTCCGGCAGGGGAGTGACGGCGCTTAAACCTTGCGGCAACAGTACGGCGGGAACAGGTTTGCCCGCGAGCAGGTTCAGGGCATTCTCATCCTGAGCCGCCAGTTCGGTGTATCGGGCGACATCCACCCTGGCCGCATCCACTCTCTGTTGAACCTGCCGAAGATCCAGCTTGGGTGCGATTCCAACTTCAAAACGCCGTCGAATCAAATTGTAGGAGGCCTGCTGCGCCTCGAGGGTGGAACGGGCCAATTGAAGGTTTTCCCGATCCATCGCAAGTGTAAGGTAGACGTTGGCCACTTCCGATATCAGCAGAATCTGAGCGCTCCGGCGGGCCTCCTCCGTGGCGAGGTATTCCTCCAGGGCCCGTTTCTCCAGACTCCGGATCCGCCCGAAGAAATCGATCTCCCAGGAACTGATCCCCAGATCCGCCCGATACTCCTCCATGGTCGTCCGGCGGCCGGTGCTGGAAAGGTCGGCGGGTACGCGTTCCCTGTACCCGCTGCCGGTGGCATCCACGGTGGGCAACAGCTCCGCACGCTGAATACGATAATAGGCCCTTGCTCTCTCGACATTCAAAGCGGCGATCCGCAGATCGCGGTTGTTCTCCAGCGCGGAAACGATTACCTCCCGAAGCCGGTCATCGGTAAAAAATTGCCTCCAGGGAAGATCGGCGGCAACCGGATGGATCGATGGCAATCGACTCTCTCGATACGCCGGGCCATCCGGCCACTTCACGGGAACCGGCGCGCCCGGGCGGGAATATTCCGGAATCATGGTGCAGCCGGAAAGACAAAAGGTCAGCACGATCCCCGGTAAAATTATTTTCCTTATCATATCCCTTACCATTTCAATTTCCTTCTTTAGACACCCGGGCTTCCGGATCCGGACCGGAATCTACCGAAAAGGCGGCTTTTTTTCGTCCAAACAATTGAACCACCATCACATAGAAAAGAGGAATGAAGAAAATCGCCAGGAAGGTTGCGGTGATCATCCCGCCCAGAACGCCGGTGCCAATTGCGGATTGCGCCCCCGCTCCGGCTCCCGTGGCAATCGCCAGAGGCAGAACGCCGAAACCGAAAGCCAGCGAGGTCATAACAATGGGGCGCAGCCTTAATTTGGCGGCTTCCAGCGTCGCTTCAATCAACCCCATTCCTTCCCGGATTCGAATCATGGCGAACTGGACAATCAGAATCGCATTCTTGGTGGTGAGACCCAGAACCGTAAGCAATCCGATTTGAAAATAGACATCGTTTGGAAATCCGCGTAGCGTCGAGCCGATCACCCCCCCGATAACTCCAAGCGGAAGAGCCAGCATAATGGAAATCGGAACGGTCCAGCTTTCATACAGGGCCGCAAGGCACAAAAAAATCACAATCATGGAAAAGGCATAAAGCAAGCCGGTCTGAGATCTCGCCATTCGTTCCTGGAAGGAGATGCCGCTCCAATCGAATCCAACCCCGTTGGGCAACTCGGCGACGATTTCCTCCATGGCCTGCATCGCCTCCCCCGTGCTTCTTCCGGCTGAGGCCTCTCCAAGGATATTCATGGATGGAAACGCGTTAAAGCGCTCCAATCGAGGCGCCCCGTAGGTCCAGTAACCGGAGGCAAAGGATGTGAACGGAGTCATGGTTCCTTCTTGATTGCGGACGTAAAGTCGTTCCAGATCGCCCGGTAGCATGCGATGGGGCGCATCGGCCTGAACATAGACACGCTTGACCCGTCCCCCTTGAATGAAGTCATTGACATAGGCTCCTCCGAAAGCCGCCGAGATGGCGGTATGAATGGAGTTGATGGGGACCCCGAGGGCTCCGGCTCTTTCCCAATCCACGTCGATGCGGTACTGGGGTACATCATTCATTCCGTTGGGACGTACGCGGGTCAGGCGGTGGTCCTCAGCGGCCCGGGTGAGCAACTGGTTTCGGGCATTCATCAGGGCCGCATGACCCAATCCGCCTCGGTCCTGTAATTGAAAGTCAAATCCAACGGAATGGCCCAATTCGGTAACCGCCGGCGGCGCAAAAGCAAAGACTCTGGCATTGCGCATTTTCGAAAACCGCGCCATGGCACGATTCGCCACTGCCTTCACTTTCAGATCCGACCGCTCGCGCAGATCCCAATCCCTCATTCGGACAAAACCCAGTCCCATGTTCTGCCCGCCGCCGGCGAGGCTTACACCGGCAATTGTCATCACGGATTCCACCGCTTCTTTTTCGTTTTCCAGGAAATAGGCGCGCGCCTCCTCCAGAACCCGTTCCGTCTGCTCCAGCGTCGAACCCGCCTGCAACTGCGCCTGAATAAACATGATGCCCTGGTCCTCATCGGGGAGGTAGGCGGTGGGCATTCGCTGGAACAAAACCCACAGGGCCGCCACGATCAGAACGTAAATAACCAGGAAACGTATCTTGCGTCCGAGTATTCGGGCGACGATACCCTGATAGCGGTCCCTGCCCCAATTGAACCCCCGGTTGAACCAGCGGAAAAAAGATCGAAAGAAAAAATATCCGGTTCTTGAGGATTCATGCCCTGCGGCAACCGGTTTGAGCAGCGATGCACAGAGCACCGGCGTCAGAATCAGAGCCACCGCCACCGATAGCAGCATGGCCGCGATAACGGTTACGGAAAACTGGCGATAGATAACGCCGGTGGACCCACCGAAGAAAGCCATGGGACCGAACACGGCAGCCAGCACCAGCCCGATACCGATAAGCGCGCTGGTAATTTCTTCCATGGACTTCCGGGTGGCTTCTCTGGGCGAAAGCCCCTCGTCATGCATCACCCGCTCCACATTTTCCACCACCACGATGGCGTCGTCCACCAAAAGACCGATGGCAAGCACCATTGCGAACATGGTCAGCATGTTGATGGAGAAACCGAAAAATCCCAGCACGGCAAAGGTTCCCAGGATTACCACCGGAACCGCAAGCGTGGGAATCAGGGTGGCCCGAAAGTTACCGAGAAATAGAAACATCACCAGAAAAACCAGCAGAATCGCCTCGAACAGAACCTTGATCACTTCTTTGATGGCCACCTTCACGAAGGGCGTGGTGTCATAGGGATAGATTACCTTCATGCCGGGAGGAAAATACTGAGAAAGTTCCTCCATCTTCGCCCGAACCGCGTCGGCGGTATCCAGCGCATTGGCTCCGGCAGCCTGGCGAACGGCCAAAGCAGCGCTGGGCAGGCCGTTGAACTCTCCTACCACTTCGTAGCTTTCGGTTCCCAGCTCCGTGCGCGCCACATCTCTCAGATACACGATGGACCCATCCGGATTGATTCGCAGCGGGATCGCCGCGAACTCTTCCGGAGTTTTCAGCAGATTCTGAACGATGATCGAGGCATTCAGCCGCTGGCCTTCCACCGCCGGCATTCCACCCAACTGGCCGGCGGAAATCTCCACGTTGTAAGCCTGCAATCCCGCGATAACGTCTTCGACCGTCAGCTTATAATTGGTCAGTTTATTCGGGTTAAGCCAGATCCTCATGGCATACTGGGTGCCGAAGCTTTCCACTTCACCGACCCCCGGTACCCGTGCCAGCACTTTCTCGATGTTGGATTGCGTATAGTCCCGCAGGTCATTTCCATCCATGCTCCCGTCTTCCGAGATCAGGCCGACGATGATCAAATAGTTACGGGTGGATTTGCTGACCTTGACGCCCTGGCGCTGCAACACATCCGGCAGGCTCGACATGGCGAGCTGGAGTTTGTTCTGGACCTGGGACCATGCAAGGTCCGGATCCGTGCCCGGAGCAAAGGTCAGTTCGATCCTTCCGGAGCCTCGCGAATCGCTGGTTGCGGTCATGTATAACAACTTGTCGAAGCCGGTCATTTTCTGTTCAATAATTTGAACGACGCTGTTTTCGACGGTTTCGGCGGAGGCCCCGGGGTAAAACGCATCAATGGCGATCGATGGAGGAGCGATCGGCGGATACTGGGAAATGGGCATATTATAAATGGCCAGACCGCCGGCCAGCATCATGATGATTGCGATGACCCACGCGAAAACCGGACGATCCAGAAAAAATTTCGACAGCATCACACGCCTCCGTCCGTTCGATTGCGCGCACGGGAGGCTGTATTTTCATCTTCCGGACCGGTCTTGTGGTTATCGAAGGAAACGACCTTTACGGCGGTATCGGGTCGAATGTTCAGCATGCCTTCAACAATCAGACGGTCTCCGGCCGACAGGCCCGATGAAACGAGCCATTGGTTTCCGATGGCGCGATCCAGCGTCAGCATTCGCTGCCGGACCGTGTCCGTGTCATCCACGATGAACGCGATGGGCTCTCCCTTTGGATTGCGAGTCACTCCTTCCTGGGGGACAAGAATGGCCTGTTCGGCGTTCCCTTCTTTCACGACCGCCCGAACGAACATCCCCGGAAGAAGCAGATACTTAGGATTCGGAACAACGATACGCAGAGAGAACGATCCGGTGGCGGGGTCCACCGTAACGTCTCTAAATTGCAGCTTTCCTTCCATGGGATAGGGTGTTCCGTCCTCCAGTAGGATACGGACCGCTCTTCCGTTTTCCTGATCGTTGCTGAGACGACCGGTTTCGAGGTTGCGTTTCAAACGCAGCAACTCGGTGGAAGATTGGGTTACATCCACGTAAATGGGGTCCATCTGTTGAATGGTTGCAAGGGCCATCGGCTGATATGCCGTCACCAGCGCGCCGTCGGTGACGCTGGATTTCCCGATTCGTCCGGAAATAGGCGCTGTGACACGGGTGTAGTCCAAATTAATGCGGGCCGTTTCAACCTGCGCCTTCCAGCATTCAATTTCGGCCATGGCCTGTTCCATAGATGCCGCGGCATCGTCGTAGTCCTGCCGACTGACGGCGTTGTCCGCCGACAGATCCTTGTATCGCTCGGCCCTGGACCGGATGGAAGGCAGATTGGCTTGCACCTTGGCCAGGGTGGCCTGTGCCGAATCAAACGCCGCCTGAAACGGAGCGGGATCGATCTGGTAAAGCAACTGGCCGGCCTTGACGTCGGATCCCTCCTGGAAATGCCGCTTCTGAATGATACCGTTGACCTGGGGCCGGATTTCCGCGACAAGATATGCAGACGTGCGACCCGGCAACTCAGTGGTCAGCTCAACCGGCCGCGGTTCGATGGTCAACGTGACCACTTCCGGGACAGGGGCCGGTGCGGCCGACGGTTCGTGCCCTCGGTTGCAGCCTCCCGTCAAAAGAAGGCTTGCCAGCACCACCAAAGCCATCGTCCATTGAATCGGTTGATTATTGCTCTTGTTCCGTTGCATCAAATACCTCCAAAACAGTGATAATAAGCGAATCCAGGCAGCCCCGCAGCCATGGGATTTCTTAAGAAGTCATGCGGACGAAAACCGGATTGCATAGTTGCCGCTGGTTAAAAATCTTATCGTTCCGCATAGCCGGCGAACGGTTTCCCGACTGAAAAATCTCTTATACAGTGCATATCGGCTTTTCCTCATCCGGGATTGAAAAGCGGTCGAACGATCAACCGGCAGAGTTTCCGGTGAGCTTCGTTTTTTCATTGAATTCCCCGGTTGGCCCGCGCAAGGTCGTCTCATGCCGGAATATCATCGTTCACAGGGCTTCCTCGGGATCGGAATTTTTACAAATACTTTCCTCGAAATCGCGTACGGTTTTTCAGTCTCATGGAAAAATTCCTCGAAACCGGTTTTCAAAAAATATTCACGAACGGGATTTCAGAAGAGACTGCCAGGTATGTCTTTCCAAAAAACTCCCCTCCACTTTACCCTCCATCTCCAGAAACATTTTCCATGGCATGGCGAAAGAAAGAAATTCCGCGCCCAGAATATTCCGAACATATTTTCTGGCCGATATGTCCGTCAGCCCCACAACAGCCCGGGGCCTTTGGGCCTTCGCCTCCCGAAAGGGAATGATGCCGATGGTCTGGCACCCCGCGGCCCATGGGATAATCACGTTTTCCATCCCTTCTCTCCCATAATTGGCAAGAATCACCAGTGCGGACAGTTGGTCCGGATCAACGACAAAAACGGTTGTTTCGGGCTGTTCGTTTGCCGGATCGATTTCCGAAAGGGGCTTGAAAAGCAAATATCTGGATTTGATTTCCGTGATGGGAAGATCCTTGATAAATTGTTCCACCAGTTGAGGCGTCTCTACATAGGCTTCTCCATGAAGGAAATCTTCCGCAAACGCCTTTCCCGCGCTTCCCTCCAGGGCCCCGGCAACCGCCTTCCCCTTTTCCCATTGGATGTTTCCGGAAGAAAGAAAGTAGGAAAAACACTCCACTCCGCCTGGAAAATTCAGGTAGGCGTTACCAAAACCAAGCCCAACACCGCCTCCCCAGCAGCCGAATGTTTCGCGGTCAAAGGCAACGGTTTTTCCCTTGGCGGCATTGGCAAACATGAACATCACGCAGCCCCACTTGCCTTTTTTGAATTGCAGGGCATTTTGCGGCTTTTCGTCCGCAAGAAGGACGGCAACGGGATGATACTTGAGTGCGATGGACTGTGCGATTCTGGATTCCATGGGCGAACCTCTTTCTTTATTGTCTTTTTTCTGAAGATGACCGCTTCCATTTTACTTCTTGGAGCCTCCAGGCGGTCCTTCCCGTTCCGGAAGGCACCTTCGATTCACTGCGCTTCCTCCGGTTCCCGCGGATCGGAGCGCACGGATACCGCCGAGGGAAAACCGGGTAATGTGATCGGTGAGCCGTTCGATTCGGAAGGGATCGAAACCATTCGGGCTAAGTGCCGCAATTACTTGTTTTCCCTTGAAATAGTGCAGGCACTGCCCAACGATGCTCATCGCGCAGAGAAAGGTGACATCGCTTTCCTCTTCATTCGATGAATCCGCTTCCTGAAACAGTTCCCGGATGATACCCGCCAGATACAGATGAAGGGGCCGGATGGAACTTTTCACCAGCTGGCCGAGAGCGCCGGTCGGATCCGAGATTTCCCGTGCCATGAGTTTTCCATGCCAGGCGGGAAATCCTTCGGCCAGTATTCGCAAAAGAAACGAATGGATATATGCTCGAAGTTTCTCCTCCGGTGTCGCTCCATTTCCAAGTCCCAGGTCGGGCGGGTATCGGCGCATCGCCAGCTGGTGGGAATGCTCGAGAACAGCCTCATAGAGCCCCTCTTTATCCCGGAAGTGATAATTCACGGCACCGACGTGAGCGCCGGCGAGGCTGCAAATCTCCCTGACCGTTGCCGAACGAAACCCGCGCCGGGCGAACAATTCTCCCGCCGCCTCGATCAGCCTTTTTTTTGTGTCTTCATTCTTTTTTTGGATGTCTTCCATGGAGACCTCTTGAAAAAGGGAAACAAACGTTTGTTTGCATCAACTGTTTGAAACATTTGTACGAATTTGTCAAGTAGATTTCTTTTCTCATTTCAGAACGAAAATCATGCGGTTCCGAATATGCCTCGGATACTTCGATTTCATGAGGCCGCCGTTTTTAATGAAAGCGTTTCGGAGTTGTAAATTTTTATCGTAATCCCTCCCATGAAGAAATACCGCAACCGGTATCACGGCGCGACGCCCCCTTCAAGCCGCACGGCAACAGCGACGGGAAGTACAAACCGGCGGGAGCAGGTCATGAGAAAACAAGCTTTCCGTTTCCCATCCACTCCGACCCCAGACCGGTCTTCGGCAAAGCGCCTGAATGAATTTGACGCCGGCAGGATGATGGATCGTCCGACCCATAATGGATATCCAACCGGTTTGAAAAGAAAACCCATATGAAAAAAACGAATTTGACTCCAGGCAAATAATTTGCGATTGATAATAAATAAGGTGCGGCTTCGCTCCGACACGCAACCGAATTGCATCCAAACAGCCGACACCGGTGTCCTTCATGATGCGAAAAGCCTCCATGTCCCATCGGAAACACCCGGCAACAAGGGGAAATGTAGAGACAGCGGATCCTTCCGGAAACCTTCATGTTGTTTTGATGGTCGCGCTGCCCGCGGGGGTGAGTGAAACCGAAGCCTCCACTTGCGGACCGGCCCTTCAAAAGCGTTTTTTCGACCACCGGGACGTTATTTTCAAAATAAGGACCTGCCATGCTGGAATTGAACAACACGTTTCTTCTTGTGATCGATATCCAGGGAAACCTGTTCCTCTCCATGGATAACCGGGAAAACCTTCTTCAGAACCTGACCCGGATGATCCGGGTCGCGGCACTACTCCATATTCCTGTTCTCGTGACGGAACAGATGCCTGAAAAACTGGGGTCGACCATCCCGGAAATCGCCGGTCTTTTCGAATCATTCGATCCCGTTGCCAAATCATCCTTCAGCTGCTGCCGCAACAAAGAATTCATGAAACGCCTCGCATCCATGAAACGGAAACAGGTGCTGATCACGGGCATCGAGTCCCATGTTTGTGTTTACCAGACCGCCATGGATCTTCTGCGCCTTGAATATGAGGTCCAGGTGGTGGAAGACGGGATCTCATCGCGAACACCGGAAAACCGCCGGATCGGGATTGAAAAGCTGATCGGGGCCGGGGCTCTGCGGACCAGCGTGGAAATGGCCCTCTTCGAAATCATGGGCGCAGCCGAAGGGGAACGTTTCCGGCAAATGATCCGGATCGTCAAATAATCACTAGAAAGGGGGTAAACCATGAACGTTCTGATTGTCTTTTACTCAATGTACGGCCATATTTTCCGTATGGCCGAAGCAGTTGCGGAAGGCGCCCGGGAAGTGGAAGGGGCGAAGGTCCTTCTGAAACAGGTTCCGGAAACCCTTTCAGAGGACATCCTGAAAAAAATGGGAGCGGTCGAGACGAAGAAAGCATTCTCCCACATTCCCGTAGCTTCCGTCGAGGATCTGGAAGCCGCGGACGTCGTTTTTTTCGGAACCCCCACCCGTTTTGGAAACATGTGCGGACAGATGCGGCAATTCCTCGACGCTACCGGCGCCCTCTGGGCCAAAGGCGCACTGGTGGGCAAAGTAGGAAGCGTGTTCACGAGTACGGCGACCCCTCACGGGGGGCAGGAATCGACCATTCTCAGCTTCCACATCACTCTCCTTCATCACGGGATGCTCATCGCGGGGCTTCCATATACCTTCACGGACCAGAATCGAACGGACAAAGTTTCCGGCTGTTCCCCCTACGGTGCTTCCACCATCGCCGGGGGAAAAGGTGAATTGACGCCGACGGAAATCGATCTGGCCGGTGCCGGATACCAGGGAAAATACGCGGCATCCATCGCCGCGAAGCTCATGAAACCCTGAGAAATTGCACAAACAGCGATTTGACACATTCCGGGCGTCTTCATTCCCGTGAAACGAGGCGTTTTCCCTGAAATTCATGTCAAACCGCCGGCTGAAAACCAAAAAAATCCAATATGGCATTTCGCGGGGATGGGTCTATCGGTTTATCCATGCAAGCTCCACTGTACTCAAGCGGGCGCCAAAAAGAGCCGAAATATTAGGAAATAAAGCATGCAAATCCGCTCGGAAAACGGTGGCTGGTTTCCAATTCGGCAGCGGCCGTCGGAATGATGGCATGCCCGTCCATTTCAGGGGACAGGCGCAAACGATTTCAATCAATTGGAGAATTTTATGAAAAAGTGGTTATTTTTCTGGATCGTCACCTTCATGATGTTTTTAATCCCAGTCCCGTCGGAGGCGGAAATCGTTCCCTCCCGGATCCGGGAAGCGACCCTTTTCAGCGACCAGGCATATGTGATTCGGTCGGCGGAGATTTCCGCCGTGGAGGGTTTCAACGAAATCCGTCTTTCCGTCGACGCTTTCCAGGTGGATCCCGATTCCGTTTCGGCAAAGGTCTTCGGGGAAGGACAGATCCTCGGGGTCCAGTATCGGGAGATCCCCGTCGAGGAACCGGTTCAGGAAAATGTCAGAGCTCTGGAGAACCGTCTCAGGGACCTGCGGTGGAAAGAACGTTCGATTCTCGATGAAAGAGAAATTCTTGGAAAAAAAGAAACCTTTCTCAATTCCGTTACAAAGTTTTCCGAGACCCAGATCCCCCAGGACATAAAAACGAATTTTCCCAGGACGGAAGACCTTCAGGGCGTCCTGGCTTTCCTGGGAGACCGTTTCGATGAACTGGCCGGAAGGAAAGCATCCATCGACCGGGAACTGGAAGAAATCTCAAAGAAGATCAAAGTGATAGAGGAAGAACTCAATATGGTTCGCCGGCCGGCCCGAAAGGTGGAAAAGGTGATCGAGGTCCTCTATCAGGGAAGTAAAAGTCAGAATGTCCGGGTCGAGGCCGGTTACCTCGTCCGACACGCTTTCTGGAGTCCCCTGTATCGGGTTTCCGTTCCTCTTTCATTCGACCGGGTGGATCTGACCATGTTTTCCTCGATCCTTCAGAAGACGGGTGAAAACTGGACGGCACTCGATCTCTCCGTTTCCAACTTGATTCCCCTGAAGGGGGCGAGAATTCCGGAGCTCAATTCCTGGATTCTCGATATCCCCAGGCCCCTGGAAAATTTCGGGGCCAAAAAGTCCCTTGCCGCCGACCGGGCCCGGATGGCTCAACCCATGGCGGTTTTGAAAGAAGAAATGGCCGGAACCGGCCAGGAGGCCGCTTTCGCGGAAACGGAGAAAAAAGAACTTCCCCTTTCCTTTGAATACCGTTTCCCCCGGCCGGTGGATATCGAGTCCCGGGACAAGGAAACCGTCCTGCCCCTGTTTACCCGAAAAATCGAAGGAACCTTTTTTGACCTTGCCGTGCCCAGGGTAAGCCCTCTGACGTTTCTCGTCTGCCGGGCGAAGGGAGACGGAGAAATTCTCGCCGGTCCACTGAATGTCTATTTCGGCGGCCGGTATGTCGGAAAAACGTTCCTGAGCGAGAAGAAACCCGGGGAAGCCTTTGACTTTAATCTCGGCGCGGACCGGGAGGTAAAGGTCACCCGGACGAAAATCACGGACAAGATCAGAGAGACTTATTTCGGCCGGGTGGAGCGGGAAACGGTGGTCCGGGAGATCGCCTATCGGATCCGGATGGAGAACCGGAAAAAGCAACCGGTGACCCTTCAGGTCCTGGATGCCGTGCCCTTCTCCAGAACGGACCGGATGGAGGTGAAGGATGTGAAATTGTTCCCGGAACCGGCTGAAAAGAATTACCGGGAAAAGCAGGGGGTTCATCTCTGGCGGACCGAACTGAAGCCCGGTGAGACGAAGGAGATCTCCATCGCCTTTGTCGTCACCTACCCGAGGGAAAGTCCGCCCCCTGATCTGTAAAGCGCCGGCGCAAAGATGCGGGGATCCGCAATCTTTCTCGGATCGCTGCGACCCCGCTCGCAGGAAAAGCCGTGTAAGTCGCGGGCACGCAAAATACCAACCGGTCGAAGAACCCGGAACCCTACATTCCGGGCACCACGAGGATCCGGTTTTCGGTCAAAGTGAACAACCCCGATTTCGTTCCCTCTGCCCGGCGGATCTCTCTTGGTCCGCCCGACTCCTCTCCGGACAAATTCCCTTTACTTGGATTTTGTAACCGATCGGCAATTAAATCCTTGACAACTTCCTGAATTTACGCAAAATCAGATTCTGTAGAAAAGTCATTCGGAAATCCGGCCCAATCGTTGAGAAGCGGCCTGGCCGTCTCTGCTTTTTGGAGATGATCGGATTTGCAAGGATTTCCCGGTTCTTCAATGTTTTTCTGAAAATATGCTTTTCAGGGAAAGGACAGGATTGCCCATGAAAATGTCAGCGAATTGGATGAGGAAAAGGCCGCTGCTCGGCCGTTTCTGGATCGGACTGGCGGTCTGCCTGCTGCCCTGCGCCGTGCCTTTGGCGCCTGCGGCCGATTACACTCTCAGTTACACGGGATTGCATGACGGAGAAAGCGTTTACGGGATTGACGCCTCCTCGGCATCGTCTCCATTCGTCAATTCGGACAATTATTCGCTCACGGCCGCGGGAGACGATTCGGGAAGCTATGCGAATGTTTCTTTTCAGGCCTATGGAATTTATACCTCAGCCGCCGGGCCGGGCATCGAGAACCTCGGAGATATCACGGTGACCGCCCACGGGGGAACCGGCACCACCATAGCCCCTGCCAATGCGTTAGGTATTTATTCCGATTCCGGCGATCCGGTCATCAACAGCGGCGACATCACCGCCACCGCCATCGGCGGGACCGCCGCTACCGCCGCTACCGCCTCTGCCTCCGGTATTTATATGGACTCCTTCGGCACCGTTAACAACACCGGCGACATCACCGCCACCGCCATCGGCGGAACCGCCGCAACCACTGCCTCCGCCTCCGCCTATGGTATTTATCTGGACTCCGGCGGCACCGTCACCAACAGCGGCAACATCACCGTCACCGCCATCGGCGGAACCGCCGCAACCGCCTCCTCCTCCGCCTACGGCATCTATCTCGGAGGCGACAGCACGCTCACCAGTACCGGCGTCATCCGGACTTTCGCCGATAGCGCCTACGAGGTCCGCGTGGCTTCCGGCACCACTACCCTGAAAGATCGGTACAACCTCAATCTCGACGGCGATCCCGGAACCGGCTCCATCTATGTCGCGGCCGGAGCCGGCCTCGATCTCAACGACTCCGACCTGACCCTTTCCTCCGTGGGAGAAAGCTTCCGCTGGAATACCGAGTACCAGATTTTCGACAACAACGGAACGATTACCGGAAACTTCGATACGGTATCGGCCCTCAACCCCAACGTGGCCGTGACCTACCATGACCAGTCCACCGCCACCGGCGCGGACGACACGGTATCGATCGCCTACCGGCCGATTGCTTCTCCGTTTCTGGAAGGATTCGATCTGCTCCGCCGGTCCGTCACCATGACCGGCGGCATGGTGGACGACCGGCTGTCCACTTACTTTTTCCATCCAGACCTGGCCGCCGGAAATCCGACGAAATCCCGACTCTACGCCGAGGCCGGGAATGTAGCCACGGACGGCTCATGGAACACGGCACCAAACGCTTTTTCGAATGGATTTTTCCTGACCCCATATTACGCCGACATTGACAAGGATACATCGCCCGCGGGCTATGAATCCGACGCAATCGGTTTCGTAACCGGTTATGAACGACGGAACGACAACCATCTCTATGGTTTTCATCTCGGCATCGGCCATAACGAACTGGATTTCACCGGCAACGGTTTCTCCGGCAACAAGGAGGACCAGGACGTCCTGACCGCGGGCGTGCATGCCATGGGGAGCTTGTACAATTGGACCTGGCGAGGCCAGGTGACCGGCTTCTACGGCTGGCACGATTATGAAGGATTGACCGGTGTCGGCCTTCAAATGCACGAAAGCGCCGACTATGAAAGCTCAGGAACCAGCTCGAACCTGATGGGAGGCTACCTGTTCAAACTGGGCAGCCACCGGTTGCTGCCGGAAGCCGGCCTGAATCACCTCTGGCTGCGTCGCGACAGCTTCACGACCGACGCCGACGACGCGAACTGGGACGCGAATTGCTCTTCACTGGATGAACATCAGCTCACCGCAGTGGCTTCGCTGCGCTGGCTGACCCGAATCCGGACCGGCGGCGTCCTGATGACTCCGTCGGTTGCGGCGGGCGTCCGCTACCTGCTTACCGGCGACGAGATCGACGCTCACCAGTCGGTGGCCGGCAGCGCTCCGATCACGGTAAAGTCCGATCAGGACGATCTGACCGGAACCGCCTCCGCTTCTCTGCTGTTCAGCATGAAAAGCAACCTCTCCATGGAACTGGCCTACAACGGCGAATACGGTGACGAAACCACCGCGCACAGCGCCTGGCTGAGATTTCATTACCTGTTCTAAGTCCATTCCTTCGCGCAGAACCACTGGACTCGCGCAAGATAAAAAAAGCCGTCCTCGGGAAATCATTCCGAGGGCGGCTTTTTTTGTTCCAAATATCAGGAAACTCACGTCGAATGATACGTTCCCAATCACTCGATTACATAATCTTCCAGATTCACGTCCTTGAATTTGACACGCTCAAAAGCCGGAGTTCGCGGAAAGGGGGCGGTCGCGTCCACTCCGACCTTGGTTACCAGGCCCCCTTCCACCATGGGATTGAGTATATGCCCCGGCTGATCCTTCAGAATCAGAAATCCCTTTTTGGCATTGAACCGCGTGGTGATCGCCCATTCGACATCAACCGGGTCATAGATGTTTACGTCTTCATCCACGGCGACCACCCACTGGAGAGAGGGAAAGGCCTTGAACGCTTCCTGAATGGCATCGTTCTGAACACCTTCTCTGCTCTTGATCAACTGGAGAACGGCGCCATAGAACCCGCATCCACCCGGCGGAAGGTAAACGGCCTTGAGATCCGGAACCTTCTGCTGAACCGTGACAAATATCTTCGCCTCCGCGGTGAAACCGACCGCATTCCACACTTCCTGCCCGGAAAGGAGCGAATGGAAAACAGGATTCTTCCGATGGGTAATCGCCTTGACCCGCATGACCCACCGCTTGTCCTGCTGGCCGTAATATCCCGTTACCTCCGCAAAGGGGCCTTCCGTCTCCCTCACATGGGGAAGAATCTCCGCTTCGATCACGAACTGTGCATCGGCGAAAGCGGGAACGTCGACCGTCTGCGCCTTGATAAAACGGATGGGTTTTCCGACGATATGGCTGGCGATGTTTGCCTTCCCGGGACCCGTGCCCGGGACGGACGAAACCAGCCACGGGGCGAGTCCGACCCCATTATTAATCGTCACCGGAAGAGGCTTGCCTTTCTTTTCCATCACATCGAGATAGGCCCCCAGATGCCTGCCTGGATCGATCAGAAAAGACAGGCGGTCCTTTCCGGTGATCATGATCCGATGGATGGAAATGTTGGGCATTCCCGTCTCCGGATCGTTCACTACCACCACGGAAGAATCGAAATAAGGCCCTCCGTCCTTGAGGGCATGAACAGGAGCCGGCAGATCGTAAAGATTGACATTGCGGGTCACGACAACCTCGTTGGCCGGTCCCTTTTCAAGAATTTCCGGCGGAAACGCGGACTTGTCTTTCCTCCAGGAACCGATGGCGGCGCCAATAATAAAAGGAACCTGCTCCCTGGGAACATTGAAAAGGGCTCCTACCGTATCCCGGTTCCACAAGAGGCCCATGAATACCGGAAAGGAACTCCCTTTCACCTTTTCAAAAAGAATGCATTTCTTTCCTTCATGTTTCTTGGCGATACCGGCAAGTTCATGCACCGGATCGACTTCGGATTTCACGCGAACAAGATTTCCGGTCTTCTCCAGATAGTCGATGCATGCTTTCAGATCGACCAGGCGATCTCCGGTTTGCGGCCATGCGGAAGGCTGAGCGGACACGCTGAAGGGAACAAAGATAAGAATCGTAAAGGCAAACAACAGTAACCGGTGGGTTGTTCGTTTCATCGTTCGAATCCTTTCTCGTTTATTCGATGGGTTTTTTTGGGGGAAGATGTCCTTCGGGGAAATAACATCCCATGGAACGTGGGTTTCATCCGGGAGGTTAATAAAAACCACGCAACTTGTAAATAGAAAAACTGTTGCATCGAACATTGGTGCCATTGTATGACGTCAAATAAAAAGTTGCACAATCGTGACTTTTGTCGATTCAATCGGCACTCCGGATTCATTCGAGGCACAAAACTTGGGTCAATCGAAACATTTTTTATGAATCATCCGTGTTATCGGGCGGTTGAACGATCGATTCTCAAAAATCAATAACACGGCGAGAATGGGGACCCAATCGACCCGGTTCCCGGGAAGACATCCATGGCACGAATTCAAGGGGTTGAAACATGCGGGCAAGGAAAAATCGCAGCGGCTTCAGCTTCCGGACAGAAGAGGGCCGGTATGACCTGGAGGCCTCGGTCAAGTGGATTGGAAAGGATCTGCTGGTAGCCATATGGGGGGGCGAACGGCCGCACATCGGGGCGGTTGCTCTTGCCCAACCCCGGCCGAGCCTGAAAGACCCGGACGTAACCAGCGCAACGGCCTCCGTCATCTGCGTGGTGGGTCATAAGGAAGACGAGGTAGTCAAGAAGGTGTCGGAATTCCTCTCGGCAGCTCTGAATCAGCGGGTAGTCGTCACCGCCGGAATTCACTGGGAAAATCTGGATGACGAGGGAATCCAAAGAATCGCTCGAAATATCGATCTGCTTGTAAAAAACATCGCGCGGCATTTGGAGAAAGCCTCGGGAATCATCGAATCGGAAAGGACAAACGGATAGGATGACCAAACGAATTGTAGTCGGAATAACCGGGGCCAGCGGTGTTATTTATGGAATCAAAATGCTGGAACAGCTCCGGGAGATGGACGTCGAAACCCATCTGATCATCTCCGAGTCGGGAAAAAAGAATATCGAAATCGAGACGACTTTCCGGCCTTCGGAAATTGCCGCTCTGGCGACCCGCTGTTACGACAATCAAGACATGGCCGCCGCCCCGGCAAGCGGTTCCTTTCTGACGGACGGAATGGTCGTCGTTCCATGTTCGATAAGAACCCTCTCCGGAATTGCTCATTCGTATAATGAAAACCTTTTGATCCGGGCCGCCGATGTCACGTTGAAGGAAAAACGCAAGCTGGTTCTCGTTGTAAGAGAAACTCCGCTTCATCTCGGACATATCCGGATAATGGAAATGGCGGCCATGTGCGGCGCCCTGATCCTTCCCCCTTGCCCATCTTTTTACCATCAGCCCCGGACCATCGATGATATCATCCATCAGACCATCGGAAAGATCTTTGATTCTCTCGGGATCGAACACCATCTTTTTCGACGCTGGGGTGAAGTATAAACCGTTCCATTTTATCGGAGGCAAACCGGAAGACCCGCAGCTCGCTGCGGGGTTCTTCAATAACGGAATCCCCAATGAGGAATGTCTCAGTTTATCTGGCCAAATTTCTGATTGCCGCCTACACAAGCATCCTGGCGCCTCTTCTTCCCGTTTTCATGCTGAACATGAACCTTACCCTTACTCAGACGGGGGCCCTGGTTTCCTTTTTTTCTCTTTTCAATTCCATTCCGCAGCCTCTTTTGGGCTGGGTGGAAGACCGAATCGGGTTTTATCATTTCCTTTGGCTATCGCCCCTATGGATCGGCCTGTTCATGGGTGCCCTGGGGTTTGCCCCGGATTACGGATTCCTGATTGTTTTTCTGCTTCTTGCCGGAACCGGAATCTGCGCTTTTCACCCGGCTTCCTTTGCCGCCGTAAAAACCGCCGGTCCGGCGGACCGTCCGCTGGTTATTTCTTTTCTCCTTCTTGCCGCCTCATTGGGTTTTGTGGTCGGACCGTCTCTCGTTACCTGGTTCGTTTCTCATTTCGGCATGGATAAACTGTATCTGATTTCCATACCCGGAATCCTGACCGCATTCCTGCTTTTCAAAAACATTCCCGGGATCGAAAAAGACCGGTATCGGAAGCAGGGAGGCTTCGATTATCCGATTGCGAAAATCATTTTTCCGGTCTTCCCGTTTTTTCTGTTTGTTCTCGCCGTCAGCATCACGGCCATGAACCTGTACAGCTTCGTGCCGATTTTTTTGCGGCAAAAGGGCGCATCCGTGGGTATAACCGGTTTCTTTCTGTCCGCATTTTCTCTGGGGTGTGCCCTGGGACCGCTGGCAGGCTCTGTTTTTGCAAACCGGATGGGACGATTCCGCGTGATGGTCCTGTCCGCCATTTTGTCCGTCTTTTTTCTTCTGCTGTTCAGCCGGGTCCATCCCGCAAGCATCCTTCAGATGGTCGTTTTTTCTTTCCTGGGACTGTTCCTGATGTCCCCTTTTTCGATCCTGATCGGCATGGCGCAGGAAAGAGTTCCCCGGTATGTGGGAACGGTATCTTCCTTTCTGGGCGGCTTCGTGTGGGGCTGCGGCGGCGTGCTGGTCATCCTGTTCGCAAAAATAGCCGAACTCATGAGTTTGGAACGGCTGCTGGGCTGGATGGTTCTGTTGCCTCTGTTCAGTCTGGCGCTTCTTTTGACGGCGCCCGGTTTTCGAACCGGTGAAGACGGCGGGCTGCACGAATAGCCGATCCTGCTTTCTTCACTCCATGCATCCCCCTTACGTTTTGAGCAAATTGACTCCACACTGCCTATCCATATGATATTATATATAATATTTCTTTTGAGGGAAACCGTATGCGAAAATTGCCGTTTCGCGCCGATCTTAAAATGACTGCTCATAATATATCCGGACGAATCCCTTCTAATTACAATTACCGGTTTTGTAGAGTGGTGGATGACATATTCCGATACCGATCCCAGGAGCATGCTTTTCAGATTGCTTTTTCCGTGCGATCCGAGAATAATCGCGGAGACATCCTCTTCTTCAGCCACCTCCAATATTTTTATAAACGATTAAAAATCTCCAACCGGCGGCTTTCACGTAGCAAGCAGAACCTCTTTAATGAAAGCCCTCGAAACGGATTCATTTCAGCATTCCGTGCAACCGCAACCGGAGACGCCTTTCGTCTCCGGGGCCGCCGACGGCTCTTTTTTGTCGGCAATCCGTTTGACGGCCGCTTTGACTCGATCAATGTCGGACCGTTCCAGCTGTAAATTCTTGTTCTTCTCGATGCCTTCATCCGTGATCACCAGGCAGTGTTTCAAGGGCACATGGATGTCCTCGAGTATCGCCTTGGCGCAACCCATCGGGCAGCCGTCAATAACCACCACTATCGGCGCATCCTTGACCGACTGAACGAAACCGGGTAGTTTTCCGCCGATACCCGCCAGACAGAACATCTTGCCGAAACCTTCCCGGGTCAGTTCCACGGCAGCCTGGTTGGACAACTGCCCCGTGTTGGAGCAGCCCGAACAGGCCAAAATCATGACCCCATTACCACCCGAACAACATGTCTCAGCCATTGCATCCCCCCTGCTTGTTAAGCCAGGATTTCACATCCTCTTTTCTGGGAATCTTGCCCACCGATTTCACTTCTCCGTCCACCACAACCGCCGGCGTTCCGAACACCCCATAGCCGGCGATCTTCATCACGTCGGTGACTTTTTCCACATCAGCGGCCACGCCGCATTCTGCAACCGCCTCTTTGACCACTTTTTCCGTCTGCCGGCATTTGGGGCAGCCGGGGCCCAGGATTTTGATTTCCATTTTCATCCTCTCCCATCAGTTTTTAATTTGTTTGCGGCCCGGAGGATCCAGGCCTTGAGTTTTGCCCTGGGCGGAACAACGCCCACGGCTTTGACTTCACCGTTGATCACCAGCGCCGGGGTTCCCATCACGCCGTAACGGCCGATATCCTTGGCATCCCGGACGTGATCAAGATCGGCGATAATCCCCGTTTCGTCCATAACAGCCATTACTTCGCGCTCCAGCCGATCGCACGGAGGGCAGCCGGGTCCAAGGACCTTGATTTCAATCCCGCCGCGCTTCTCTTCGGCAAAGGATTCTCCAACGAATTTTTTATACTCAACCAGAAACGCCTGCCCATAGGAATCGATCGCATGATCGCTGATGTAATTCCTCTCCGAAAGACGCGCGATAAGCTCTTCCCGGATTTTTTCATCCGGTGCCGCCCTCATGGTTTCAGCCACTTCAGTCAGCGCTTCCTTGAGCCCGATAATGCCGACCGCATTCTTACCGATTCGTATCTGAACGATATCGCTCATCATATGATCCTATACAATAAATGCGCCGTACATCATCCCGGCGATGGTCGACATGATCACGATAATTCCGCAAAAGGTCGCCGTCTTTTTCACGCCCATGACGCCGG
The DNA here is from genome assembly GCA_018432925.1 of Desulfobacterales bacterium. GTDB lineage: Bacteria > Desulfobacterota > Desulfobacteria > Desulfobacterales > JAHDSC01 > JAHDSC01. The sequence goes on along the minus strand of JAHDSC010000065.1, from coordinate 1,826 downwards.
AGATTACCAGCATGTTGGGCAAGGAAAGGGCCGGACCGGCCAGAAGCAGCGCCAGGGCCGGTCCATGGCCCATGCCGGCCCCGAGCAACCCTTGCAGAATGGGCACCTCGGTCAGTGTGGCGAAATACATCAACGCTCCGGCCAGCGAGGCGATCAGGTTGGCCCATATGGAATTGCCGCCCAGAAGGGACTGAATCCAGTACTCCGGGATCAGGGCCGGATGACCCGGACGGCCCAGCATGAAGCCCGCCACCAGAACCCCGCCGGCCAGCAGCGGGAAGATCAGCTTCATAAAACCCCATGTGGATTCCACCCAGCTTTTGCACTCATCCATGGTAAACCAGGCCTTGAGCATGAAACCCAGGATGATCAGCAAGAAGATGGTGATGTACCACTTGGCGGCGAAAACGGCGGGCCACAAACCGGTCGATCCGGGGGCGGGTTTTGCAAAAGCGGCAAATACCAGTATCAGCACCATGGTCAGAATATACAGGGTGTCCTGCAGCAGGGTGCGTTCTTTGGCTCCGGAATCCGGCACGTATATTTGTCCCGCGGCGCGCGCGGCGTCGTCTTTGCGGAAAATCAGAGCCATCAGCAGACCGGTGACGACGGCGAAGATCACCGCTCCCACTGCCCGGGCCAGACCCAGTTGCCAGCCAAGGATTTTGGCGGTCAAGGTGATGGCCAGCACGTTGATGGCCGGACCGGAATAGAGAAAGGCCGTGGCCGGCCCGATGCCCGCGCCTCGGGTATAGATGCCGGCGAACAGCGGCAGCACCGTGCAGGAACACACCGCGAGGATGGTTCCCGACACGGATGCCACGGAGTAGGACAGTATCTTTCCGGCCTGGGCGCCGAAGTATTTGAGCACCGACGCCTGGGACACGAACACGGCAATGGCGCCGGCAATGAAAAAAGCGGGAACCAGACAGGTCAGGACATGCTCCCGCGCATACTCCTGGAACATCAGGAATGCTTCCAGGCCGGATTGCCGGATCAGCGGATGGCTCCATGGCACATAATAGGCGGCCGCAAAAACTCCCACGATCCACAGCAGTTTGGTGCGTTCTTTCATCATTGATACTCCTTGCGTTCGGCGGCCTCCCGGCCCGGCCGGTGGAGGTCGTCGGGTCACCTTCTTATTCTTAATTCGTCATATAACGATATGCTTGGTTCAAAAAAAATCAGGTTCCGCAGATGGTTTCACGACGGATCCCGGACAGCCTCGCAACCAGTGCCTCCACCTCCGCATTGTCCTCCAGCCAGTGTCGCAGATTGCCCAGCATGCTGCTCACATAAGGGTTTCTGCCCCCGTCGGAGAGTCGGTAATTGACCCAGGGGCCCTCCTTGAGATAGGTTATCAAACCTGCCTCCTCCAGTATCTTCAGGTGCTTGCTGACGGTGGACTGGGCCAATCCCAGGGCATTCTGAATTTCGCACACGCACATCACCCGCCGCTGCAGCAGCTTGACCATCTTGACCCGGTTCGGATCGGAAAGGGCCTTCATGACCTTGATGAACTCTCTCATGACATCTCCATATCGATGATTTGGAATATAAGGAAGCCCCGCACTCTTGTCAAACAAAAAAATGTACAAATCCAAAACAATTTTTGTTCAAGTGTCACCGGACAGCCTTACGCATTAACCCGTCGGCAATGGTTTTCTTCAGCAGTCCCCGGCAAATCTCTAACAGGGTGTTGAAAAACAAGGATCAGGCCGTCAGGCAAGGCGCGCGGCGATACGACAAGCGCAGCATATTCAAGCATATGTGAGCATTGGCGAGAGCCCCGCAACGCTGAATGGCGGCCTCAGGCGCAGTTTTTC
>JAHDSC010000151.1 GCA_018432925.1 Desulfobacterales bacterium | reverse complement strand
GTTGGAACAGCTTCAAATAGTTGAATAACGAATCGAACCGCGGCACAACTTACACGGCCCGCCCCCTCTGGGGGCAGGGCCTTGTCCCCCCTATGGGGGGATTTTTCAAAGCCGCACCCTTAGGGTGCGGATTCTTTACTCGTAAAGTCATTCCGAGCGGATCGGTGTTGCCGAAGAGCTCGTTTCGAACCGTTTTGCCGAGGATGCATACTGCTTTGCCGGAAAGCGTTTCAGCGCCCGTAAACAAACGTCCGGACTCAAGCTCCCAGTCGCGTACCTGCAGGAAGGCGCCGGTGCTTCCCATAACCGAGGTCGACCAGTTCTTATTGCCGGAGATAACCTGCATGCTCGTGGATACCGCAGGCGCCACGGCCTCAAGTCCTGAAATTTCACGGATGATGGCATCCGCATCTTCCATTTCAAACATGTCCGCCTGCGAACGGGTACCGCCGGGCCCCCGCATGTGCTGGCCCGGGCGCATCTGCAGCATGTTACTGCCGAGACTGGAAATTTCGGCCTTTACCTGTGCCGTGGCGCCGCCGCCGAGGGTGACCATGGTAATAACGGCCGCAACGCCGATAACGATCCCGAGAACGGTCAGCGATGAACGCATGATATTACGGCGGATTGCTCTCAGGGCAAGGATGAGGGTTTCCCATATCATGACCGTCCGGCTCCGTTGTGTTCCTCGGTGTCGATCACACCGTCAAGAAATCGAATGATCCGTTTTGCGTAAAGCGCCATTTCGGACTCATGGGTTACCATGACGATGGTGATGCCCTGTTCCTTGTTAAATGTACAGAGCAGTTCCATGATTTCACGGCTTCGGGTTGAATCGAGATTGCCGGTCGGTTCGTCCGCCATGAGCACTTCCGGCGCGATAACGATGGCGCGGGCGATGGCGACCCGCTGTTGCTGACCGCCGGAGAGTTCTCCGGGGGTATGGTTTTCCCATTCGGTCAGTCCGACTGCATCGAGGGCTTCGCGGGCCCTCCGTCGGCGATCGCGGGCGGGAATCCCCCGGTATATGAGAGGAAGCTCCACGTTTTCCAGGGCGGAGGTTCGGTTTAACAGGTTGAATCCCTGGAACACGAATCCCAGATAATTCCGGCGGAGCAGAGCCCGCTGATTCCGGGACAGCGAACCCACGTCGACGCCTTTAAATCGATACGCGCCTTCCGTCGGAACATCAAGGCAGCCGAGTATGTTCATGCAGGTGGATTTGCCGGAGCCGCTGGGTCCCATGACGGCGACGAATTCGCCCGGGTCGATACGAAGATCGACTCCCCGCAGGGCATGGATGGCTGCCCCGCCCGTGCCGTATACCTTGCTGATTCCTTTCAATTCAAGAAGGGAATCGCTTTCGGAAGGAGATGATGTCTTTCCCTTCATTTCTTTGTGCTCATTGATGCAATGATCAAGGGGGTCCCCGGTTGCACATCGCCTCGGATTATTTCCGTCCGGACGCCGTCGCCGGCTCCGGCGGTAACGAAAATCGGAACGGCCGTGCCGTTATGCACCGTCCATACCCGCTGTTGAGAATTGTCCACCGTGTCGGAAACCTGGTTCGAGGAATTTTTACGGTGACTCGGCGGACGGGGCATGATCTTGCTCATGATGCTGCCATTACCGGACGACTCTTCCGTCGAACCCGTATTTTCAGCAGGCGGGGAAAATCGCAACGCCGCATTCGGCACGAGAATCGCATTGGTGATCTTTTTGACGGTGATATCCGCCGTCGCCGTCATGCCGGGACGCAGGAACAGATCGGAGTTGTTTACGGTGAGTACGGCCTTATAGGTAACCACGCCATCCGTCTCCTCCGAACCGTATCGGACCTGAGCGATACTCGCCGAAAATTTCCGGCTGGAATATGCGTCAACGGTAAAAACAGCCTCCTGTCCGTCCCTTACATCCCCGACATCCGCCTCGTCTATGTCCACATGGAGTTCCATCTGGGTCAGATCCTCAGCCAGGGTAAACAGAACCGGCGCTTCGAGGGACGCCGCCACCGTCTGGCCCGGTTCTATATTTCTGACGAGTACGATGCCGTTGATCGGGGAAAGGATAACGGCCTTGGACAGGTTTGTTTCATCCGATTCAAGAGCGGCCTGGGCTTGCGATACCTGTGCCCATGCGCTGGATTCATCCGCCCGGGCACGTTCCAGCGCCGCCTCCGCCGCATCCATGTCCTGTTGGGCCGGAACCTTGCCGGCGCTCAGCGAATAAACCGTTTGCATCCGCTCAAATTCGACCTGTTTTTCCTTCAATGTGGCCTGGGCCTGCAAGACCTGAGCCCTCGCCGATTCGAGTGAAGCCTTTGACTTCCTGACATCTGCTTCGAGCTTCGTCGTATCCAGACGCGCGAGGATCTGGCCGACCTTGACGCGATCGTTGTAATCCACCTCGACATGCTTGATGATTCCCGAAAGTTCGCTGCCCACATCTACCTGGTTGGTGGGTTCCAGGTTGCCGGTAGCGGTTACCGTGATCGTCAGATCACCTCGTTCCGCGTTTTGTGTCTTGAATCGAACGGTTTGAGCCTTGTTGCCGGTTACCAGAACGACCAGGACGATTCCTGCGATCAGAATGGCAATGCTCCGTCCGACCCGCGGCTTCAGGTGTTTTGCCTTCTCCGAAGACGGGTTGATCCCCAGGGTCCGCGTAATATCCTTACCGGTTTCAGGCTTTTTTTCCGTTATCATTTTCTCGGTCTTTCGATTCATTTTCTATTTCAGTTGCCTGCGTTTCCCAACCGCCCCCCAGGGCCTTGTACAGGCGAACCAGATTGGAAGCCACATTGCCGTGACTCTGAACCAACTCGTTCTGATACGACAGCAGGGAGCGTTCCGTCTCAAGCAAATTCACGAAATCAATCATGCCGGCCCGGTACTTGATCCGAGACAATTCCACCGCGCGCTGTGCCGCATGTACCGCTTCATTCAGTGAATTCCGCCGGTTCTGTTCCTCCGCATAGGCAACGAGCGCATTTTCAACTTCTTCCAGGGCATTCAGGACGGCGGCTTCATATGCATTCAGGTACTGTTCCTGCTGCGCCGATTGGATCTCGATATTGCGGCGAACGGCACCGGCGTCGAAAATATTCCAGGAAATACCGGGGCCGATGCTCCAGAAACTTCCGGTGGATTTGAAAAGGCCGGATAATTCGTCGGATTGCAGACCGATGGAACCCGTCAGTTTGAACCTGGGATAGAGATCGGCCGTGGCCTCCCCGATCCGTGCCGTTTGCGCTGCCAGCTCTCGTTCAGCCTTGCGCACGTCGGGTCGACGACGCAACATATCGGCGGGGATTCCCACGGCAATCTCAGGCGGGGCGACCGGTATCGGGGCTTGAAATTCCAGCTCCTTATGAAGCATGCCAGGCTGTTTGCCCAGCAGCACCGCGATTCGATTCTTCGATTCTTCCTCCGCACTCCGCAGCGTCGGAATCTGCGAGCGGGTGCTTTCCATGCTGTAACGGGCCTGCTGAACGGACAGCTCATCATCGAGACCAGCCTCGTAACGCCACTGCGTCAGTTCATATGTTTCCCGCTGAAGCCGAAGATTTTCTCCGGTCGTAGCCAGCTGCCCCTGATACATACGTAATTCCACGTAGTTCAGCACGACTTCCGCCGTCAGGGTAACCAGCACATTGTGAAGATCTTCCCGGCCGGCCTGGAGATCCGCCTCCGCTGCCTCCACAGCGCGTCTGACCCCGCCGAAAAGGTCGAGTTCCCACCCTGCATCGAAAGCAGTCGAGTAAAGCTCGCTTTCCTCATGGTTGCTTCGACTTTTTGTCGCGGATCCGGAAACGTCGAGGGTCGGAAACATCTCGGATTTGCTCAGGCCGCGGCGGGCACGGGCCTCACGGACGCGCGCCTTTGCCTCCCTGAGATCAAGATTGCCGATTACCGCGCGATCGACCAGACTCGACAGAACCGGATCGTTGAGTGTCGTCCACCATCGGGCCAGCGCGCATGAATCCTCTTCACCGCCGACCCGGCCGTTTTTTAACCGACTGTGCCATGAAGCCGGAGAGGATGCATCCGGCGGCACATAATCGGGTCCGACCGCGGCGCATCCGGCAAAAATCATAAGCATGAAGATTGTCGCCGCCCATACCGGAGACAGAAGTTTACATTTATCGACCGGACCGTTCATCCGTCCTTCACAACGGGTGCTTTTATAAAATTTCCAATTTTGCACTTGCCATCCTATCGGTTGGCGGGCGGATTTGCGGGTCCGCCTACTCCGGCACAGGGATGATCGTTTTGAATTCTCCGATGTTGTTCGTCACGAAGATTCCGATATGCTTCCATCTGTTTCTCCGTCAATACGGACTGAATTCTTGTTTCTTCCTCTTTTTGCATCGTATCCATTTCCTTGCGCATGGCCGATTCTTCACTTCGACGTTGTTCGTGATATTTTTCGAAGATAGCCCTCATTTTTTGGTCCTTCTCTTCAAAAATCGCCCGAATCTTTTCCGCCTGTTCTTCGGTTAACCCCAGCCGTTCTTTGAGAACCGATATCATCCGTTCGGGATCATGCGAATCCCTCGGAGGATGCGCCGATGCGGGGGACACAATCATGACGGCCAGCAATAATGCACCGGCAACAAAACCGATCAACATGCCGTTTATCACGGTGCTGTTCATGACATATAATAATGCTTTTGCGTTCATATCCTGACTCCTTCTGAATCAATCGGTTGTTGCGAAAAAAACTGATGTTTAAACAATATCTTTTCTTAAGTGTCGTATACGTTCCGGAAGAGGTTACAAATTTTTTCCGTATCGAACCTGACGTCCGGTTTTCCGAAGATTCAAACGGTCCGTGGAGAATTTCTGAACCTTTTTGCCGAGGAGACGGCGAATGATATAACCGTCGCGATTCTCCGACGGCATCCAATCCTCGATGAATGCGAAACGATGAGTCGGATCATGGATACGGGTTATCCGTGGGTTCTCAATCGCGGAATGGAGGCACGGTGAATTGAACGCGTCATTGACAGGCGGAGGAAAAACCAATAAAATTCAGATGAATTTTACCAAGGTATTGAAAAATCGTCCATTACGTGAGATCATACGTTAAATTTCAGTTGTTAAGTTTTGCTTTCGAACCCAGAGGCTTTCAGATGAGATGGAAAGGTTCGCCATATTCCGCCTGTAAAAATTTTATTCAAATTGCGGGCGTCATTATTTTTATTCTTCTGATCCCATCTTTTGCGGGTGCGGAATCTCTTACCTATCATCTGATCGGAATCGGTAAAGCAGAAGACAAAACCCTGGAATTCGACTACGAATATATCCGATGGAAAGCCGATCCATCGGATCTGTGTATTCATTTTGATTTTGACTCTTCGCAAGATCCGCCGATGGCCAGAAAGCACATTCATAATTTTGATGAGGGAGAGGTTTTTCTTTTATTAAGAAACGACTACGAATCGGAAGATGATCCGGATACCGCAAGGTTCCTTCCGAACGGCGTGGGTTTCGAAATACGATTGAATTTTTAGAAATGGTTTGAATCCTCAAAATACTTTATGCGTTCCTGCGGTTGAATTTTTTCCCCGCCTGACATGTAAAACCATATGGAAGGTTTTAAAAACCATTTTTTTCTTTCGGATCGTCATCCCGCCGATCTTCTTTAATTGCGAATTAAATTTGCCTGTCAAAAGCGGAAACGGAAAATTCCTTGACAATACGAACAGGAATATTTAGTTTTTCTGGAAGTTTTTACGATATCGAATCGAAAAACGAGGAAGCCATCGATACCGTTTCAACGGAACCGATGGTTTTCGATACATAGTCAATCGACTTCAAGGCGGGAAAGTATACAAACATGAGAATCGCGATTACATCAACAGGAAAAGATCTTTCCTCGGATATGGATCTGCGCTTTGGAAGGGCGGAGTATTTCATTGTCGTTGATCCCGAATCCATGGAATATGAGGTTGTGGAAAACCGGCAAAATTTAAATCTTCCCCAGGGTGCGGGAATACAGGCCGGCAAAACAATTGTCGACAACCACGTCGACGTGCTGATTACCGGCAACCTTGGACCGAATGCATTCAAGGTGCTGAAAAATGCCGGGATACGGATCATGATCGGAACGGAAGGATCCATCCGAGATGTCATTTTGAAGTACAAAAACGGCGAGCTGAAATCTTTCCAGGGGCCGAGTGTCGAAGGACACTGGGTGTAACCAGGGTGTTGAAAAACTGCGCCTGAGGCCGCCATTCAGCGTTGCGGGGCTCTCGCCAATGCTCACATATGCTTGAATATGCTGCGCTTGTAGTATCGCCGCGCGCCTTGCCTGACGGCCTGATCCTTGTTTTTCAACGCCCTGGTAGACGGTTTCCGCAGGAGAACCGGACTCCGGCGGCGAGCACGGCATCGGGTTGTGCCGCTTGGGTCGGAAAACGGACTTTCTGCAAAGCCGT
>JAHDSC010000147.1 GCA_018432925.1 Desulfobacterales bacterium | reverse complement strand
GCTGGGAAATTGCTCCATCTCGCGTCCCGGTTCCGGATGACAGGAAAGACATACCGGTTTGATGTTTTCGATTTTGGCGAAATCCATCTCCCTTGGATAATGCGGGTGGTGGCAGGCAATGCAATTATCCAGCTGATAGTGGGGTTTGTCTTGCGGCGTGTGACAGGCATCGCATTTAGAGACGGTGTTTTTTCCGTGGGGAAGGTGCTCCTGGTGACAGTCAATACAACCGACCTCTGTCTGATGGAGCGCACCCCGCTGGTTCACTTCCCGAACCTGTTCCAGATGACACTTGACACAGTCTTCGTTGGACAGCTCAAGGCGATTATTTTCCGCCCATGACAAGGGACTGAAAAGCGGAATCAATATACAACATACAATACCGAAAAAAGCCTTCTTTCTCATCCGTGCCCCTATTCTCTGCTCTGAGAGATAACTGGAAGTTGAGGAATTTTTCTACTCGGCTAGCGCATGAGGATCTTTATGGCAATCCAGACAATTGGGATATTTCTCATGCATGTACGTCCCATGGGGTTTTTCATCATGGCATTCAGCGCACTGACTTGCTGCTTTATGTTCGCTTTGATGACATTCAACACAATTCATTTCGTGGTGCGCCATTTTGCTTTGCGAAAGTGCCGCTCCGATTTCCTCATGACAACACGAACAGAAACCTGAAGGAATATCGTCACCATAAGTTATTTCTTTTGGGCCATGAGGTTTGTGACAGCCCTGGCAATTCTTGTCGGTCATTTCCTTCGTATGAGCGTCATGACAATCCAGGCATGCCGTTGCCTGCCGATGTCCGGTATGACATTCTTTGCAGTCGAATCCGGCGTGTTCGCTGGGATACGCTTCCATTGTTTTCCCCGGTTCGGGGTGACAGGAGAGGCATGCGGGTTTGACCGGATCCATTTTACTGAAATCCATTTCCTTTGGGCGATGGGGTGGGTGACAGGCTTTGCATTCCTGCACAGCGTAATGTTCGGATTCACTTGAATCGTGGCATAGTTCACATTCTGAAATGGTATTTTTTCCAAGGGGAGGATGTTCCGCATGGCAATCGAGGCAACTGATATCCGTGTGTAAACCTCCATGTTCCTTGAGATCCTTGACAGCATTTTCGTGGCACTTGGAACAGTCTTCTTCAGATAACGGAACCGGCTGAACCTCGGCTGAGGACCAAGTGCCAGGCAGAATCAGCATTGCAAAGCTCAAAAAACAAATGAAGCTCGTTTTTTTCATCCTTTACTCCTTTCTCGGTTCATGTGCACTATCAGACGCAACGGCTATTCCAAACCATTCCGATAAGGCCGACTTTTTTTTTAATTTAAAGAGGTTAAAGAATTTAACCTCAATAGATTCGTATTTTTATTTTCAAATGTTTTTATTTTTAATACGAAATTCTCATTTCCGACTTCAGTACATAACAATTTCTGCACGTTTTTCCAATATCTTCGGCAAATATTTTTTGCTACGCAAAAAAAATCGATAAATGGCAGCAAAAATTTGATTATGTTCGATTGCATCGCCCTTTCATGATCTCCCATAACCGCAACGAAATCCAAGCGATGCTGTCTGCGAATTCCGTTTTCAAACTATCGAGCGATTGAATGAAAGAGAATGGATGATCGAAAAGAGAGCATTCTGTTCATCGGAACACTCAAGCGAGAGAGAATTATTAAACGCCATGGACCCCGCCTTCCAGGAAAGAATCCCTAAGAACCGGTTTCTTAAAGGCATCGGTCTCCATAAAGGCGAAAGGTATTTGATAATACCGTTTCAATGACTTCCTCTATACTTACATTTTTAAGTTCCGCGATGGCATTAAGAGAAATCATGGCATTTGCCGGTTCGTTACGTTGCCCGGGAAAAGCTCCCAAAACAGGACTGTCTGTTTCAACGAGAAGGCAAGTGAGCGGAAGTTGTTTTACCAGTTTTTGTTTTTGCCGGGACCGTATCACAGAGGGGGGGACGGAAAAAAAGTAACCCGCTTCCACCGCCGGCAAAGCGGTTTTCGATCTTCCGTCAAATGCGTGAAGTTGCACCTTGCGAGCGCCGCGCTCAAGAAGCAGGGAAACCGTCTGACGGGATGCGGATCGGGAATGAACATTGAGGGGCAAATCAAGCTCTATGGACAAGTCGATAAATCCGGCGAAAATTTCTTTCTGAATCACCCTATCGAATGGGTTCTTTACCGCCCAATAATCGAGTCCAACCTCTCCGATTGCAACGAGTCGCTTACATTCTTTGAGAATGTAAGCAGTCATCTCATCGGCTTGATTCCAATCAAGATAGGTGGGGTAGAGCCCCGCTGCCGGACGCATCTCCGGGTAAAATTCAGCCAGCTCAACATTTCGCTTTGCATCCGAAAGATTCTCACTGATCGCGATGATAGTAGTCACGCCGGCGTTTCGCGCTCTTCGGATAACCTCGATCCGATCGGCATCAAAAACCGGATCGCACAGGTGAGCATGCGTATCCATAATTTTATGAGTGTTTGCCATCAACGGGTTCGATATTTTTTCTGAAACAAAATTTTGACGTTTCTTTTGCGTTGGGTTTTTCTTTTTACCGGCAAAAAACCGCCGATTTTTAAAATTTAATTTATTAGCATATATTCTAAGCGTGATTAACCGGGCATGACTCGAATTTTCGACCCGTTTGAAACATATTTCAATTGGGTCAAATCGCCTTGAATATGGCCCAAAATGTTGACAGGGCTGTATGCCCGGGGTTTCTCATCGATACTGATCGGAGTGGAACCGAAGAAGATGCAAAAAGAGGGTCCCTTCGGCCAGTAAGCCAGGGTGCCGATTTCAATTTCCACCCGGGCGTTAGGTTCCAGATCCATTTTCAGGGGGATGTCAAAATAGATCTCATCCCCCCAAACATGAACATTTCCTTCAAGGGGAAGAGTTTTCATAATCTTTTGGGCTGTCCGGCTATCATTTAATTCCGCTTGAATCGTCAAACCTTCTATGAGAACAACAATTTTTTTCTCGGAATGATCTTTTTTTATCGTATCTCCGAGCGAATCGATATCGTTGAACACATTATCCTCCATTTATTTGCATTTACCATTTTATTTATTGAATCTCAAAGATGAATTTGTCAAGGTGAATAGGATGGTTATCGAAAAAACTGCTGATACGAATAAAAACCTAATGAATGGTCTGTGAGTGTTCGATCTGCTGTTTTTAAAACGGGTGGTTGACGACGAAGAAACGAAATGATTAAATTAATATAATGAGAACAATCGCTCTAATGAAAAATACCGTTCAGGAATATGAATGGGGGTCCCGTACCGCAATCTCCGAACTTTTGGGAAAGCAGGTGCCTTCTCCGGTGCCTCAGGCAGAACTCTGGATGGGAGCCCATCCGAGGGGGCCTTCAATGGTCCAAAGGGATAATGAGTGGATATCTCTGCCGGATCTGATTGAGGCGGCTCCAGAGGATATTCTGGGAAAAGAGGTGAAAAAAAAATTTGGTGGCAGGTTGCCGTATTTGTTTAAGGTTCTGGCAGCGGAAAAACCGCTTTCCATTCAGGCCCATCCGAATTTGAAGCAGGCAAAAGAAGGCTTTGCAAGGGAGAGTAAGCGGGAGGGCGCTGTTCATTCAAATCTCAGAAACTACAAGGATGATAATCACAAACCGGAATGCCTGTGTGCACTTACCTGTTTCTGGGCGCTGAACGGTTTCCGAAAAATATCGGATATCCTTTCAATGACGACTGAAATCTGTCCAAAAGGTTTGGCACATGGGATTGAAAATTTGCGCAACCGGCCCCATTCCGAGGGATTGAGACGTTTTTTCAAGGAATTGATGATCATGGATAAAACCAGCCGGGAGAAAATCATCGAAGAAGCGATCGCCAATGCCGCCAAACACGTCGAATCGAACGATGATTCGCTTTTCAGATGGATGCTTCGTCTCCATACCGCCTATCCATCCGATATCGGTGTATTGTCTCCCATGCTGCTGAATCTGGTTTGCCTTAAACCGGGACAAGCCATGTATATCCCATCTGGACGGATTCATGCTTATCTTCAAGGCACGGCGGTAGAATTGATGGCAAACTCGGACAATGTTTTAAGGTGCGGACTGACCACCAAGCATATCGATGTGCCGGAGCTTTTGAGGATTCTTGATTTTGAAGAAAGAGAGGTCAATATTCTTTCAGCAGAAAAAAGAAGTAACTGTGAAAGTGCTTATTCCAGCGATGCGGAAGAATTCGTCCTGTCCGTTATCTGCCCAAGGGAAGGGCTTTCTTATAGAAGCCATTCAAAAAGAGGCGTTGAAATCATTCTTTGCGCTCAGGGCAGGGCAAAGATTTCCGGTTCCGGAGAAAATAATACGGTTATGCTCTTCAGCGGAACTTCCATTATGATTCCCGCGAGCGTTGAGCGGTATACGATTGAAGGAAATGCAAAACTTTACAAGGCTTCGGTTAATTTTCTATAAAATATCCTGTTAGCAGCAAATAGAACGGTTCGCTTTTGTAGCAAACAAACTGTCCTCTCCGCAACCAGGCAAGGGAGCTCCGGAAGCGATAAAAACTGAAGGGGCTTTCCTATCGGGCTGCGAAGTGCGGACCCTGCGCTGCCGCGCGGATCTTTGAATCGAGCAGTTCGCCTTTTTCATTGTATTCCGCAAGCTTTCATATACAGGGTATTTCAAAAATCCATCCGACACCCAATAGCGGTGTTCCGGACAGCTTCGAAATACTCACACATGCCCAAGCGCTTTTTCATCGACCCGCGCATAGCTCTTGGTCGTGGTCGAGAAGTTTGATACGGCTTGTAGCAGCACAGGGAACGAATTCTGTTGAGTCTTAATCGTGCACTGAGTCGCTGAGGTTTTTCCCCAATAATAGTGTGTCGTTTAGAACGCGAATTTAATATAACATAGGAGTTGCAATGCCGCCGATAATTATTTTTATTTTATCTATTTCGTTGTTCATGGCAGTTGCCTGGCTGATCAGCACCTATAACCGGTTTATAAAGTATAAGAACAGGATCGAAGAAGCATGGAGCGGTATTGATGTCGCGTTGAAACGCCGATTTAATTTAATTCCTAATTTGATTCGTTCGGTTGAAGGATACAGTAAACACGAAGCGGACATCTTTAAAACTAAAAGCGATTATCTGGCTGGTTTGACCAATATTGCAGATCGTTCGCAAGAGGAGAGTCGGATATCCAAATCACTGCGTGGGCTTCTGGCACTAGCTCAGGCGTATCCGGAGCTCAAAGCCAGTGCGAATTTTATTGACCTGCAGAACAGTCTGAATGAAACGGAAGAAGATATCCAGAAGGCCAGAAATCGATATAACAGTTTCGTGGGTAGATTCAACACGCTTGTTGAATCCTTTCCCGCCGTTTTTATCGCCAGAAGATGCGGATTTGAAAAACGAACCTATTTTACGTTGGACCTGGCGACCCAAAGGGAATTGCCGGAGGTTGAATTTTCCGCATCCGGTGTTTCCAAGAAATAAATTCATTGATTAAAATCCGGATAGTTCAAGCCAATGCCGAACCGGTTTGGTATCGGATGGAAGGTAACCTTGATGAAATGGAATGGATCGGTTGAACGGAGATATACAAATGGAAGAAAAAAACAACAATGCTGATTCCGAATTAATCCGAAAGCGATTTGGTTGTTTGCATGTATTCGCCTTGATGGCCATTGCCGTCATTTTTACCGCAGTGGTGACCATTTTTGTTTTTAAAACCTATTTTTTTTCATCAGAGTTCAAGCCGGTGATGCTGAATCCTGCCGAAGAAAAAGTTTTGTCTGCAAAATTAGAAAAATTTGATTCAATAGGAGCCGGCGTTATTTCACATAAAAAAGATGACTCCGGTAACCGATCCAAATTCGAGCGGTTTGACCCAAACCACCCTGTCGAACCGGAGCCCTATACGGAAAAAGGCACGAAAAGGGAGATTGAATTCACCGAAAGAGAACTCAACGGACTCCTGGCAAAAAATACGGATCTTGCAAAAATGTTGGCGATCGATTTATCGGACGATCTTATCAGTGCCAAATTACTCCTGCCCGTGGCTGAAGATTTTCCCGTACTTGGAGGTAAAATTATCCGGCTGAGATCCGGCATGGTTTTTTCTTACAATAAGGGAAAACCCGTTGTTATCCTCAAAGGCATTACGATTATGGGTGTACCCGTTCCGAATGCATGGCTGGGAGGAATAAAAAATATAGATCTGGTTGAAAAATTCGGCACCGAAAAGGGTTTCTGGAAAACTTTTGCGGATGGGGTTGAGGACATTAAAGTGGAAGAGGGGCTTTTAAAGATAAAACTGAAGGAATGACGAGTGCGTGGGTTGATTTTGCCGGAATCGTCCCCGCCAGGTTTTTTCACTGGTTATCGGCCCCATGATTCTATAGTTGTTTGTATCGAGTCAATGGGTTTATCTGATGCTGGACGGCACTTTTAGCTGCCGCCTCAGTGGTCGGTTTTTAAGACGGAAAACTTGTGTTTCGAGAGTATTCATATAAATATACAGAATTTGTTTTTAAGGAAGCGTTCATTCAATTATGGGGTGAGCGCTTTTTTTATCACTCCTGTCTCGCTTCGGAACCTCAAGGGTTCTTTTCTTTGCGGTCTTTTATCAGGCGGTTCCTATCGAACCCTGAAACGGGTTGGAGTTTTTTGATATCGATACCGCATCGCCGGATCAGGATGCCCGCATCCCATCCGGTTACATGCGCCCAATGGTCCATCGTGAGGATCTGCGATCCGTTATGGAGGAGTTTGCCGAACAGATGCTTTCGGCCGTTTAATCGCTTGGCCTGGACCAAGTAGGTAAAGGTCCCGTGGCACGTAACGGCCAGTGCCGTATACGGGTCCTTTCCGTGTTGCCGGATTGCCGCTTTGAGCCTTTCCCCTAGAATCCCTTTTGGCTGGAAAATTGGAACGATTAAATCCGGATCCAAATGAATCCGGCCATGTCCCTCAAAATAGATGGCTTCTCCTTTTTCCGGATAGTAATATCCTCCTGGCGGATCACTGTCTTTCGCAGGAAGGCTGATGGTGTCTCCCTTTTGGATCCAAATGGACTGCAGGCGCCTGTTCAGCCTCGCCGCCAGGATTGCATCGATAAATTTCCGGCGAAAAATCTCAGTGGATACTTTTTGAAATGAGGCGATGATTTCGGCCGGCACCAGATTCATAATGCCCGAAAGATCGGCTGCCGGGATCTTGATCCACCGACCGGTATGAGGATGCTCAATGCGATAGCTTTCACCCTCCTTGACGGCCACGGTTTCAAAAATCGACAATGGATCCATAAAACCCATCCTTTGCTGGGGACATACCAGCAAGAGACCGCTTCAATCGGTTTTTCTCTGCGACACCGCTTGCCGCGGCCGTCGACCAAGAGTTTTTACCCACCGCAATGGCCCGATTGATCCGGTCGCGCCGGGAGTAAAACTTTGCCGGATCGGCAGACCGATCGACGCGGCAGGTCATGGGAGGGATTGGAAATCTGGTATTTGATAAAAAATTAGCGATTGATAAGAATTTCCTTTTGGAAAGGAACCATATCGAAAATTTATGATTGCGTAGGAGATGCATATCGATCTAACATTTGGAAGTTCATCATTTGCAGCGACATTTCAAATTCAGGTAGCATTGACAAGCAAGATGATCAAGCGCATTTTTTACGAGTTTTGTTCAGTCCAAGCAAGTTGTCGATTTATTCCGACAGGATGATTGAAACCAACAGGCTTCGACTGAATGTCACATTGCTGTCGTACTGCATATTAGCGGTTCGGAGTCAACCGGTTCCATCCACAGATAACTGCGAAGAATCATTTGCCGTCTTTTGATTTCATTTCGCAGAAGGTAAGGATAACGCCGGATTCACGTGGGTGGCTTACGCGCTTCTGGAAAACAAAATCGGGTACGGGAGTTTTTGTCACGTGGAGACGGGATCATGTGCGTCGAATAAAATTTTTGACGAGTTGTATTTCTGTGATGGTTTTTCCTTTGCCACCATGAATGGTTTTCATATATATTGCCTTTCCGTGGACAAAGCCGATTTGGATCGGCTGCAATCAATCGCTTGATGTTAAAAAAACATGAATAGACAAAGGATGATTGGCAGTTGAACATTTCCATAATATTAGCTCATCCGGACAATCAGAGTTTTAACCATGCAATTGCCAAGGCCGCAATCACACGAATACAAAAGAACGGTCATCGTTTTAATTATCATGATCTTTATGCTGAAAAATTTGATTCGCTTCTTCCATCCCATGAAATTCCCGCCAATGCTTTATTGCCGCGAGAAATAAAGACTCATTGCGATGAAATTGGATCCGCGGATGGGATTGTAATAATTCATCCGAATTGGTGGGGGCAACCGCCTGCAATTCTTAAAGGATGGGTTGACCGTGTCATGAGGCCCGGAGTGGCATACAAGTTTCTTGAAGGAGACCAGGGCGAAGGGATACCGATCGGCCTGTTGAAAGCGAAGGCTGCTATTATTTTCAACACGGCAAACACACCATCAATAAGAGAGAATGAAGTTTTCGGCGACCCTTTGCAACGGATCTGGAAAAATTGCGTATTCGATCTTTGCGGGATACCTGCTTTTCATAGGGAGATGTTTTCAGTCATTGTTACGAGTACATATGAAATGCGTCTAAGCTGGTTGAGAAAAGTGGGAAACGTTATTTCTCAATATTTCCCGGCGGAAAGGGGCTCTTCTTGCAGTCGGTAAGACAAGAAAAATCTATGGACGATACAGGCTGTCGAATGACGGAACCCGGCAAACCGCCATCTCCTTCCCGGATTGAGGAATGGATCGGAAAGGATGCCGATGCGTTATGGAAGCGTGTTACTCACATGATTGAGAATAATTATCCGGATGTGTTCTCTCCCGAGTGGTTGTTCGGTGGAAAAAAGTATGGCTGGTCATTACGGTATAAGAAGGGAAAATCCTTTTGTACTCTGATCCCTGAGAAAAACCGTTTTGCGCTTCTGATCGTGTTCGGCGCGGAAGAGCGTAAAAAGGTGGAAGCGATAAGGCATGAATTATCCCCCCGAACCGGAAAACATTACGATGAAGCTGCGACATATCATGATGGAAAGTGGCTGTTTTTCATCGTAGATGATGACCGTATGGTTGTTGACGTGGAGCGGCTTCTTGCTGTGAAACGAAAGACAAAGAACGCAAGATATGTTGCATAAGAATCTTCTCAAATGCAAATGGCAATTGTGCCGAGTTTCCTCGCCGGCCGGTTATGCGGAACTTTCGTCAGCATACAGGAAAATTTCATGAGCAGGACCTACATACACGGGTACAATTCAAAAGAAGCGCAACGTCTGCAAGATCAGGCCGGCGCACTGGTTGATCTGTTGCATTCGGATACATCCTATCCCGAAGGGCATATCGTTCTAGAGGCTGGTTGTGGTATCGGTGCACAAACCGTCACCCTGGCAAAAAATAGCCCGAAAACCCTTATTACTTCCGTGGATGTATCGGAGGTTTCCGTTGCAGAGGCGGCAAGAACCGTGCAGGCGGCCGACTTGAAAAACGTTACAGTCCGGCAGGCAGATATTTTCAACCTGCCGTTCAAACCGGAATCATTCGATCACGTTTTCGTGTGTTTTGTCCTGGAACATCTGGCTGACCCGGTCAAGGCGCTGAGGGCGTTGGGAAAAGTCTTGAAAGCTGGTGGTACCATCACAGTGATCGAGGGAGACCACGGTTCTGCCTACTTCCATCCCGACAGCGAATTTGCAAGAAAGACGATCCGGTGCCAGGTTGAGTTGCAGGCGAGGGCCGGCGGAAATGCCCTGGTGGGACGAACGCTGTATCCCTTGCTCAAAGTTGCCGGTTTCAACGAGGTGCGTGTTTCTCCGCGAATGGTTTATGCCGACTCCAGCAAACCGGATCTCGTTGAAGGGTTCACCCGGAATACCTTTACCGCAATGATCGAGGGGGTTCGAGAATCTTCTGTCGCCGCCGGGCTTATGACGGAAGAGGATTTTGAAAGGGGGATTGCCGATTTATATCGCACCGCGGAACCAGAGGGCGTATTCTGTTACACCTTTTTCAAGGCCGTGGGAATTAAGGTTGCGAATTCTTGAAAGGGATTTCAAAATTTTCCCCTCAAGTTCAATTTCCACACCACGGCAATAGGTTCAATCCTGACGATGCGAAATGTATTCCTTCGGTGGGTCTTCTCGTCCCGCCCGGATCGTCAACCTGATGGAAGGTTTCGAAATCAATTCTTACGAATATCAAAATATGAAACCGGACACGGAACCTCTGAATTCTCTTTCTGGAAATACCGTCTCATACCTGTTTGTATCCATCGATGGTGTTCATTCTTTTGATCCCTCCCTCCGATCAGTAACTGCGGCACCTCACCAAAGCGGACGGTTCGCTTCCTCCAAATCTTGTATCAGAGATTTCTCATTTTTTGCTTTCCATACCCACCTTGAAATTTTGTTAAAGATTTTACGAAACGTGTCGATATTTGAGCTATCTAAGCTGTTGAATAAATAAGCCGGTTCAAAAAATGGAAGCTTCCTGCCGCGGGCTGTGGAGGATACGCGGCCTGTGGCGGTTCACGGTTTCTTTCCCGCATCGGCTGCGGTTCAACAGGATATGGTGTCGTTCTGTTTCAACAAGGAATCCTTTGTTAATCGTTAAATAGTTTCTGATTACTTTATTTTAAGATGAGGCGGAGTACGAAAGCTTCCGGTTCCACCAATCCAAACTTCATTTCCGATTGGAAACAAAAAATCTCGGCCCCATCCGCGAGCGCTTCTTTTATTTTCAGATTTACAGGCAACCGTACCGGGAGATTTCCCAATGATTGTGTTTTGTGAGGATTGCGGAGAGCAGTATAACATTTCTCCGGATGACATAAAGAGGATCGGTCGCAGTTTCAGATGCCGGTCTTGCAATGATATGATCACGGTTTCATCTCCGACCGACTCGTCCCTATCACAAATGCAGAATGGTTCAGAGCCCTGCAACTACCGGAAAGGCGATTCGAAGAAGGACCCGATTAAGATTTTGGTTGTCGATGATTCCAAATTGATCCGCCGGGTCATTTGCGGCATTTTCGATTCGAATAAGGATGTGAAGGTAATCGGAGAAGCCGGAAACGGACTGGAAGCGCTGGAAGTGCTTCCCCGTCTGAATCCCGATGTCGTTACAATGGACATCAATATGCCGGAAATGGACGGGCTGACCGCTCTGAAGCATATCATGATCAAGCATCCCAAACCCACCGTTATGTTAAGCACTCTTACTCAAGAAGGGGCCGCGGTAACTTTTGATGCATTAAAGTACGGTGCGGTTGATTTCATCCCCAAACCCTCCAAAATTCATGAACTGGATGTGGAAGTTCAGCATCAAAATATAATCCGAAAAATCATTCTTGCGGCCGGGGTTGAGATGGAAGCGGTTCGCTATCTGAAAACCCAAACCAAAGCAAAAAACATCCAGAAATGCGAAGAAACAATGTCTGACTTCATTATTGTCATCGGCGCATCCGAGGGTGGGTATGGCGCGCTTTTAAAAGTGATCCCCCAATTGCTTCCCGGCCCTGGCACCGCCATTATTTCGGTGCTCTATGGGGATTCCAGTCACATCGAGGCCTTTGCCCGATACCTGGATGATCAGAGTTTATTGAGGGTTAAACGGGCGGAAAACGGTGAAGCGATTCGAGGCGGCGTATGCTACCTTGCTTCCGGTGATGAATATACAACCCTTGAAACAATGAACGGGGGCCATAAGCTTCAGATCAGTCGCTCACCTTTTCCTTCAAGAAGAGGGGCCGTCAACATGCTCATGTTTTCGACTGCTGAGGCAATGAAAAGTCGCGTGGCAGGGATTATTCTTTCCGGCACCGGTGAAGACGGGGTGGAAGGAATCAATGAAATTATCCGAATGGGTGGCACCGGAATGGTACAGGATCCTTCCAGCTGCCTTTATAAGGAAACCAGCCGATTGGCTATCGATCGATGTCCGGTCGACCTGATTCTTCCCGCGGGAAAAATCGCGGAAAAGATGAATCACCTTTTCGGCGGGCAAAATGGATAAAGAGAGAACATGAAATGAATGAATCGCCTGTCGGCATAAGAAGGAAAAAACGGCGATCAGACGCGGGAATGCATGTTTGCGGTTCGTAAAAAGCACTTAAAACATCCTTTAATATAACGGGAGGAAGAAGATCATGTTAAAGAATTTGAAACTCCAGACAAAGCTGATGATCATAGGCTGTTTTTTAACGGTCATCCCGCTTTTGATTGTCAGCGTGGCGATTTTTACACAGAACAAAAAAATAGCAAATGTTTCAGAAACCGAGAGCGTGTTGCTCGCACGCGCCGATCTGGACCATATGGCAATCGGTGTCTACAACCTGGCGGAAACCCAGGAGAGAATCCTTAAATACACCGTTATGAATGCTTTGAACGTCGCCCGGGAGCAGGTTGCAAGAAACGGCGGCATCGCATTCGCCACTGAACAGGTGACCTGGAATGCCGTCAATCAGCTTACGAATAATTTTGCGACCATCCGGCTCCCCAAAATGATTGTCGGGAACAGCTGGTTCGGACAGATAAAAGAAGCGAACACCGCGGTTCCGATTGTGGACCACGTTCAAAGGCTCGCCGGTGTAACCTGTACCGTATTTCAACGCATGAACAATGCGGGGGATATGATCCGTATCGCCACGAACGTGATCAAGGAAGACGGCACGAGAGCCATTGGAACCTATATTCCGGCAACGAACCCGGACGGAACCCCCAACCCGGTTATCTCCGCCATTTTGCGGGGAGAAATCTATAATGGCGTCGCACTCGTGGTAAAAGACTGGAACATGACCGCATACGAACCCATTTACGATGCGGACAAGAATATCGTCGGCGCGTTATACGTCGGGATTTCCCAGATGGGCGTAAGCAATCTGCGAAAGGCCATCATGGATATTAAGGTAGGGAAAACCGGCTACGTGTTTATCCTTGACGACACCGGAACCCTTATTATTTCAGAAGGCGGCAAAACCGATGGCACGAATTTATGGGAAACGAAAGACGAAGTTTCGGGAGAGTTTTTTATTCAGAAGATGGTCCGGACGGCAAAGTCTCTGCAGGGAAAGCAGATCGGTCGATTCCAGTATCATTGGAGACAGGCGGGAGATGCCCAGCCTCGCGTGAAAGACATCAGCGTGGCATATTTCAAGCCCTGGAACTGGGTTATCGGTGTTGGAACCTACCAGGATGAGTTTCTTGCCGCCACCCAGAATATTCAGAAAATTTCGAAACGCGGCGACGCGGTAATGCTCTCCGTACTGGTGGTGTCTCTGGCAGCCGCTATTGGAATTTGGTTCTTTACCTCAAAAGGGATCGCCGGACCGATCGTCCATATGGCCGAAATCGTCCGGAAGCTTGCAACCGATCGAGATCTTACCCTTGAGGTTCCGGTGCAGGGCAAGGATGAAATCGGAATCATGGCCTCGGAATTCAACAATATGACCTATCAGTTGAGGGAATCATTTAAAATGGTGGATTCCTCGGCATCCCGGGTGGGAGCGGATAGCGGCGAGGTTTCCCAGCGCGCCCATGCAAACCGGAAGCGTGCCGAAAACGAGGAAAAGCAGATCGCCCAGATACAAAACACGGTGGCTGAGATGGGTGGCACGGCGGGTGAAGTTGCCAAGGCCTCCGAATTACAGAAAGATATTGCAAAACAATCCAATGAAGAGGTTGAAAAACTGATTCAATATATGACGGAAGCGGCGGAAGCTTCCAAAAACCAGGTGGATGAGGCGAACCTGGCGACGGAACGTGTGGGCGTTATGGGTGAAACCGGCGGAAAAGTTGTGGCAATCGCCGGGAAACAGGGCGAATCCATAGCCCAGGTAACCGATGCCATCAATTCGATTGCAAAATCCGTGCAGGAGATGACCCAGGCCGCCACCCGTTCCCTGGAGCATGGTAAAAACGTTCTTGAAGCCGCGAACGACGGAGCAAATGCCGTTAATGCCTCCGTGGAAGGTATGCATGCGATTGCGGAATCGTCCGATCAGATTTCAGAAATCATCATGGTTATTACGGAAATCGCTGAACAGACAAACCTGCTTGCACTGAACGCTGCAATCGAGGCGGCGCGTGCCGGAGAGCACGGAAAGGGGTTTGCGGTAGTCGCCGACGAAGTTGGTAAGCTTGCACAAAGGTCTTCGGAGGCAGCCAAGGAGATCACCAAACTGATTAAAGATTCAACGGCACGGGTTGATGAAGGAACGAAACTGAGCGACCAATCGCAGCTTGCGCTGAAAAAGATCACCGAAGGCGGTCAAATCAACATGCAGGCAATTGAAGAAATTTCCAAAACCGTTGAAATGCTGGCCTCGGGCACCGTGCAGGTGAACGCCATGATGAGTGAACTGAACACCCTTGCACAGGCAATTTCAGAAATGGCAGGCCAGCAGGGTGAACGTCGGGAGGCGGCACAAAAGGCACTGGCCGATTTGGTTGAGAAATCCAGATCGATCGCCGAACTGGTCTCCAGCGCGGAAAATGCCGTTACGGACATTGGAAAGCAGATGCAGAATGTTCTGGGAAGCGCCGAACAAACGGAAAAACTGACGGAACTCCAGGCCCAACGATCGAAAAAGCTGATTGAAATTACAAACGAATCCGCCAGAGCTTCCAAGCAAACCGTGGAAGGCGCGGGACAGGTTGTTGCAATTACGGAAGATTTGAACAAACTGTCTCAGGCACTGATCCAGCAGGTTGAACAGTTCAAAATCGGCAACACGAAGTCGTCCGGCAGAAAAGAATCTGCGAACGCTTAAATGATGTCCATAAGGAATTTCTTGCAGAGCCATAAAGAATTGTTTGACTCATGATAAGAAGGATATATCGGATATGGAACAAATCGTAAGCCAGGAAGCAGGACAGTTGGAAAAAGACAGGCTGATCCAGTTGGTCGGCTTTATTATCGGCAAAGAATTGTTTGGCGTGAATATTCTCATGGTTCAGGAAATTATTCGATCCGCACCAATTACTCCCATTCCGGATTCTCCCGTTTTTATCGAGGGGGTGATCAATCTGCGGGGGAGTATCATACCGGTGATCGATTTACGGAAACGGCTGAACCTTGTACAGGATGAAAACGAAAAAAGGGACACATGGATTCTCATCATCAATATCGAAGGCCGTGTCACCGGGTTCATCGTCGATTCGGTAACAGAGGTGTTGAAGATCCTGGCGAATGAGATTAAGCCGCCCCCGGATATGGTGGTTGCCGGATTAAAGAGCCAGTATATCCAGGGTGTCTGTAAAATGGGAACCAAGCTGCTCATTCTGTTGGATTTTAACCGAATTCTCATGGTGGAAGAAATCCGAAAACTCAAGAAGATTGAGAGAAATTAAAAAGATAGGAAAAATGAAGGAAACCGTTGGAAAATTAAATTTTTGGATACAAAGCGAGGAGCAATGGGCAAAAGCATTTTGATCGTTGATGATTCCACAATAATGAGGAAGATGCTCAGAAAGACTCTCGAATCCAAGGGACACATTATTGTAGGAGAAGCGAAAGACGGCATGGAGGCGGTTGCGCTTTACAAGTCTTTAAAACCGGATCAGGTGACTATGGATATAACCATGCGAGGAATGAATGGATTAGACGCAGCCAAGGAAATTCTCCATCACGATCCGAAGGCAAAAATTCTTTTTCTCTCGAATCTGGATGAAGAAAAATATGGAGAAGACGCGAAAAGGCTGGGCGCAAAAGGTTATATCAATAAACATAAATCAAACGAAATACTCAACCTGATCGAAAGATTATAGGTTCCGGAAATATGGCAAATAAAGGCTTGGCGGATGCGATGAAGCGTAACTGGAAAAGTCCAGTTTATGAAACCGCACAAAATAAAAAAAAGAGAGATGATCAAAAAAGATCGGACAAATGTTCCACGTTCATACCGTACAATAAAGTATTGATCTGTTTTTTTCTGCTCCTCCTTTTCTCATTTTCCGCGGGCATGAAATTGATCCTTGAAATCAACGAACAGAAACAGGGCAAGAAAATTCAAGAAGCAATCAGCCATCCGATTTCCGCAAGCGAGATGGATCCGCTCGCGGCCGGTATCCGGAATATTTCTGAATTCCGACCGCATCGGATGATTTGGACGATAGGATTCCACTTTTTTGGTATCCTCGCCACGATGTTTGTATTTATGCGTTATTTTCTGAACCCACTGAAAGAGACGACAATCGCGGCAAAGCGAATCGCCGACGGGCATCTTGACGAAACCATTCCCGTTCGATCCTGTGATGAAATCGGAAATGTTGGACAGACGATCAACGATATTGCGGTCAATCTGCAGGAAACCCTTCTAACGGTTTGGAATCATACCGAACAATGCTCCGTTGCCATCGATCACATCCATGACCAAATCTCGATGCAACCGGCAAACCTTATATCTCACGAAACGATAAAAAACCTGGAATCCTTAAAACAGGGTATGGAATCCATGAGAACTTGGGTCAAAGAATTTGATTATTATGCGGTAACTATTGTTGAAAAAAAAGTCTTGGCACCTGAGAGCGACGGAATGAAACAAGAGATTCCATACAGTCAGCAACTCGGTGAAGGAGAATATCATGATTGATTTGTCGTTACTTCAAGATTTTATTGCCGAGGCGGGAGAACATCTCGAAGCAATGGAAAGCGACCTGATTCAATTGGAAGCAAATCCGGATAACAGAGAAATTCTCAACGATATTTTCCGAGCCATTCATACGATTAAAGGATCATCCGAGTATTTGGGCCTGGAAAAGATTGCCGAACTTTCCCATACACTGGAAAATTTGCTGGAAATCCTCCGGAAAGGTGAAAGATCACCGGACAGAAAGCTCATCGATACACTGATCGCCGCCCGGGATCGTATTGTTCGAATCATTGCGGACCTGGAAAGCAGTCAGTCTGAAGAGACGGAAATCAAAGATATTATCGAACAAATCCAATCCCTGTCGATGACCTCAAATACAAGGCCGCCGGAAGATCGATCCGAAAAGGACGGCCCCGAAAAAATATCCGGCAATGAAGCAGGAAGTAAAAATATCGATTCGATCCGAGTCGTTGAAAATAAAGATGATTCCATAGTATCTGAAGGTTCGGACGTCGAAATTTATGAAGAGGAAAATGATGAGGAGTTGCTGAACATCTTCATGCAGCAGCTGACGGATCTTCTATCGCTTTTAACGATTCAAACCAAAAAATTGCAGAATTCGAAGAAACCTCACGAAATATTGGACAAATGTTCTAAAACCATCCGGGCCTTGAAATCATCCGCCAATTATATGGGGTATGAGAGACTGATCGTGCTTTACGATCAATGGTGCGACGATATCAATTCCTCCAAAGAAAAGGTGCTCGAAGGAAGTCAGACATCTTTTTCATTCATGTCATCCTACGTTGACTCAATTTTAAAGCAATTCCCGAAGATCAAACTTTCAGAAGCCGGAAGTGACGATGAGCCGCTTTTTGATCCGGAAAACGAGGAGGCTGCTCCCATATCTCCAGAGGAATTTGATTTTTTTGATGAAGATGGACTGTTGTGTGAAGACAATGAAATTTCACAAAAATCAGCCCCGGATGACGATCTGTCTTTTTTTGAAGAGGTCGAAAAAAAACACGCGGAACCGGATCTGCCGGATGATACCGAACTGTTTGAAAAGCTGGGAAAAGCTTTTGATTTGAACATGATGGGAAATTACGGCGGAGATATAGGGCTTTTTCAGGAAAAAATTGAGAAAGAGCTTTTTTCAACGCCTCTGACGGTCATTGAAGATCAGAAATCGCCGGCGGTTGAGATTGAAAAGAATTCTGGCTCGAAAGAAGTGCCGGTCAACCTGGACTCTGAAGAAAAAAAAGAAAGTGTACAAAAAGAAGAGACCCGATTCAAAAAGCCCGAATCTTTGGGTTCGGCAGGTTTGTCGGTGAAGAAAACCATGCGGGTCGACACCGATAAAATCGATTCTCTGATGAATCAGGTCGGAGAGCTGGTCGTGAGCCGCGCATGGTTTTTACAGCTTTTCAATGAAATGAGACAGTTGCAGCATTCCCTGAAAGAAACCGCCAAACTCGAGCAAAAGGAAATGAAGCAGGTTCGAAGCCTCACGTTCAAGCTGAGCGAAGCGACCACGGCTCTGGGTCGAGTTGCCAATGAAATGCAGGAAGGCGTTATGAAAGTGAGGATGCTTCCCATTGCATATCTGTTCAACCGGTATCCCCGTCTGGTGCGCGATCTTGTCCGTGATACGGATAAGCAGGTTGATCTGGAAATAAAGGGGCTGGAGACGGAATTGGACAAGATGATCATCGAGGAACTATCCGATCCACTCCTTCACATCATTCGAAATTCCGTTGATCATGGAATTGAGACGGTTGAGAAACGAAGAAGTATCGGAAAACCGGAAAAGGGCAAGATAACGCTTAACGCTTACCACGAAAGCAACCATGTTGTTATCGAAATCACGGATGACGGGAGAGGGATTGATACGGAACTTCTAAAAGCCACTGCTCTGAAAAAAAAGTTTTTGCCCAAAGAAGAACTGGATCGGATGCCTTCAAAGGATCTGATCGAACTGATCATGAGACCCGGCTTTTCTACCGCTTCTCAGGTTACCCATACCTCAGGCCGCGGTGTTGGTATGGATGTCGTCAAAAAGAATATTGAAAAGTTGAACGGCACCATAGAAATCGATACCAAAGTGGGGATCGACACACGGTTTCGAATCAAGATTCCTTTGACGCTCGCGATTATTCCGGCACTTCTGGTCCGGGTAGGATCGGACATTTTTACGATCCCGCTTGCAACCGTTGAAGAGACCTTACGAATTTTTGAAAACGAAATTTCCATAATCGAAGACGTAGAGGTGGTCAATCTTCGAGAAAGCACACTTCCTCTCATCCGACTCCCGGAAATATTCAATATATCGACAGGCAGACAGAACTCCGGGAAACTTTTTGTGGTCGTCGTCACCACCGGAATGAGGCGGGTCGGACTCGTCGTGGATACTCTGATCGGGCAGGAGGAAGTCGTAATAAAGCCTCTGGCGGATTATTTGCAGGAAAACAGCGGATTTTCCGGGGCAACGATACTGGGGGATGGACGTATTTCCCTTATTTTAGATGTTTATGAGCTTGTGAATCTATATATTGAAGGGCATACAAAAAGAAAGTATGCCGAAGCCGTTTAAAACACGCTCTCAAATGAGAACGGAACGGTATGCCGCTTCTTGTTTCCATTTCCATCCATTAAATTCGCAGGGGTAATGGAAAATCAGACTCCATGTTTCATGCATCCAACTGCCGGTTGAGATCCGAAGCCGCTGAACCTGTGTTCCGTTCCTCCGAATTGCCGGACAGGGCTTTGACTAAATAAAAAGCCAGCTCAGGGAATTAGAGCCTCCATTTTCTGAAAAAACCTTTTAGGCCTGGGGATGCAAGGCGGTTGATCTGCAGACAGATGAATAAAAAAGAAGAAGGATTCGAAGGCATCCTGAAAAATATTCAGTTGCCGGATCTCATTCAGATGTGCTGTTTATCCAACATCAATATGGCGATTCGTGTTACGAAAGACTCGCAACAGGGAGTCATTTATATTCAGGATTGCAGCATTACACACGCGGAATGCAGCAACAGCGTTGGAGAAAATGCTTTTTATGAGATCCTCGCATGGGAAAGCGGGGGTTTTGAGACGATGAAAATCGATGCGCCGCCGGAAGCTACCATTGAGAAGAACTGGCAGTTCCTTCTAATGGAAGCCGCCCGATTGATCGACGAAAGGGCAATTGAAGAAGTTCCGGTGGATGCGGCCGAGGAGATTCAACTTTTCCAAGAAATGAATCGTTTACGGGTTCTTATCGTTGACGATTCTCCGCTCATGTGCAGAATTTTAGAAAACATCCTCAAGGATGATGAGGAAATTTCCATCGTCGGAACGGCAAAAAACGGTGAAGAAGCCCTTTTAAAAATCGATGAACTCAAACCGGATCTGATTACCCTTGATGTAAACATGCCGGTTATGGACGGAAACACCGCCCTGAAGCATATCATGATAAAAAGCCCCTGCCCGGTGGTTATCGTAAGCAG
>JAHDSC010000014.1 GCA_018432925.1 Desulfobacterales bacterium | reverse complement strand
TTATTTTTGCTACCTGCCTGATGATTTTTCCAATGATAACAATTAGATATATAATTACTAATTGCTTCTTCAAACAGGTAGTAATTAGTAATAAATTAATTACTCATTACTATAAGAGTTAGTAATACGTTTCTTTGCTTCTGCTTTTGTTTTTTTGTTATGGCAAGCATGGCATAAAGATTGCATGTTATCAGCATTAAGGGGATCGCCGCCATCCTTCAGTTCAATCGCATGATCCGCTGTCGTTGCGGGAGTCAACCGCCCTTCTCGCAGGCAGTTTTCACAGAGGGGATGAGCCCTGAGATACCATCCCCGCAACCGCCGCCATCTTGTTGAAAGATAAAAGGCATCTGCCCGCTTCTCCGGTTTCTTTGGCATGTGTTCTTTGCAATACGCGCTGCCGGGCTCCGCAAAGTTTGAACAAGGATAATGGGTACAGTATCTTCGGGGTTTATTCGTCATTCCAGATTTTAGACCGTTTCCGAGGTGCGTTCAAAAAATCCATTATTTGTGCCATGATCGTTATCCTCCTTTTAATCTTGCCATTCGGTTGTAGTTATAAAGCGTGTAGCATCGACCAGTTTATAAAACCGATACATTCCTCGTGGGTTTCTATCTGTCCGCCACGCCTTTGCATCCACGATTTTGACCCGGTTTGCATTGGCTTCTTTGTCTTGATCCAGGGCCACATAAAAACGGGCCTTATCCAATGTATATTGACCGCCGCGGGCAAGGTCCTCCCCTCCCTTTTTCTGTAAAAAAACGATTGCTATTCCGTCTCTCAATTTATCGTGGATTTTCTTCAGTTCTGCGCCGATTTTCCACGCATCCTGGAGGTTTTCCAGAAAATCGATTATAAAAATTTTCTCACTGGAATCGACCAAGTCGGC
Source organism: Desulfobacterales bacterium (assembly GCA_018432925.1). Classification (GTDB taxonomy): domain Bacteria; phylum Desulfobacterota; class Desulfobacteria; order Desulfobacterales; family JAHDSC01; genus JAHDSC01. Next base: position 854 of record JAHDSC010000014.1, on the reverse strand, counting down.
AAAATTATCACCCCGCCGGATCGCTCTGAATTTCCAATCAGTCAATTTTAGGTCCTGATGTTTGTCAAGGCGGAGCTGCAGCTCATCTCCGCTCATCTCGCTGGTGATATAAACAATTTCACGACGGTTCATGTTGCGTTTTACCGTGTCGAGGGCAAATGCCGTCTTGCCCGCCGATTTCGCACCGGCGATAATCCCAAGATTTCCCCGATACAACTTGAATTGTCCAGAGAGCCCCATCGGGAAATCAATTTCAAACTCTTTGCCGGAGGCATTAACGAAATCGAGGATCTCAACCTCAGTTTCGACACGACGAAAGCAGCCGTTTTTATTACCGAATCGCTCAATTAGGCCCTCGTTGCAAAGGCGGGAGAGGATCTTCGATAAATTTTTCTGTTCGTCTCGTGACGACACATGGAGACACTTGACGACATCTGACGACAAAAAGACGCCACTTGACGACAAAATCCACTCTCTAACCTCATCCGAAAGGGCCTTTTCCCGACGGTCAGACCGCCTCAATGCGCTCAGAATTTTGGCATTTATCTCTTTTTCAGGAAAGGGGGGATCGCAGTTTTTAGCCAATATATCAAGCACTTGCCTTGCTTTGACCTCATCGCAGCCGCCTTTGATGAGATGGTTCGCAATGCAAAAAAGATCCTCATCCCTCCGGCCCTCTCGAAACATCTTTCCGGCATTGTCGTCATTTTTGTCGTCACCCTCTATATAAGGAATTTTATTTATACTAGAGGAAAGTACCTTATTATTATATGCAGACCCTTTGAGGGGTCTGCTAGCCACGGCGCCCGCTTTCAAGACCTCAAGCAAGCCCTCCGGGATCGGCGCCGGTTTTA
>JAHDSC010000158.1 GCA_018432925.1 Desulfobacterales bacterium | reverse complement strand
CGGCGTTCCGGTGATCTGCGATACGATCTTGGTGTTGTACCGGCTGTAGTGCTTCGTCAGAAGCTGGAAGACGCAACGGCCGTCCTTGAGGCTGCGATCCATTTTTGGGACCCCGGTTTTGTCCATTTCAAACGCCCACTTGCTCTTGTCGTATTTTCCGGCAACCACTCCGCCGGTTTTCTGATAGCCTGCAAAAAGTCCGTCCTTGAAGCCGAATTCCTTGTTGACGATAAACGGAGCGTTGGTGTAGTTGGCCACGTACTCCTTGAAGTACAGGTTGTTGTCGAGGATGTACTTGATCATCCCGCCGAGGAGGGCGATATCGGTACCGGAACGCATAGGCGCATAAATGTCGGCCTTCGCCGATGTCTGCGTGAACCTCGGGTCGACGCTGATGAGCTTGGAACCGGCAAGCTGCGCCTGCGTGACATACTTTAAGGATACGGGATGGTTGGAAGCCGGATTGCTTCCCATTGCCAGGACGACGTCGCTGTTTCTGATATCAATCCAGTGGTTGGTCATCGCGCCGCGTCCGAACGACTCCGCCAGAGCCGCAACCGTGGAGCTGTGGCAGAGACGGGCCTGGTGTTCGATATAGACAAGCCCCAGCGCGCGAAGCAATGCCTGGTACAGCCAGATCTCCTCGTTGTCCATGGCAGCGCTTCCGACATTGGCGATCCCCATGGTCCGGTTCACCACCTGTTTTTTGTCGTTTACCGTCTGGAAAGTGGCGTCCCGGGTTTCCTTGATCCTTTTGGCGATTTCGTCCAACGCCCAATCCCAGGAAACCGCTTTCCATTCCTTGGCGTATGGCGCCCGGTACATCGGTTCAACCAGTCGATTGGTGTTTTCGCTCAACTGTTTCAGGGAAGCGCCCTTTGCGCAAAGCGCTCCCTTGTTGATAATATGATCCGGGTCCCCTTCAAGGTTGAAGACACGCCCGTCGCCTTCCTTGCTGGTAGACACGATGGCGCCGCAACCGACGGCGCAGTAACAGCAGATCGTGGTG
>JAHDSC010000079.1 GCA_018432925.1 Desulfobacterales bacterium | reverse complement strand
GAGAACCTGCATATCCGTCGCTGGAATTCCGTCGCAGATGGCACCTCGTTTACCCGCAAATTCGTACCGGGCCAGACTCTCTTCGGCAAGCGCCGGGCCTATCAACGCAAGGTCGCCTATGCCGAGTTTGAAGGCATTTGCTCCGGGGACATCCTGACGTTCGAGCCTAAGAATAGAAAGGTTCTACTGCCGGAGCTTCTGCCATTTATCTGCCAGAGCGATGCCTTCTTTGATCATGCACTCGATACCTCGGCCGGATCGCTGTCACCCCGAACCAGTTGGACGGCATTGAAGGACTTTGAATTCCCGCTGCCGCCGCTTGATGAACAGAAGCGTATTGCCGAGATCCTGTGGGCTGCGGATGAGGCGGTGGAAAAATATGCGTCGCTTTCCAGCGATCTGAATGCTTACGTAGAAACTCTGATTGAGAAAAACCTCACATCAACGAACGTCACCAGTGTACTGGGAGATTATTGTCCATCCGATGGGATAAAAATCGGACCATTTGGAAGCCTTCTTCACGCTAAAGATTATCAATCTGAGGGGGTTCCTGTGGTGATGCCTGCTGATATCGAAAACGGTGTCATTCAGGAAGAAAAAGTTGCACGCATAAGTGAGGAGAAGGCACTCGAGCTACAAAATTACCGCTTAGCCGAAAACGATATTCTGTTCCCTCGTAGAGGGGATCTTACAAAACGCGCTCTTGTTTTAAACCATCAAGAAAAATGGCTTTGCGGAACCGGCACAATAAGAGTCCGCTTAAAAGAAGGAATCGATCCACGCGCTGTTTTTTGGGCGGTTACGAGTGCATCTATAAATCGTTGGTTAGATCGGTTTTCCGTCGGTACAACGATGCCAAATCTCAACGCCACAACGATCAAGAAAATCCCGTTTCACCTTCCCGAGGGGGCTAAGGCAGAGGAATTCCTGAGATTGCTTGAGCGGGCAAAGAGTGTGCACGCAAACGCTGAAGGGCATCTCCAAAGGCTTGTATCACTCAAAAAGCGTCTCATAGAACATTTAGTCATGGAGGGAGCCGCCCATGTTTAACGAAGAAAACACGGTCGAACAGATGGTTCTCGACACGCTCTGCGGCGGCGTGACTTCGAACATGGTTGCCGAAGAGCTTGCCAGTTATGGCGGCGAGATCAAAGGCTGGCGTTTCGTGGCCGCCGAGGAATTGCCCCGCCAACACTCCGACGTGCTGGTGGAGTCGATGGTGCGTGATGCCCTCATCCGCCTGAACCCGGACATCAAAGCCCAGCCCGACCGCGCCGACGAGGTGCTCTACCGCCTGCGGACCATTCCGCTATCTGTGCAGAGCGAAGGCCTGGTGCGGGCCAATGAGCTGTTTGCCGAATGGCTGCGGGGCGAGAAGTCCATGCCCTTCGGGGAGCGCGGCGAACACACGCCGGTGCGCCTGATCGATTTCGAGAATCTCAGCAACAACGATTACGTGGTCACCAACCAGTGGGTCTACCCGGTCAAGGAAGGCGGCCGCCGTTTCGACATCATCATGCTGGTCAACGGCATCCCGCTGGTGGTCGGCGAGGCCAAGACGCCGGTGCGCCCGGCGGTGACCTGGGTGGATGGGGCCAGCGACATCCATAACGGCTATGAACAAAGCGTGCCGCAGATGTTCGTGCCCAACGTCCTTTCCTTTGCCACCGAGGGTAAGTGCTATCGCTACGGCTCGGTGCGCATGCCCATCGATATCTGGGGGCCGTGGCACGAGGGAGACAACAAGGCCGAGGGGACGCTTGCGGACGTGCAGCGTTCCATCCGCTCCATGCTGCGCCCTCATGTAGTGCTGGACATCCTGCAGAACTTCACCCTGTTCGCCACCGACAAGAAACACCGGCGCATCAAGATCATCTGCCGCTATCAGCAGTACGAAGGCGCTAACCTGATGGTGGCCCGCGTGGTCAAGGGCTATCCCAAAAAGGGCCTGATCTGGCACTTCCAGGGCTCGGGCAAGTCGCTGCTGATGGTATTCGCGGCGCAGAAGCTGCGGATGCACGGCAAGCTCGGCAACCCCACGGTGATGATCGTGGTGGACCGCATCGACCTGGACACCCAGATCACCGCCACCTTCAACGCCGCCGATATCCCGAACATGATCGGCGCAGCCACCAGGCAGGAACTGCAAAGCCTGCTGGCGACCGATACGCGCAAGATCATCATCACCACCATTCACAAGTTCGGCGAGGCGGACGGCCGCCTGAACGAGCGTTCGAACATCATCGTGATGGTGGATGAGGCGCACCGTACCCAGGAAGGCGACTTGGGGCGCAAGATGCGCGACGCGCTGCCTAACGCCTTTCTCTTTGGTCTGACCGGTACGCCGATCAACAAGCGGGACCGCAACACCTTCTGGGCCTTCGGCGCGGACGAGGATGAGCAGGGCTATATGAGCCGCTACTCGTTCCAGGACTCGATCCGGGACAAGGCCACGCTGCCGCTCCATTTCGAGGCGGTGGACGTGAAGCTGCATATCAACAAGGACGCCATCGACGAAGCCTACTCTCAGATGACCGATGAGCTGAGCGAGCTGGATCGTGACGACCTGGCAAAGCGGGCCGCCAAGATGGCGGTGCTGATCAAGGCCCCGGCGCGGGTGAACGCCATTTGCCAGCACATCGTCAAGCACTTCCAGGAGAAGGTGGAGCCGAACGGTTTCAAGGCCCAGGTGGTGACCTTCGACCGTGAATGCTGCGTGCTCTACAAGAAGGCCATGGACGAGTTGGTCGGTCCGGAGGCCAGCGCCATCGTCATGCACACCCAGGGTGGAAAGTCCGACGAGTACGCGGAATGGAAGCTTGCTAAGGATGAAGAGGAGAAGCTTCTCGACCGTTTCCGCGACCCGAACGACCCGCTCAAGTTCCTGATCGTCACTTCCAAGCTGCTGACCGGCTTCGACGCGCCGATTCTGCAGGTGATGTATCTCGACAAGCCGATGAAGGATCACAACCTGCTACAGGCCATCTGCCGCACCAACCGTGTTTACCCTGGCAAGACCCACGGCCTGATCGTGGATTACCTCGGCATCTTCGATGACGTGGCCACGGCCCTCGATTTCGATGAAAAGGCGGTGCAGAAGGTCATCACCAATCTGGATGACCTCAAGAAAGAGCTGCCCGGCGTGGTGGCGAGATGCCTGGCGTTCTTCCCTGGCGTGGACCGCACCGTGGGCGGTTACGAGGGGTTGATCGCGGCGCAGGACTGCCTGCCGGATAACGAGACCCGGGACAAGTTCGCGGCGGAATACTCGGTGCTCTCCCGTCTGTGGGAGGCGCTGTCTCCCGATCCCTGTCTCGGCCTTTATGAAAAGGACTACAAGTGGCTGACCCAGGTCTATGAGTCGGTGAAGCCGCCGAGCGGCAACGGCAAGCTGCTCTGGCACGCCCTGGGGGCCAAGACCATCGAGCTGGTCCATGAGAACGTGCATCTGGAGACGGTGCGCGACGATCTGGACACCCTGGTGATGGACGCCGAGGTCCTCGAAGGGCTGCTCGATGCTAAGGACCCAGACAAGAAATCCAAGGAAATCGAGATCAAGCTCCTCGCTCGCCTGCGCAAGCACAAGGACAATCCGAAGTTCGTCGCCCTGGGCGAACGCCTTGAAAAGCTCAAGGAACGGCACGAACAGGGCCTGCTCCATAGTCTCGACTTCCTCAAGGAACTGCTGACCCTGGCCAAGGAGGTCGTCCAGGCCGAGAAGCAGGTGGACCCGGTCGATGAACAGGCCAAGGCCAAAGCGGCCCTGACCGAACTGTTCGCCGAGGTGAAGAACGGCAAGACGCCGATGGTGGTCGAGCGGATCGTGACCGACATCGACGAGATCGTGCGCCTGGTCCGATTCCCCGGCTGGCAAAACACCAAGGCCGGAGAACGCGAGGTCCAGAAGGCCCTGCGCAAAGTGATTTACGTGAAGTACCAGGTCAAGGACCAGGATCTGTTCGACAAGGCGTTCGGATATATCCGGCAATACTACTGAGAAGGGATGGTAATGGGGATCTATGGCTAAAACAGGTCAGGCAAAGCAGATCATTGAAAACCGCAGAGGTGACACCTTTGGCGGTTGGCCTGCCCGTACCCTGCTGGAGGCGGGCGACATTCCCATTGCCCAAATCGCCGAGCTTGCCCTGCGTGAAGGACAGAGCTCGAATCCTTTGTATCGGGTCCACCGCTGGTTTGCACGCCGGGTGGGCTCTCAGTTCCGTTCGATCATCACCGCGCTGACCCTTCCCCCTGACAAGGCCGACGCCTTTTGGGATACCTATCTCGGCAAGACCTCCGTGCATGGCGCTGTCGTTCTAGATCCCTTCATCGGTGGCGGGACAAGTCTGGTGGAGTCCATGCGCTGCAATGCCCGGGTGATTGGTTTTGATATCGACCCGGTCGCGACCTTTATTACCCGATTTGAGTTGGCCGCCTCCCGGATGGAGGATCACTACCCGGAAATCGAGGAGATTTGCACTGAGGTCGCCCAACTCATTACGCCGTTGCATCGGACCATGGTGGATGGCGTCGAACGGGATGTTCTTCATCATTTCTGGGTCCAGGTGAAGCAGTGCTCGAATTGCCAGAGCGATGTAGAACTCCATCCCCATTTTCAACTGGCCTACTCCAAGGAGAAGGGTCTGCAGTGGGTATTCTGCAAGGACTGTCATGCGGTCCACGAATTGCCGATTGAGCGTAAGGTGCTGCAATGCTCTTGCGGTAAGCGCACCACTATCAGCTCGGGCACGCACGGCAACGGGATCATGACCTGCCCGACCTGCAAGCACACACAGAAGATCGCAGCGGATGACCTTGACGGTGCCGAACGCCCCGCTTGGAGGCTCTTTGCCCAAGAGTATCTGGTCGGAACCGGCAAGAACTGCACAAGGCATTTCAAGCGCGTCGAAGAGGCGGACCAGGCGTTGTACGACCGAGCCACCCGGAAGCTGCGGATGATCGGGAATGGCTTGCTTGTGCCGACGAGAAGCATTCCCCGCGAGGGGCGTTCGGATGGACGACCATTGATCCACGGGATTCGCCATTACGCAGACTTTTTCAACGACCGGCAGAAGCTCCACCTGCACCTTCTCGGTTCGGCCATCGGCCGAGTGGAAAGCGATGAGGCGCGGCGCTGCCTTGAGCTGGCCTTCAGTGAACATCTCACCACGAACTGCATGTACACGGCCTATGCGTTTGGCTATCGCCGAACGAGCCCAATGTTCTCCATTCACTCATACCGGCACATCACCCGTCCGGTCGAGCTGAACCCTTGGCAGGATGGCGTTGGACGGGGGACGTTCATCAACACGGTTCGGAAAATATCGAAGGCGATTGCGTTTGCCAAAGCGCCCCAGGAGCTGCATCCGGAAGGCACCAGAGTCGCTTATGAAGATGATTTCGAGCGCGAACAAGCCTGCCTTGGCTCTGTCGATGATGTATTGAGCGGCAGCGCCACGGCGGCGATTGAAACCCAGTCTTCCGAGGAACTCCATTTACTACCGGACGGCTCAGTGGATCTCGTGCTGACCGATCCGCCGTATTTCGACAATCTGAGCTACTCGGAACTCTCGGACTTCTACTTGGCCTGGCATCAGGCTTTGGGAATCGCACCGCCCCCGTATAACGACAACGTCACTTCGGCTCCGATACTGCAGAACCTGGCCATCACGCGACGGTCCGATGAAGCCATCAAGGGATACCAGGAACGGCTTCAGCAGATTTTCATGGAATGCAACCGCGTGCTCAAGCCGAACGGGATCTGCGTGTTCACCTACCACCATAAACTTGCATCGGCATGGGATGCTCTCGGCACGGCTCTGCTTCATTCGGGACTCTCGGTAACCAAGGTTCTGCCCATGCGTGGCGAAGGCCAAGGAGGCCTTCACACTTACGATGGCACCATCAAGTGGGACGCGGTGCTGGTCTGCCGCAAGAAGAAAGGCGTCATCAAGAGAGGCGTTCCGGTCATCAGCGAAACCGCCTTCAAAGACGCTGTCTTGGAGGCGGAATCTCACTTTGATGCCTTGTCCGCCCATAAACGGATCGGCTTCAAAATTCCTGATTTCACTAATTTGGCTCGGGCGTTGGTCGTCAGTAGAGGTTTCTTAGGCGAGGCGGATACCAGCACACGACCGATGTCGGATGCATTGAAGAACATACCAACCCCGGGAGAGTTGTGATGGCGAAACTCGATAAAGGAACGCTTGCCCTAACATTCAAATTCGATTGTGACCGGTTTCTCCGGTTTCGTCTGGCCAGTGATGCTGAAAGGGACTCACTTGGAGTCTCGGCCGAAACCTACAAACGCCCTGGTATTGAACTTATCAAAGCGGCCGGGCGGCGTTGGGAAGCCGACAAATACCAGGATCTGATCGACACCTCAGATGATGGGAAAGTTGTGTTCCTTCTCGAGGACAAGGTCGATGATCTTCTGGGACGGAAGCCCTTCAAGAAGATCCAGAACCTTTTTGACATCCTCCGGCAACAGGAACCACCGCAGGCAATTATCGAGGCGGAGTTCACGGTTCCCACAAACATTACTCCCGGCCTTCAAAAGGCATACGACGACTTCGGTCTCGACCAGGTAAGAGTACGCCCGGACATCCTTTGGATACGTCCAGGTGGTACTGGTGCGCCGCTGATCGGCAATGGGACTGTGCCTGAATACGAAATCCATATCATTGATGTGAAAATGGCTGCGGAGCCATCCCTCCGGCACTTCACAGAGGTGACCTACTACGCTTTGGCGTTGGCCACAGCCATCCAGCAAGAGGGACTTGGCGGTAGATATGCCGTTTCGGCGGAAGGCACCATCTGGCCAGGAAGCCACGACATCAATGCGTTCAGGAACCTGGTCCAGCTTAATCAGGCCAAGGGAGCCGCAGATCCCGTTTCCGAGGCCCTCAGCGAAACGCTGATTCGGGTTCCGTATGAAGTCTATGAAGTCCACGTAAAGCAGTTTTTCGAGGATCGCCTTCTCCGGGTTCTACAGACCGATATGGAGGATGCCAGTTGGCACGTCGGTCCCAAGTGCCAGCTTTGCGACTACGTTCGCTACTGCCGAGACAAGGCATCCGAATGCGATCATCTTTCCCGGCTGGCCTGGCTCAATCAGGGGCAGGCGGAATTGCTCCGTTCAAATGGCATTACCTCTACAGCGGAGCTGACCGAAGCCGTGACTACCGCAGATGATCGCTGGCAATCCGTTATCGACTCCAGCCACCAGTTGCGGGCGGATGGGCCAGCGTTGGCCACTCGTGCCCGTTCCCTGACCGAGGGGGCACCCTTACCGGTCGATGGGCGGCGCAGCGCGATGATCCCTGCCTGGACTGACCAAAGCATCTTTATCACGATTCATTTCGACCCGGGCTCTGGTATCTCGTTTGCCTTGGGCGCGGCGCGGCTCTATTTCCCGCACGGCCGCAAACCCGGCGATCCTCCGGTGACGGACGAAAAGATTTTCATCGTCGACCGTGTCGATGCGATGAACCCGGAAACGGAACGCGAGAGGCTAAAGGAATTTGCGACCGTGGTCTCTGAGTGGTTAGAGGAGGTGTCGACTGTCAACACCGGTCTACCCGCTCGTGACCGTCTTTCTTCCCACATCTTCTTCTGGGACATGCTGGAGGTGCGTCAGCTCAAGCGCATGTTCGAGCGTCATATGCAGAACCCTGACGTGATCGAACTGATCGAGGTACTTACCCGATTCTTCCCACCGGACAGCCTGTTGCCCGATCCGGATGCTTTCAAGTCCCAGCCTGGGACCATCGTCAAGGAAGTTCTTCGAATGCTGGTTGGGCTGCCGGTTGCCCACGATTACTCCCTGTTTGATGCAGCGAACAGTTTCTTCCCAAATGTTCGGGAGGATGGCACCCCGTATAAATTCGATCTGCCTTTTGGGTTCGCTACCCCAATGAGCGATCAGATCCCCTTCGAACGTGCCTATGAGCTGTGGCAGGACAAAATTTTCGTTCGCCATTTCAATAAACTTCATCCTACTGACCCATCCAAGTGGAGGCGCTACACCCGGGACGAACTCTACGATGGCATTAAGCGGGCCACGAAGGTTCACCTGCAAGCTTTGCAGCACATCGTCCGGCGACTGCGTGAAAACTACAAAGACCGGTTGGTGCTGAAAAAGAGCGGCTTCTCTGCCGCACGATCCTCCCAGGCAAGTGTTCCGGAGGCAGCAAGAAGCCTGATCGCTTTTGAGAAGCTCAATGTCGCGTGCCAGGAAATGGAGAACCGGAACACTCGCTCACTGCCCGTCGATGAACGGGAGGCGAGGTTTTTCTCGATACGCGGGTTGACCTTGAAGCCTCAAGCAGAGGCTGATCCGATCATCGATGAGATCAAGTTCGCGAATCCACAGTACCAACACGAAACGCTCTATGTTTTCGATTTTTCTCCGACCAGCAGGGATTCCCGAATCAAGGAAGGCGAATTTACCGTCGCCCTATCCAACGAGAATGAATACGTGGATCTCGACGAGCCGTGGCGTCGGCGACTTGGATTGGGCTTCCAGGATGCAGAAGAACTGCTGGGCGAACACGGCCTGACCGAGCGGTGGATGACGAACAAGTCGATAGGGGCATTGCTTCAGGTAGAGGTCATTCGGTTGGAGGCCATGCAGGACAATCCCTATGTGGTTCTTAAGCCGGGTCACCAGGGGCTCTTTCAGTTTGCCGTCGCCCAAGGACTCGTGGCGCTCGACTCACCGCTTGTCCTTGATCCGATGTACCGGGATTTTTCGAGCGACAGGATAGAAAAAGCACTGAGGTCTGTTGGCGGCAAGGCAGCACCGATCAAACGTGCCAGGAAGCGGAGGTAAGGCAATGGCTAAGAGACCGACAAAAATGACCGAACCAGCCCATAGCCTGATGTATACCCCCGGCTCGCTGGCTGCAGGAAAAACATTCACTGATACCAACCAGTTGTATGCGAAGGTAACACCATACCTGAAGGATGCCTTTAACGAAAAGCAGGAATCCCTTTTTCACGATGCATTCGGAAACAGGATTTCTTTGCTTTGGGGGCCGCCGGGAACAGGAAAGACCACGGTCCTGGCCGGGACTATTCTCGGGTGGATTGAGCATTACGCCGAAGCGGGAATTCCGCTGCGTGTCGGTATCGGGTCCAGCAACTACAACGCTATCGATAACGTCCTCAACGAAGTCCTGGAACTGATCAACAGACGGACGGCCACTGTCGGAGCGTTAGCTTGCCCGGTTCGTGTCACAAGGGTGAGAAGCGACTCCTCCGCACCTCCCTTGAGTGATCAGATCGAAGATATGCCGAGGACCTCTGCAAGGGCTCAGGGTTTTGTGAATGCCCTGAAAGGCGACGATACCGGGATCATCATCGTGGGTGGAACCTGGCAACAACTTGGACGACTTGCTGAGAAAGACCACCAGGATAGTGAGCCGACCGCCGAATGGTTTGATCTTCTGGTGATCGACGAGGCATCACAGGTTCAGGTTGCTGCGGCTGCGGCCTACTTTCTGCTTTTGAAATCTGATGGGCATGTTGTCCTTGCAGGTGACGACCGGCAGCTTGGGCCGATCTACGGCTTCCAGATGAAGGATAGCGTTCAAGGGCTGTTTGACTGCATTTTCTCTTACATGAAGGAGACCCACGGCATCACCCCGGTGCAGCTTAAACACAACTACCGGACCAACGTGGAAATTTCCGCATGGCCCTGTAAGCGTTTTTATAAGAACGAATACGAGGCGTTCTTCCCCGAGAGAAAGCTGGATCTCGCCATCAATATTGATGGAAGACCCGCCGACTGGCCTGAGCAGTTGCCATGGTCCGACGAGTTTCTCCGCATTCTTGACCCAGCCTGCCCTGTGGTGGTGATCAGCTACTCCGCCAACACCTATACGTTATCAAACCCTTTTGAGGCGCAGATCGTTTCCGCTTTGACCCTTTTGTACAAGAAGCTGGTCGACGCCCAACAGGCCGGAGTAAGCGCCCAGGAATTTTGGACGCAGAAAATCGGCATCGTGACTCCCCACCGAGCCCAGATGGCATCCATCAGAAATCTGCTCGTGGATGCGGCCGGCATGACGATGGACCCGCCTCCATTTGTGGACACCGTAGACCGCTTCCAGGGTCAGGAGCGCGACCTGATCCTTTCCAGTTATGTGGTGGCCGACCGGGATTTTGTTGCGTCTGAAGATGCATTCATCCTAAGCCCGAGACGATTCAATGTGACGCTGACCCGGGCGAGAAGCAAGTTTGTGATGCTTATCAGCGACGCGCTTCTCCAGTATCTGCCATCCGATCCGGACGTGGCTCGTGACGCCGCTCACCTGCAGCTCTTTGCCGAGCAGTATTGCAGTTCGGTATGCGACACCATCGACTTGCCGTTCTTTGAACGCGGTGCTCTGTTGACCATGAGATGCAAATTGAGGGGGCGATATGAGAATGGAGGAGAATAGATGTTATGAATTCTAAACCTGAAGGAGCCGGAGCCCGAGCCTGTTGGTTTGTCGGAGCCACATACGGCGGAACCGATGATCAGACACCCCGCTTTCTACAGGAAGGCATATGGGAAAATGGGTATCAGGACAAATATCTCGACGCTGTGAAGTCCATCCAGGTTGGGGATCGCATTGCGATCAAGTCGTCCTATACGCGGAAGCACGATCTCCCCTTTGATAGCCGGGGCCAAACCGTTTCCGTCATGGCGATCAAAGCCATTGGCACGGTAAAAGAGAACCTCGGCGACGGCCGCACCTTGAAGGTTGACTGGAAACCTTTCGATCCTCCGCGTGAGTGGTACTTCTATACCAATCGAAGCACGGTCTGGCGGGTCTTGCCTGGCGACTGGACCACAGATGCGCTGATCGGATTCACCTTCGAGGAAAAGGCACAAGACATCAACCGGTTCCGCAATGCCCCTTACTGGCGTGAACGCTTCGGTGATAGTGCTGTCGACAAGCGCCGTTTCAACTGGACCCGCTTTTACGAAGCGGTAGCAGACAAGCTCCTTACCTTTCAGAATAGGCGGGATGAGCTAATTGCGGGAATTCACGTTATTGCCTCGAAGGTGGATGGCCTCTCCAACCTGCAGGATCAATTCGCGGATGGTTCCTCTGGCCCCCTGAAGGACATCTGCCCCTTTACGGCTATGGGCATATTCAACCGGGGGATCACCGATGCAAATCGCAAAGCTATTGCGAGCGAGCTTGCCAGTCTGCTTGGAGTGTCTGAGCCTGTTCCGGACTCCTTTGAAGGGATTCCGATTCTCAATAATCAGAAGTCATGGTTTTTCGGGTTCGATAACAAACGCCAACCAGATGACATCGACACCCTCTGGGAAGCCTTTGCTCAGGCAATTGCCTTCGCGGAATCGGATGATGCGGAGGCGCGGTCGGCATTTGTCTCAGCCTATGACAACGCGACGCAGCGCTATGGTGTGGGGTGGAACCTTACCATGGGGTTGTACTGGATTCGTCCCTGGAATTTTCCGACCCTTGATGGTCAGTCCCAGCGTTACATCAGCAAGAAGCTCAACATTCAGATTGGCATGAACGGCCCCAAGGGCCGCTGCAACGCCACGGATTATCTGGCGGTGCTGGACACCCTTGAGGCTCGTTTCCAGGAGGATGCTTATCCCGTCCACTCATTTCCGGAGTTGTCACTTGCCGCCTGGCTTTTCAAAGATAGTGGGACATCTGCCCACCCAAATGCCACAGACCCTGATGCGCAGGATGACGAAGCGGATGCCACACCCGAGGCAGAGATCACGGCTGCACCCATCGAACCGTACTCCGTCGATGACATTCTGACGGATGGATGTTTTATCGCCCGGGAAAAACTCGAAAAGATTCTCGAGCGCCTTCGGACCAAGAAAAACCTGATCCTCCAGGGGCCGCCGGGCACGGGAAAGACCTGGCTGGCCAAGCGATTGGCTTTCGCTTTGATGGGGCAACGCGACGACAGCAAAGTCCGAGCGGTGCAGTTTCATCCGAACCTTTCCTACGAGGATTTCATTCGTGGATGGCGGCCAGTGGGAGACGGAAAGCTCACGCTGGTGGATGGGCCTTTTGTGGAGATGATGAAGGCCGCCGCGAAAGATCCAACGTCAAGACATGTCGTAGTCATTGAAGAGATCAATCGCGGGAATCCCGCACAGATTTTCGGCGAGATGCTGACGCTCCTCGAGGTCGACAAGAGAACGCCGAATGAGGCCCTGGAGCTTTCCTATAAACGGTCAGATGGCGAGCGTGTATTCATCCCGGACAATCTCTATGTCATCGGTACGATGAATATTGCCGACCGCTCCCTCGCTCTGGTCGATCTGGCGTTGCGTCGCCGTTTTGCCTTCATCGATTTGGAGCCCACGCTCGGCAAGCCCTGGCACGATTGGGTTCAATCCCAGTGCGGTATTGATTCAGAAATCCTTGTCGAAATCGAGAAGCGTCTCATTGCCCTGAACAGCGAGATTTCAGCCGACACCGGTCTCGGGCCTCAGT
>JAHDSC010000156.1 GCA_018432925.1 Desulfobacterales bacterium | reverse complement strand
TGTTTGCCGGCCGCATCTTTGAAAATGCCCAAAATCGGTTGAACAGAATGCGTTATAATATATGAAAACGAACCACATTACAAAGCTTTTCGAAAAACGCTCCGGCAGGCAAAGGATCTCGCCCCCGGTCACCAAAGAAAAGCCCCCCATCCAATTGACTTGTTCTCGTATATTTAAAATAAGGAGTCAAAAAACATGAAAGAAATTATCTTAATCAATATATCAGGAAAGGACAAACCCGGTTTGACCTCATCAATAACCGGAATTCTCGCCCGATACCGGGTGGACATTTTAGACATCGGCCAGGCGGTCATACACGACACCCTGTCTCTGGGCATTCTGGTAGGAATCCCGAAAGCCTCCGAAACATCGCCGGTTCTTAAGGACGTGTTGTTTCGCGCCCATGAATTAGGGGTACAGACGCAATTTACTCCCATTCTGGTAAAACGGTATGAGGAGTGGGTCAAGGAACAGGGCAAACCGCGTTATATTATTACGATGCTGGCCCGCAAAATAACCGCTGAACACATCTCCAGGGTCACTGAAATCGTCGCTCAAAACAATATCAATATTGATCAGATCAGTCGACTTTCCGGTCGAATCCCGCTTGGCGTCGAGGAGATAAAAAACAAAGCCTGTGTCGAAATTTCTTTAAGGGGACAACCGGACGATCCGAACCGAATGCGCGAAAAATTGTTCAGACTCACCGAAGTTATGGGGGTCGATATCGCTTTTCAGGAAGACAACATCTTTCGCCGAAATTGCCGGCTGGTTGTTTTGGATATGGACTCCACACTTATCGAATCCGAAGTCATCAATGAACTGGCAAAAGCCGCGGGAGTCGGTGAACAAGTGGCTTCGGTCACCGAGCAGGCGATGCGAGGCGAAATGGACTTTTCCACAAGTCTCAAACGCCGCGTGTCGCTTCTAAAAGGCTTGGATGAATCGGTATTGCTGGAAATCGCAGAACAGTTGAAGCTCACCGAAGGCGCAGAAAAACTGATTTCCAATTTAAAAACATTAGGGTTTAAGACGGCAATTTTATCCGGCGGGTTTGTGTACTTCGGCCGCTTTCTCCAGAAAAAACTGGGAATTGACTATCTCTATGCCAATGAATTGGAAATTACCGACGGCAAATTGACCGGCCGGGTACTTGGAACAATTTTGGACGGAAATCGCAAGGCGGACCTGCTTCGGGAAATTGCCCGCACAGAGAATCTGCGAATGGAACAAGTGATCGCAATCGGTGACGGCGCGAACGATCTGCCGATGTTAAGCGCGGCCGGCCTGGGTATTGCGTTTCGTGCCAAACCCATTGTGAAAGAATCCGCAAAACAGGCGATTTCCAATTTGGGACTGGACGCGGTCTTGTATCTCATCGGCTTCAGAGACCGGGAGACGGTATAGGCCATAGCACAGGCCTCCTTCTCTCATCCGTTTTCATCAGGTCTTCGTATTGTTCTTGAAAAACGGCTGATGCCGAACATTTCGGGTGACACACCCAAAAAGGCAAAGTGAAAATCATTTCCGAAGAGGAAAAAAAGAACATGATCGGACAGTCGTATAAATTTCCGGATAAGACGGTCAACCGCAGCCCGGCCGGGTGAGGCGACAGAATCATTCCCTCACACTTCGGCCGATTCATACACTTTTTTGGAATACCTCATCTCGAGGTTATAGCAAACCGGATCCGATCTTTTTCCACTTTTTGGTTTACCGCTGTTTTTTTATCATTTCTTTGTGATGCCGGGTATCAAGCTTCATGGTTTTATTCATTTCATTTCGGCAAACATTCAACCCCTGACGATCATTTTTGTTTTTTTCTAATAAAATCGATAAGGTATGTTTACCGATGGTCACCGCATCATTATTTTTGAGAACCTCCTTCGATATTCTTTTTTCATTTAAAAAGGTGCCATTGGTGCTTTTCAAATCTTCGATAAAATAATCGTTCCGGTTTTTTTTTATCCTGGCATGCCGCCCGGAAACCGCCAGATTCTCAATCTGGATGTCATTGTCTTTATTTCTGCCGATCGTAATTTCCTCCTTGCCGCATTGGATGTCTTTCAGCACGGTATCCTTGAATTTCATCAATATCCTGATCATTCATTACCTCCCTTATTTCCGGAAAATTCATTTTAGTTGATCCAGACACAACTGGATTTGTTCGACAACCTTATTTGCGGAATTAAATCTTCGGGTCAGAGACTTGGCAAGCAGTTTATCTACGATTTCCGCGCAACAGGCCGGGACCTTAGGCGCCGTTTCCGCAAGTGGAGTATATGAAGCATTGGAAATTGCATATATCAACGCGGCCATACTTTCACCTTTAAACGGCTTTTCGCCGGTCAACAGCTCATAAAATACGATACCGAGAGAAAAGAGATCCGAACGACCATCCACCTTTTTACCTGCCATCTGCTCGGGCGACATGTAATTCGGCGTGCCAAGGATGATCCCGGTTTGCGTATCGGACGAAGCCATAACGCGTGCGATCCCGAAATCGGTAACCTTGACCTGATCATTTTCCAGCAACATGATGTTCGCTGGTTTGAGATCCCGATGAACAACCCCCTGACCGTGAGCGTAAGCCAATGCTTCCGCAATCGAAGAAACAATCTTGAGCACCCGTTTTGTCGGAAGCAGACTTTCTTTATGACAGCAGGCTTCGAGAGTTGACCCATTAATAAATTCCATGGCAATATATGCCATATCGTAATCCTCCCCCACATCGAAAATAGTTACGATTTTCGGATGAGAGAGCTTTCCGGCAGCTTCGGCCTCAAGGAAAAACCTCTTTTTGACTTCCTCCAACTGCTCGATATCGACTTTTCCGTATTTCATGGTCTTAATGGCAACCTTTCGGTTGATCTTGTGATCGATTCCAAGATAAACCGTGCCCATCGCACCCTGTCCGATCTCTTTCAGAATTTCATAACGTCCGAGCGTGGGTTTCGTGGTTCCTTCTTCCAGCAACAGGGTTGCATCCGGCTCGGATGAATTGGCATCCAATACCGATATTTTGGCGATGTTTTTAAGCGTTTTTATCCTCTCTTTGATATCCTTGAATTTCCCCGCCTTCAGGATATGCTCATATGTGCTCAGCGCTTTGCTGAACATTCTTTTTCGCTCAAAATCCAAGCCAAGATTATAAAACAGCCCCTTTATGGATTCGTCCTCAACCGGACATTTCATAAATTTTTCAAATGCCATATCCAGCACGCCTCGCTCCTGAAAAGATAAGCCAAGCATTTTGTTCAATTCCACCCTTTCATAATGCTTTTTCCCTGAAACCTTTTTGTAGGCGGCAAGAATAAAACCAGCGGTGGAGAAGATTATGGGAGTAGAAACCTTCAGCCAATGCCCATGAATCATATAGAAAAATAAAACCACTCCAACCCAGGTTGCCAGAAAAATCCCGAGTATCAAAACACCGATCCGAAGATTAACCCTTGGAATCACAAAAACGAGAAACAGATATAGGTACAAGGTGAAAAGCGCTTCCAGAGAAAAAGCCCAGCCGGGACGAAGGCAATGTTTTCCGTTTAGAATATTTTCCGCAACATTTGCTATCAGCTCAACACCCGGAGAGTTGCTTTGAACCGGGGTCTGGTATGCAGGCGCCCATCTTGGGGCGGTTACCCCGACCAAAACCATCTTTTTCCGAAAGGCATCGGCCGAGACTTTGCCGTTTCGAACCTCTGAAAAGGAATAACTCTCAAAACAATTACGTTTCGGGCTGTAATCAATCAGCATTCGGAAATTCCGGTCGGTGGGGATTTCCAAACCCTTGATGCGCAACCCTCCGTTTATCGGTTTTAAATCCTTCACACTTCCACCAACGTATTTGGCGGATGTCTGAAGCGCAAACGAAAAAAAGCTTCGTCCTTTATAGCTGATGAGAAGCGGGACTTTCCGGACCACGCCGTCCCGATCCGCAATAAAATTCATATGTCCTAAAGCCGCAGCCTTTCCTGCCAGTTCATCGTAAGTCGGCGTCAGCTCGACTACCGCCGTTCCTTGATTTTTCATTTTGCATAGAGAATTCTCGAAGCTGAAAAATTTATTTCGCGAATCCGATGCTTTGATTTCCGGATCCCATGAATTCATTTTCATCCATGCTGAAAGTTCGGAATCCGGACTCTCTTCCGAGGGACCAAAAGTGAAGTCGATAGGTAAAATCAGGTTGACAGCGGACCGGACGGCCGAAATCAAGTCTGCGTCGCAATCGAGCTTTTTTCCAGCTTCGACCAGAATTCCGTCAATCTTGCTCATCCCTTTTAATTTTTCTAAGTCCGGGTCATTTCGCAGAATTTCCCGAAGCTGGTGGATTTCTTGAACCCCCGTGTTTATTTCTCTGTCGGGGTACAAAAGACAAATTCCGATCGTATGCGCGCCGTATTCGGAAAGGCGGCGGATCATATCGGCAATATAAGAACGAGGCCATGGCCAGCTACCGATATTTTTGACGGCCTCATCGTCAATTGCCACGACTACCACCGGACTGTTATCTTTTCTTTGTTTAAGGGCTGTTAAAATATCATAGGCCTTGTATTCAAAAAACTGTAAAGGATAAAATTCAGTATGCATTCCTGCCAAAACCATCAGGGTCAAAAGTGTACATAACAGGCCATTGGATAGCAGAATTTTTTTTAACTTCTTCATCTCAAAACACTTTTTTTCTTTGATATCTCACCCTACAGCCTGCTAAAAATAAAAACGCCTCTGGGGAGGTTCACCCAAAGGCGCATTATCCGTGCAACACTCAGCAACCCGGCGATCATTGCCTTTTGGCTTTAGACCCGTGGTTTTGCGCCGCCGCCTTTCGACGGGTTTGCCCTTTTCCTGCATATTGTTCTATTGATGCCTGTAGAATAAGATATTTTTTTCAAGGCGGAAAAAATTGCTCTTTTTTTTCTCTTATCGGACGATCCATTGCGAAAATTTAATTTTTATTGATCCGATTCGTTTTGAACCATGCGATTACTTATGAATATATAAAATAAAACAATCCATTCAAAACCGGGAGGATTTTATGAGCGTGCTCATTGACTTGTCCATCTTTCCAGTCGACAAGGGGAAAAGCCTTAGCTCCTATGTGGCCAGAGTAATAAAAATAATTAAAGAAAGTGGCTTGCCTCATCAATTCGGCCCGATGGGGACAAGCATTGAAGGAGAATGGAAAGAGGTTATGACAGTAATTGACCGCTGTTTCGATGAGCTCAAAAAAGACTGCGATCGTATATACATGACCCTTAAGGCCGACTATCGGAAGGGTGCCGTTGATCGACTGGAAGGCAAGGTGATGTCTGTGGAAACAAAATTAAAAAGTTCATGATATCTTCGATATGGCGAACGATGAGAAATCGAATCCGGAAAAATTCGAGTAAATCGGCAAACAACCCGGGACGGCCAGGGTTTCCCGGCTGAAATGCACCGGCCAGGTCATCAAAACCGATTCACCGATTAATAACCGGATGATCGGTCTCATCGGGACCGGTACGGACGAATATAAAACATCCGCCTCCGTAGTCAAGGAGACTGGTCATCAATTGCGGGTGGCCCGGCTCAAAAAGAGGACAACATTGTCCGTCGGATCCCCGATATCCTGCGCATTCGAAAGAAAAAGCTCGAGGCTCCGCAAGCTCAGAAGATGATTGGGATCGCCATTTGTACCCTCGGTCGATCCTGAAGGCCTTACAAGCTCATGCACAGCGGAAGACCAAGGCATCGAATGTTGTACGACAACCTCCCGAACCCATTCCCGGTGTGGTGATCAGGGTCTTTAATCTTCCTGTAGCATTTTGTACTTAAACACAAGGATGACCCTGATCACCGGCGATACGATTTACTCTTTTTCAAAATCCTCCTTAGGCGCTCCGCAAACCGGACATACCCAGTCATCGGGCAAATCTTTGAACTTTGTTCCCGGCTCCACTCCATTTTCCGGGTCTCCTTTTTCCGGATCGTAGACATAACCGCAAACCGTGCATACATATTTTCCCATCTCATCCCTCCTCTACCAGTTGAATAACTTTTCTCTCGATCGCATCGCGTACCCTTCTCATACAATCTATCGGCTTCCCGGCAGGGTCCGGCATCGCCCAGTCCATGAATTCTGCTCCCTGGAAAACCGGACATGCATCATCGCAACCCATGGAAACTACCTTGTCCGGAAGACCGTTTTTTAATGCATCTTGGATCGATTTGGGTCGTCGAAATGCCATATCAATTCCTTTTTCTTTCATCACCTCAACCATGACCGGATCGATTCGCCTTGCGGGATTCATTCCCCCATGGAGAACTTCAATTTTATCTCCGGCCAGATACTGGGTAAAAGCGCTCGCCATCTGGCTTCGGCAGGCATTTTCCCGGCAGGCGAAAAGGATCTTTTTTCTCCCAAGAAGCGGTCTCAAAAGGCTTTCCGCTGCTTTTTTTACGTCTTCATGAACCGTCGGGTGTCTTTCCATATCTCCCGGTTTTTCGATGCGCCGATAAGTTAAGCTTCCTGCGTAACCGGCTCCGACCGCATCGAAAAAGTATCGAGCGGTCAGACTCACTCCCGCGAAAAGGTTTTCCCCCCTCGTAGCCCCGAGGGCAAGGAGAAAACCACACCGCCATTTCCTGCCCGGATCCTTGAGCTTAAGCCTGTATCTCCTCGCCCATAGCATCTGCCCCCTGTCAATAAGTGCTTTGAGCTGCGCGGTAACTCCGTAAAAAAATATCGGTGTTGCAAGGACAATGATGTCGGCCTGCCGGAACAACGGGTATATTTCTTTCCTCATATCGTCATCAATGGGGCAAAAACCTTCTTTTTCGCAAACGAGATATTCCTTGCAGGGCACGATGTACTTCTCATCGACTTCTATCACACGTCCCCTAGCCCCTAATTCATCAGCCGCTTTCATAAAGGCTGAAAGCAAAAAACGGGTGTTGCCGTTTTTTCGGGGGCTTCCCTGAAGCCCAAGTACTAGCATGTCCGAATATCCTTATTTGATGTGGCATTCATTGCAGCGAATCGGCCCGCCCGTTTCTCCGGCATTTTTCTTTTCGCGATGACATCGGGTGCACTGCTCGTTCATCACCTGCATCTTTTTCAATTTTCCTGTCTCTTTATATTTTTCTATGATTCCGGGAAGTTGTGGGAATGCTGCATGGCAGGTATTACAGTTGCCGATCACTTTTTGATGCCGGTGATGGGGAAAAGGCACATCTCCACTCTTTCCCCCAAAAAGGAGCATATCTCCAGCCCCGCGGTTCTGTTCCGCAGGAACCATCGCTGCAACCATAATCATTCCGGCCGCCAGAAAAAAAATAACCACGATCTTCACTGCCTCCTCCTCCAAATGGACCACCATGGGCCAATTCCCTGCCCATACAGCGGATCATTTATTATATATTACAATATCACAGCCTCTCCAGTATGTCATTCATGTTTAAGCAGGTTATTTAGAAGAGACTTGAAAATATTCGACAAACTTTGAAGCCACTTCAATTAAAAAACAAACCCCGGCTTTCAATCAATTGAAAGCAGGGGTTTGAAAAAAACCGATGAAATATGAGTATCGCTTTTCAATGAAAACTTAAAGATCCAGCCAGATATCCGCCTCGCTGCCACAATGCTTACAATGGACATGCCCTTTTAATTTCTTTTCCGTCTCTTTTTTGGTGGGAGCTTCAGGCGGAAGTTCACAGGTGATTGTCATACTGGCCTCATCTCCACAGTGCTCACATACACATGCCTTATGAATAACGCCCTCTTTTTCAGCCATCTTTGTATCTCCTTTCTATAACAAGATAGGGTTGCACCAACCAGAGCCAAATATAACTGTTTCTGTTTTAAAATGTAACATACGGGTAAAAATGTCAAGAAAGAATTCAGGCGGCTCAATTCCATCAATTGATAACGAATTGATATGTATGCAAAAAAGAAAAAATAGTGCTTGGAGGCAGGAAGGGCCGGAATTTCCGTTTACCCCTTTTCCGAATCAATATGGGATCTTTTCGATCGGCCGTCTTTCCGGAACATACCGGTGGGGTATTTTTTCTTCGTTCCACTCTTTCGAAACATAGAGATTGCAATAACAGCTGCCATATTCTTCAACGTCGGGTTCCCGATAATGGCAAGGGCAAATAATGTCTCTGTCCTTTTCACGATCGTAAGAAGATAGCCTGCAGGGGCAAGACATATAGCCATAACGTTCCTTATTGATAATCAGGTTTCGAAGCAAATCGAAGACCCTCTCTTGGTCCTTGTTGAAATAATAGCCCTTTGGTTCCTGAACCTTGCGCAGCATTTCATAAAGTTCTTCGACTTTCATTTGATGCCCAGCGCCTCCTTTATCTCATCTTCCTTGAACCCGATGATAATTTTTTCTCCAATGATGATTGTCGGGAAGGTGCATTTCGGGTTCAGTTTTTTAACCTCCTCAACAATAGCAGCCCTCTCTTCGCCGGAGAGCAGATCCACATCCACGAAATCAAATGCAATAATACAATCCGAAAGAAGCTTCTTGGTTGCCTTGCAATGGCTACAGGTGCTGAGTGTATAGAGTTTAACGGGTACTTCAACCATACGTTTCCTCCTTTCCATTCATGGTTTGGCGGACATGACTGACCTTGTTTCAACTTGCTTTTAAAGAAATCAGGTCGGTCCCAAAGAATCCAATTCGATGCTTTTTAATTACCAAATGGCATTTAAGGCTTTGGATATATTTTAAAATTTCTTCTTCAGGAAAACCGGCAGGTCTTCATATGCATCAACATTCCTCAACTTCGGCAAAATATGGATGCTGAAGCAATGCGAATCGAGAACCCCGGGTTTAATTTTTGTTGATTCTCTCAAGCTCGGTCACGATGATTTCCAATGGAGGCCTGACATTAATATCCGAAACATAAACATGCCGAATAATGCCCTTGATATCAATAAAAATCAAAGCTCTTTCAGATACGCAATCGGAACGCAGCACCCCATAGCTGTCCGCAACCGCACCATGAGGGCAAAAGTCGGACAATACCGGGAACCACAGCTTCCCCATCTTTTGGGTCCAGGCGAAAAGCGTAGGAATGTTGTCTTCAGTAATGCCAAGGAGAATGGCATTGTTTTTATCAAAAATTCCTTTTGCAATATTATACCCCGGCCATTGATCCGAACAGACCGGCGTCCATGCTGCGGGCACAAATGAGATCACGACATTCTTTTTGCCCTTGAACTGGTGGAGGGAAATGTTTTTTCCGGATACTGACGGCAAAGTGAAATCCGGGGCTGGTTCCCCAACCTTGACTTTCAAGACACTGTCTAATGGTTTCATGGTTCCCGGGTTGTAAACCGAGTCTCCAAATTCGTCCGACAACGCATACACGGTGCCGCCTAAGAATATTACGAGCACCAGTGAAATTATATTTTGTTTTAAAATCCTTTTCATCGCCATCCCCTCCTATTTTTTTAATCCAGACTTATTGAGAATGGCTTCCAAGAATTGATCGACATCCATAACTCCGCCGGCCTTGGAATAAAAAACCCGCGGTTTTTTCCCTTTATTTAATTTAACGCCGATATAATATGGAGTTCGGACATCACCCAGCTTCTTGTGAATTGCATAATCTCCGTCTGGAAACAGCGGAAATTCCACCTTATAGGTATTTTCGAAATGAGACGTTTCAAAGGCGGAATTTCCAATAGCGATACCGATTAATTTTATTTTATCCTTAAGTGGATCATTGGCCGTTATTTTTTTAAACAACTGGTTCACCCTTGGTGCATCCGCCTGACAGTGAGGGCAGTACATGCTGAATATCTGAATGATTACCGCCTCAGCTTTTATCTTGGAAATGGCAAACTTGCCATCCTCGGAAAGGCCGAGATATTGTTGATCCCGGGGATTTTCGGGAACAGAAAGAATAATCTCCGGCAGACTCCCTCCTTCCGCCGGTGGTTTGGTTTCTGCAAGCGCAAAAGGCAAAAATATAAAACTACATATAAAAACAATAAAGTATCTGAATACACATTGATTCATTCTTAACCTCCTTTTTGGGAAAAACGGGGCACATTTCGTACAAATAAGGATAGAAAATGAATTAATTTTTATATCCTAACATAGTTTCTATAATAAATCTTTGTGGATTGTCCAATGAATTTACACGAAAAATTCTCTTCCGTTTTTCCTTCCGGATATCTGTTTTTATGTGATCCCAATGGCTTCCATCGCTTGTAACGATATTAAGTCTTGAGATTTTGCTAAAAATTTATATCGAAGAGCGATTACAGAGGCTTTTCTCGCGCCGACGTTTTACATAAGCATCCCCCTGATAGATAAAGCATATGGAAGTACTCAAAACCTCCTGCTGCCTATTTAGAGCATGGAATATAAACCGCCGTTTTGAAGGTTGTCTGATCCTATTAGGGCTCTTGTATTTTTATATGCGTTATCGGGTTGGAGTTCGGGTTGCACCCAAATTTTCTTCATTGAACCATTCGGCAGGCCATGGAGAATATACTGTACCGCGCTTTAATTTTAAGGCGCCGG
>JAHDSC010000132.1 GCA_018432925.1 Desulfobacterales bacterium | reverse complement strand
TTGATGGCTTGTAATCAACGGGTTAATAACCGGATCGCGATAAGATTTTAGAATCGTCTTTAACAGGGTGTTGAAAAACAAGAATCAGGCCGTCAGGCAAGGCGCGCGGCGAAGCGACAAGCGCAGCATATCAAGCATATGCGAGCATTGGAGAGAGCCGTGCAACGCTGAATGGCGGCCTCAGGCGCAGTTTTTCAACACCCTGTTAAGAAAAATGCCAAGGCCCCGTAAGTGGGTGCACAGGCTTTCATATCAATATACCAATACTCGGGTTGAAGGGATTGCGGAAAAAAATCGAAATGGAGGATCGGATGGCGTTTGAACCGGAAAAAGACAGAATTTTAAAAAAATGGAAATGTGATGAAACCGGACTGATCGTTTCAATCAATCAATATGACAAGGGGCAACCAAAGTTGCAGATCGGGCCGAGGATCCTGAAAAAGCAGGATGGAAGCGACAGGACCCCGGCGAAAGCCGGGCGTCTCAGCATCGAAGATCTGATGTGGTTCTATGATATTATTGATGAAGTAAAAGATGAACTTTCTCGTTTGGCGGGGCCGGAGTGATCCGATACGGCCGGCTTTGCTTGAGGATCGGGCCCGCGAAATCGGTGGGAATACGGAGCGGCATATGAATGAAGCGCCTCAAAGAAAAGGGAATGAAATGAAGCCGGCAAGCCCTGAATCCTCAACGAAGCGCTGCTTAACCCGGGCAGCTCTCAAAAGCGACGCTGTTTCATCGGAACACACCGGTGAGGATGCCATCGTAAATCCGGTAAAAGGGAAAAATAGCCCGGACCTCGCTCCCGCAGCCCTAATGGTGGCAAACGAGTCGGATCTTCTCTGCATTTGCCGCCGAATGGCGCTTGAAGATCCTTGCAGCCTGTTTATGAGCCGGGTATATGGCGGAAATCACCGCTCCGGAAGTATTTCCGTGACCGGGCCGTTTATCGGCGCGCCGTATGCGGCTATGCTTCTCGAAACGCTGGTTGCCTGGGGGGCAAGAAAAGTATTATTCTTCGGTTGGTGCGGATCAATCTCTCGCGAGGTCGAGATCGGAGATATGATTGTTCCGGCTTTCGCGATGATTGATGAAGGCACATCGATTCATTACCAAAAAATCAGACAGGCCGAGGTCTGGGCGACAAATCACGTCAATGAAAAGACCAGGGAAGCTTTGAGAAGGCGGGGGTTTTCCTTCCATGAGGGGGCGGTTTGGTCTACCGACGCTATTTTCAGAGAGACCCGTGAAAAAGTCGAGCATTTCCAGCAAAAAAATGTTCTGGCGGTTGAGATGGAACTTTCCGCCCTTTACAGCGTCGGGCGATTCCGCGGTATTGATATCGGCGCAATTCTTGTGGTTTCGGATGAACTTTCAACATTTAAATGGCGACACGGCTTCAGGGATGAACGGTTTAAAAAAAGCCGCCAGGCTGTATGCGAGGTGATCAACGATTTATGCAAGGAACTGTAGATCCCGTTCTGCTGAAAAAAATTGAGGCTTTAAGGAAATCGCTCCACTATCATAATTACCGGTACTATGTTCTGGACGATCCGGAAATATCGGATGCCGAATATGATCGGATGATGCAGGAACTGATTCAACTGGAGACCTCCTACCCGGAACTTTCAAGCCCGGATTCCCCATCTGTCCGAGTGGGTGCGCCTCCCCTCGATAAATTTGAAACCGCCGTTCATTCGCTTCCCATGCTGAGCCTGGATAACGCATTCGGAAATTCGGACGTCCTGGATTTCGACCGCCGAATCAAACGATTTCTGAATACCGGGGAGAATATCATATATACCGCCGAACCGAAAATGGACGGAGTGGCGGTTGAAATCATTTATAAAAACGGTAAGCTGGTTTTGGCTACCACACGGGGAGACGGGATCCGGGGCGAAGTCATAACATCCAATATAAAAACGATACGTTCGGTGCCTCTGGTCCTTCGGGAGGAAAAGAACGAGAAGATCCCATCGCTTCTTGAGATCCGGGGTGAAGTATTTATCAGCCTGGATGGATTTAAACGTTTAAACCGGGATCGTCTGGCCGGCAATCTGATGCCGTTTGCCAATCCGAGAAACGCGGCCGCGGGATCACTGCGACAGCTCGATTCCAAGGTAACCGCAAAACGCCCCCTGGAAATATTTTTTTATGGAGTGGGAAACCTTACGGATGTGGAGGTTCCGTCTCACTGGGATCTGTTGTGTTTATTGAAAGAAATGGGGTTTCGGATTAACCCGCTGATCCGACCGAAGATCACCATTGAAGAAGTCTTGGATTTTTATAAAGAACTGAGCGAAAAGCGGAATCAATTGGATTATGATATTGATGGAATGGTGATCAAAGTGGATGATCTTTCGATGCAGAAACGCCTGGGCGCTACATCCCGTAGCCCCAGATGGGCGATTGCCTATAAGTTCGAAGCACTTCAGGAAACAACCCGTGTCCTGAATATTGAAGTGCAGGTCGGCCGTACCGGCACGTTGACACCGGTCGCTCATCTTGCTCCCGTGATTGTGGGAGGGGTTACCGTCAGTCGCGCAACACTTCACAACGAAGATGAAATTGAAAGAAAAGATGTAAGAATCGGCGATTCGGTCCTGGTCCAGCGGGCCGGTGACGTAATTCCGGAAGTAGTGAAGGTTATCGAGTCAAAGCGAACCGGAAAAGAAAAAAAATTTACCATGCCGCACCGTTGCCCGGTTTGCAATTCCGGGGTTGTTCGACTGGAGGGGGAGGCTGCCACTCGATGCATCAATACCAATTGCCCGGCGCAGATTAAGGAAGGGATAAAACATTTTGCATCAAAAGGAGGATTCGACATCGACGGCCTCGGAGATAAACTGGTAAGTCAACTGGTGGATAAAGGACTGCTGGTTTCCTATGCGGATATATTTCATTTAAGCATGGAAGCGATTGAAAGCATGGAACGCATGGGGGCCAAGTCCGCCGAAAACCTCCTTCTCGCAATTGAAAAGAGCAAAAAAATTTCCTTTGAAAAGTTTCTTTATGCGATCGGCATCCGGTATGTAGGAGAACACGTTGCCGGTATCCTTGCGAACGAATTTCAAACCTTGGATCGCCTGATGCAGGCATCCCGGGAAGATATCGAAGCCGTTGAAGGATTGGGACCCGTTGTTGCCGAGAGCATCGTAAGATTTTTCCAGCAGAAGGAAAACCGTGATACGATTGATCGTATACTTGACAGTGGGGTAAAAATTATTTCGAAAGGTCCGCGAAAAAGCGGTAAACTCCGCGGTAAGATTTTTGTCCTGACCGGTACGCTTGAAACCATGACTAGATCCGAAGCGAAAGAAATGATCGAATCCTCCGGAGGAAAGGTAAGCACTACGGTCAGCCGCAATACCGACTATGTTGTCGCAGGCGGATTGCCGGGATCCAAACTGGACCGGGCAAAAAACTTGAATATTGAAATCATCGATGAAGCGGCTTTGAAGAGAATGCTATCGTCCGGGCAATGATCCGTAGTGGTTTCAAAATCTGCCTTTAGCCCCGAGCTCTGTGGCGGTGCCAGGCGTTCCGGTTTACAAATACGAAATATGTCCCTTAAAAAAGGGAAGCAAAGATTGAACCCGATACCACGAGGCGGATATGGAAAATATTGTCAGAGCAAGGGTCGTAGTAACCGGCAGGGTCCAAGGCGTTTTTTTCAGAATGGAAACCAAACGAACCGCCGACCGGTGGGGTGTGGCGGGATGGGTTAAAAACAGAAGGGATGGCGCAGTTGAGGCTGTATTCGAGGGCGAAAAAAAGAACGTTCTCGCAATTGTCGAGTGGTGTAAGACCGGACCGCCTCACTCAAAAGTTGAAGATATCGATATCAAATGGGAAGACGCTACGGAAGGATTGGAAGGGTTTTACATCAAATACTGAACCTGGGCGACTTATCGAGTGATTTCTTCCGCAATAAGCCGCCCCCGATATGTTTTCACCCTTATATGGATTCTTTGAATTTCTTCCCGGCCTTGAATTTTATCACATTCGTTGCCTTGATTTTAATCGGTTCGCCTGTCTGCGGATTACGTCCTTTTCGAGCTTTACGCCGGATTTTTGAAAAAGTCCCGAATCCGACCAGGGTAACCTTTCCGTCTTTTTTCTTCAACGCCTTCTGCACGCCGTCCATGAAAGAATCCAGAGCAGCCGCAGCCGCAACCTTTGAAATCTCAGCTTCTTTCGCCATTTTTTCTACCAATTCTGCTTTTGTCATAATGGATCCTCCTTTTTTATTAGTATTAAATTCATAGTTTTTAGGAGTCCATACAGCAGGTTATTTTTCATGTCAACATAAATCATTGTTCCATAAGACTTTTTTGCCCATATAGGATGGCAACTCCATTTGCGAGCGGGTCTTTGAAGAGTCATTTGCCAAGATAACGGACTATCATGGGTAAATCGGGTTGCATTCCGATACAAAACACTAGAAGAGCGCATTTACGAATTGTGTCGGGTCAAAATCCTGAAGATCTTCAATTTTTTCTCCGATTCCGATGTACCTCAACGGAATTTTCATATGGCTGCAGATGCTGATCACAATCCCTCCCTTGGCGGTTCCATCGAGTTTTGTGAGGGCGATTCCGGTAACTCCGATCGCCTCATGGAAAAGTTTGGCCTGGGAGAGAGCATTTTGACCCGTTGTAGCATCGAGAACCAGGAGAATTTCGTGAGGGGCATCCGGGAGCTTTTTTGAAATCGCCCGTTTGATTTTTTTTAATTCTTCCATCAGGTTTACTTTCGTATGTAACCTTCCGGCAGTATCTACCAAAACGATATCCGTACCCCTTGCGATGGCGGCTTCAATGCCGTCGTATGCCACGGCGGCCGGATCCGTTCTCTCGCCGTGTGTCACGATTTCCGCTCCCGCTCGGTCCGCCCATATCCGGAGTTGATCGATTGCCGCGGCTCGAAAGGTGTCCGCCGCTGCAATCAGAACTTTTTTGCCTTCAAGCACCGATCTCGCCGCCAGTTTTCCAATGGTGGTGGTTTTTCCGACACCGTTTACACCTAAGACCATAATGACATGAGGTTTTGTCCCATGTTCCTCGACCGGGGAGGAGGAAGCGTCAAGAATGGATAGTATTTCTTCTTTGAGTGCTTCCTTGAGCTGCTCAATGCCGGATATTTTAGAGGCTTTTTTAGAAATACGCCGCATCAACTCCATCGAGGTCTGAACGCCGATATCGGAAGTTATCAAATGCTCTTCCAGTTCCTCCAGCAAATCGTTGTTTATTTCTCTTTTCCCCGTAAAAATCGAGTCCAGACCGTTGGTGAACGTTTTTCGGGTTCTGGACAGGCGATCTTGCAACCGTTGAAAAAAACCGGTTGTTTTTTCCGGATCCGTTCCATCGCCTTCCTTCCCGGAGCGGACCGGACACCCCTTTTCTTTTTCAGGATTTTCTTTTCTGAACCAGCCGAATGCCATAAATATGCCTTACCCTTCCCCCTGTTCCAGATTCACGGAAACAACCTTGGAAATCCCCTTTTTTTCCATGGTGATCCCGAAGAGGGTATCCGCGAATCCCATAGACCTTTTGTTGTGAGTAATCATGATGAGCTGGGATTGTTTTCCGATCATTTTCAGCAGATTGTTAAAGCGAAAAACGTTCGCCTCGTCCAGCGCCGCGTCGATTTCATCCATGATACAGAAGGATGTCGGTTTAATTAAAAATATGGAGAACACAAAGGCGATCGCGGCAAGTGCTTTTTCTCCTCCGGAGAGGAGGCTCATTCGCGTCAGCTTCTTGCCCGGAGGATGAATCATAAATTCCACCCCGGTTTCCTGAAGATTTTCCGGTTCCGTTAGAGCAAGTTTTGCCGAACCCCCTTCGAAAAGGAGAGGAAAAACTTCTTTTATTTTTTCATTAACCGCATCGAATGTTTTCACGAATTTTTCTTGCGTAATTTTGTTTATTTTTTTTATTACTTTATGGAGATCATCGACGGCTTTGATAAGATCGTTGCGTTGCGTTTCAAGGAAATCAAAACGGGTTTGTAGTTGTTCATATTCCTTTATTGCCCCCAGATTGACATCTTTGAATTTTTCAATTTTTGACCGACACCGGCCAAGCTCGTCTTCCATTGTTTCGATGGAAGTTTCCTTCGAAAGGTTCGGTCCGGTTGTTGATTTGCGAAACTCTGATTTGAATTCCGAAAGCCGGTGGTGGTAT
Organism: Desulfobacterales bacterium; assembly: GCA_018432925.1. Classification (GTDB taxonomy): domain Bacteria; phylum Desulfobacterota; class Desulfobacteria; order Desulfobacterales; family JAHDSC01; genus JAHDSC01. Next base: position 18,528 of record JAHDSC010000132.1, on the reverse strand, counting down.
TGTTCTTCCACCCGATTTTCAATATTTTCCCGCTTCATGTTCAGTTGGGATTGTTCAAGTTCGAGAATTCGCATTTTTTGCAGCGTCTTTTCCCGTTCGTTTTGAAGGTCCGATTTCACCATGTCGCTTTTTTTCAATTCCGCTTCGATCGCGTGGCAGGCTGCTTCGTTTCTTTCAAGCTCTTGTTCAAGATGCTTAATTTCATCATACCCGCTGGAAAGCGTTTGCTCATATTCCCTTATCTTTTGCTTCGTAAGGACGCTTTTTTGATTTTTCTGCAGTATATCCTGAAGAATCCCTTGGAGCCTTTTCCCGGCATCGTTACGGAATTCTTCGAGTCGTCTCAATGTATGGTTGCTGTGTTCCAGCTTGGCATGTAAAGCGGTCAGTCGGAGTTTAAGATCAACGGTCTTCTGATTAAAATTTTCCAATTCCGCCGATACGGCGCGGATTGCTTCCGACATTTTCGCAACCGAATCTTTTGAAGCTTGAATCTCGGTTTCCGTATCGGCTAATGCCCTGTCATACTTGGTGATTTCCTCGTCAAGATCCATTTCTTCGCCCAGCAGTCGTTCCTGTTCCAGGGATGCGATTTCGAAATGACGCCGTGCGTTTTTCAGGTTTTCGGTTGCCTTGTAAAATGATTTTTCGGCTTCGATCGCATTCTGCGTGGTCCGGTTGCGATGCTCGATCTGCTTTTGAAGGTCGGTTTCAATATCACGAACCTCCATCTCCATTTGCTTCTGGTCATGGCGAACGCTTTCAATTTTTTGGTTGAGCAAATGGATCTGGCGATCCAGTTTTTTCAGTTCCTGTTTCTTTGAAAGAATACCGGACAAAGTTTCCCTGCCGCCTCCAACCATGATCCCCTGGCAGGATAGGATGTGGCCTTCTTTTGTAACGATGGTTTGATTCACGCCGTTTTGGTTGTAAACATTTTTCGCCTTTTCGATATTTTCCGCGAGGGCGACATGTCCCAGAAGCGCTTCTGCAACGGCTTCAAAACCCGGTTTTACCGAGACATGATTTAAAAGCCGGGTTGAAGGATCGGGTTTTTTCCTTCCGTCGAATTCCAGGTTTTTGATCGATGAAACGGGAATAAAACCGCTGCGGCCTGCCTCTTTCTCTTGAAGATAACGGATGGAATTCAGGCCGGTATCCTGATCCTTGATCAAAATGTACTGCAAGGATTCGCCAAGTACCGCTTCTACCGCAGTTTCAAATGTCGGCCTTGGTTCAATCACATCCGCCATCAATCCGATAATACCGTCATGTATCCAGTCCGGGAGATCGCCGTCCGAATTTTCGGAAGATTCGTTTTCTTTCCTTTTTTTCATTAAGAGTTTGACACCGTCTTTGTACCATTCAAAGTTGTCTTCCATTTTTTTCAAGGCGGCGTATTTGGACCGGGCCTTGTTTCTTTGAAGTTCCAGGGTCTGAGCGATCTTTACCTGCCTGCCGAGCGCCTTGCTTTTTTTCTCCAGATGGGTTCCGGTGATGTCGATCCGCCGGTTTAGATCATCCGCCTGTTCTTTGAATGAATGAAGCTGATTCCGGGCTTCCGTTTCTTGCGCTTCGCACGCTCTCACATTTTTGCTTGCCATGGCTTGTTCTTCATCAATTCTTTTCAGGCGTCTTTTTAAACTCTCCTTGTTGTTTGCGGTATTTTGATAAATATTTTTGTAACGCGCTTCCTGGGCCACTCGGTTCATCAGCGTGGCTTTTTCATTTTCAAGATTTTGGTTCAGTTCAACCAATTGGTCTTTGATGCCCTGTGAAGCCGACTGCTCCCGGTCGAAATTCGTCGTTACCTCTTCTGCCTGTGCCTTCAAAATGATGTTCCGGTTTTCACACTCGGAAATTTCTTTTTCGATATCTTTCTTTTTCCCATCAAGCTCTGTTTTTCCCGATTCAAGATTTAATATTTCACCATCCAACCTTGACAGATCCTTACGGAGATGGTCGAGATCGTTCTCCATCCTGTCGATATTCCGCTGGATCTGGTATTTCTCAGTCTTTTGCTTTGTGATTTCCTGATTTTTCTGGGTGTACTTCAGCTTGATCTCCTCAACGGCGGCATCCAGTTTTTTCATTTCTGAAATATGCCCGATGTCTTTATCCTTAAGACTTTCCAGCAGCGCGTGGCTTTGATCGATCCGGCGGGTATAATCCTCATGATATTGAACGGCCAGGCAAATATCGAGTTCCTTGATACGGTCCTGAAGGCTTTTGAAGATCCCGGCTTTTTTGGCCTGGCGTTTAAGCCCCGTCATTTGGCGACGCAATTCTTCCAAAATGTCGTTTAAGCGCAGAAGGTTCTGGTTCGTGGCCTGGACTTTTTGTACCGCCTCTTTTTTACGGATCTTATATCGGGTAATTCCGGCAGCTTCTTCCAGAAAAAACCTTCTTTCTTCCGGACCGGCGTCGATCATTGTCCCGATGCTTCCCTGCTGAATCATGGCATACGATTTTGATCCCAAACCGCTTCCCGCAAAAACATTATGAATATCCTTTAACCGGGAGGGGCGCTTGTTTATGAAATAAGCGCTTTCACCGGATCGGTAAAGGCGGCGGGTTAACATGATTTCCGTGAAGTCTTTTAATTCTTCGGGTGCCGATCCGTTATCATTTGCCAGGGTCAGGGAAACCTCCGCCATGTTCAGGGGGGGCTTTCCGTTTGAACCTGCAAAAATCACATCTTCCATTGATTTCCCGCGAAGTTGTTTGATGCTTTGTTCGCCCGTTACCCATTTGATGGCATCCACGATGTTGCTTTTTCCGCAACCATTCGGGCCTACAATCGCAGAAATTCCCGGTGGGAAATTAACGGTGGTTTTTTCGAGGAAAGATTTAAACCCGGTGATTTCCAGCCTTTTCAGTTTCATGCGAGGAGATCTCCTGTTGCATCGAATGGCCGAGTATCGGTCCTAATGTTTTTAGATCCTGCTCCGGAACCGTTTCAGAACCTTGATGCGGGGGGAAAGAGCAAAATGGAAGGTTCGCCGCATAAATTCCCGGTCCATTACAGGCGTCTCGATTTTTGAACCGCGTCCGCGAGCGCAAGCCTCGCAGCTTGTCGCAGGGATTGCGGGCAAACTGAAAACGTATCAAAATTTCTTACGATGGAAGATTCCCCGTTGCAAAGAGTCGGGGCGCTTCAACTACTATCAGGTAGCGACTGGCTTGTAAAGAAAAAAAGCACAATGTGCGGTATGTTTTGGGCTCTGAAATACAAGATATGGTGTTCAGGTTTTCAGCGCTTCATATGGCGGATCGCTCCCCGAAAAAGAGTACGCATGGTTTCCTTGCCGCCCGGGGAAAAAAATGTCCTGATGGCAACCGCGGGGAGGTTCTCTTCGTTATTACTATCCGGTATCGGGGTAATGCGGGTTTTAGTGCTGCCAAATCATCTTGACAGGCGGACGAATGGGCAGTTATATCTGTTACCATGGACAACGAAGAATCCGATAAGCCTCTCAAAGAGTTTTCCAGGATTACCGTGGAAGTATTGAAGGAGCTTGCCGAGAAACAGGAAAAGCTCTCGGCGGATTCATTTTTCCTCAATCTGCGGAATCGGCCGGATGTTAAAGAGCTGTTAGGAACCAGGATACGGACGGATCCATCCGATCCGGATATTTCATGCCGGTCTTCTCACGAAATCAGACATCTGAAATCCCAAATCGAAAATGTATCGACTCAAAAGGAAAGGCTTTTAAAACAGTTAACCGTACTGGAAACGAGGGCTCGAGAAACGGATCATTTCTATCAGCAGGCTCTGGTCAGTTTTGTTGAGCTTCTTCGTACCAAGGAAAATGAGTCCAGCCATGGGTTCATGGATCAGTTCAAAAAACTGGTTAAGGAAGGAGCGGAAATCGAACAATTGGAAACCGCATTCCAGCAGCTTAAAAACAGTTTTTTGAAAGAGGGGTTCCCGGATTCGGTGAAAAGAACCGGCAGGCAAAAGCCGGGCTTTTCTCTCTTCTCCAGATGGCTGAGAAGCGTCGAATCTTACGAAATGGAGGAGAAAGCGGAATGCGATACGGATTTCCTGGAACGGCTGAAGAAAATATTTCAAGAGATCGTTGATGAAATCCGGATGGATCTGAATGAAAGCGCTTTAAGAAAATTATCTGCCATAGAAGAGAAGTTCCGGCATGTCGATCATCTGGAAGACCTTCTTTCGATACGAGAAAATTTGCGGTTGCTGATACGGGAAAACATTCATCGAAACAGTGAAGAGCGCCGGGAGGCGGCAACGCTTATCAAGGAAATCGGAGAAAGACTTGCCATGATGGAGGGGCATGTTCTCAGTTCACTGACACACACCCGAGAAACGCTTCAGGCAAGCAACGATTTTAATGCGGTGATCGAGAACCAGATGGAAAAAATGAAAAACAGCGTCAGTTTCAGCAAAACCCTATCGGAGTTGAGAGGGGTGGTGATTTCCAGGCTGGCTGCGATCGACACCGCAATCCGGAACAAACATGAAGAAGACAATAGCCGGATGAAAAGCGTTGAGGGAAAAATGGAAATCCTTCAAAAAAGTCTGGACCAAATGAAGGAAGAGATCGTGCGGGCACAGGATCGCTCCCGATTGCTTGAGCAGGAGATTTTAATCGATCCGCTCACGGGGATTTATAATCGTCGCGCTTATGATAAACGGATCAATGAGGAACTCCAGCGTTATCTGAGGCACGGAAATCTTTTCTCGATGCTTCTTTTGGACGTCGATCACTTTAAGCGGATAAATGATCGTTACGGGCATACGGTTGGAGATACCTGTCTTAAGGAAATCATCAAACGGATTCGGCCCATTCTCAGAAAAAGTGATTTTCTTGCACGATTCGGCGGAGAAGAATTTATCGTTTTTCTGCCCGAAACCGACGGGAAAGGAGCGGTGGAGGTGGCTGAGAAGTTGCGTAGGGTCGTGGAAGATACCGAGTTTATATACAAAGCAAAGGTGGAAAAGATCACCATCAGCATTGGTCTGACGGAGGTAAAACCGTCGGACCGGTCTCCCGACATTCTCTTTAACCGAATGGACCAGGCAATGTATGAGGCCAAAAGAGCCGGCAGGAACCGGGTCGAAGTTCGTTTGGATTAGATGAAGACAGGAATGCCGACATCCGGGTCAGTATCCGGAACCATCTCTAATCGGATGTGGTAAACGTTTCAGCGAGCACTCTGCTCATATGGTTTCCCAAACGGTTGGCCGGAAGCCGATACAATTATTTTCAAGGAGGATATCGATGCCAGGGAAAGAACCCTTTACAATCGAAGATATTTTGAAAAAACCGCAGATTCAAAAGATAACCGATGATGTAAGTGCCGATATGGTTGAAAGAAGGGCATACATGCCGGCCGTGTGCCGGGTTTTCTCATCGCCGTATACCACCTTGAAGGAGCAGAACCAGTATAAATTCGACATTGATAAGGAGGCCCGCGCGCTGTTGCCCGGCATCATAAACAACAAGGTGCAGGCGATCGCAGGAATTGATTCCCCCGATGAATCCTTCAGAGAAAACTATTGCAAGAAGCGCATCATCGGGATCGTGTTTTCCGGAGGACCGGCTCCCGGTGGACACAATGTGATTGCAGGCCTTTATGATGCCGCTAAAAAGGCCAATCCGGAGAGCAAGATATATGGATTTTTACTCGGGCCGGACGGAATCATCGAAAATGAAACGGTTGAGCTGACCGAGAGTATGGTGAATGCATATCGGAACCTGGGTGGCTTCGGCATGATCAAGACCGGTCGGACCAAAATAGACACCAAGGCCAAAATGGCCCTGTCAAAAGAGACCTGCCGAAGACTCGGGCTGAATGCGCTGGTTATCGTGGGCGGGGACGATTCCAACACAAATGCGGCGTTTTTAGCCCAGGAAATGTTTGAAGACGGTATCCAGGTCATCGGCGTTCCGAAAACGATCGACGGAGATCTGCAGGTCAGAGATGCGGACGGAAACGTTTTATGCGCCATTTCGTTTGGGTTCCATTCTGCGGCAAGATCATTTTCAAATGATATCAGCAACCTTTGTTCGGACAGCAGTTCGGATGTGAAATACTGGCATATCTGCAAGGTGATGGGGCGGGTTGCCAGCCATCTGGCGCTGGAAGTTGAATTGCAGACCCATGCGAACCTTGGCTTTATCGGGGAGGAACTTGCCGACTATATCGACGAGGAAAGAATAAAGAAAAGCAAGGAGATCGACTATACGGCATATGGAATGACCCTGCGGCATCTTTCACGGGTGATATGTAAAGGTATCGTCAGAAGAGCAGCGGCAGGTAAAAACTACGGCGTGATGATCGTACCGGAAGGCATTCTGGAATTTATCAACGAAATCGAAGTATTTATAATAAAGCTGAATACAATCATCGCCGAATACAATTCATCCCATGATACGGATTTTCACACGGATTTTCCGACCCTGGAGGAAAAACAGGAATATCTTCGAAGACTGGCACGGCGCTCAAGAGAAGAAGGCTCTTTTTCGATATGGAATACGAGGGATGACGACCTGTTCAATGATCTCCCCGAGTTCTTCCAGGAAGGACTTCTTACGGAGAGAGACGCTCACGGGAATTTTCAGTTTTCCCTCGTTGAAACCGAAAAGGTCCTGATGGGGCTGGTCAGGGACTACCTGGACGAGTTGAAGGAACAAGGAGTTTACAAGCTTGGAATAGAAGACGCCTACTATCGAAAGACCCTTGAAAAAGCCGGTCTGGATCCTGACTTTTTCGGCCCGATTCTTTTTACCAATTACGGGAAGGAAAAATATTTGATCGTTAAACCCACGATTATGTCGATCAAAACCCTTGAGCAGGAACTGGCCAAAAAGGGGGCAATTCGGAAAGATGAAAAAATCCCGGCTGCCATTGAAAAAATTTATAAAAAATCGGTCCCGAGTTTTAAGACCCAGATCCACTTTTACGGTTATGACGGACGGGGAAGCGATCCCACCCGATTCGACTGCAATTATGCCTATAATCTAGGCTTGACGGTTTTCAGCCTCATCGCCAATGGCGCAACCGGACAAATGGCGGCAATTAAAAATGTGGAAAAAAATTTTTCCAGGTGGGAGCCGATCGGGATTCCAATTGCTCCCCTTATGCACCTTGAAGAAAGAAAGGGAAAATTAACCCTGGTTTTGGAAAGAGCTCTGGTGGATTTGAATTCTCCGGCTTTTCAGGTTGCGAAAGCTTTTCGGGAAAAATGGCTTGCGGCAACGCCGGGGGAAGATCGCTTCCGACGACCGGGTCCCATTCGGTTTGCCGGAAAAAGCGAGGAGGACCGGCCGATCACTCTGGTACTAAACGACCTGGGCGGTTCTTCCGAATGAGGGCTTTTGGGGATTAATGCGGCTAAATGATCGGCGATCAGTCCATTGCGGCGACAACCTCGAAACCTTCTTTCTCGAGCGCTTTTTGAATCATAGCGGTTTTGCAGGCCGAAAGCCGGAAATAACAGATTCTCCTGTCCTCCTGATGCGCGGAACGCGCCACGCTGATGATCTCTCCGCCCTGGTCATGGATGATTTTCATGGCCTTTTTCAATGCCCCCGCTTCATCTCCCACCACGACATCGACCCGAGAACTGGCTGTAAGGATACCCATCATGTCTATAAAAGCCCTCAGGATATCGCTTTCGGTGATAATCCCGACGACTTTTTTGTTTTTCACCACCGGCATTCCACCGATCTTATGCTTATAAATAAGGCGGGCGGCGACTTCGATATCATCATCCGGATCGACCATGATCGGGTCCTTGATCATCAGATCTGTAAGGGATACATCCGCAAGCATCGACGGAATCAATCCCTGTTTCAAATCGGCAAGCGTAACGAAACCTTTCAGAAATTTTCCCTTTGAAACTACCGGTAGATGTCGAATGGAGTTGGTCTGCATCAGATCGATCGCCTCCTTGATGGAAGTCTCCTCGGTAATGGTGATGGGATTTTGAATCATCATGGACTTGATTCTCATGGTATGTTCCTTTTTTGTTTTGGAAACCGATAGATGAAAGGTCACGGGTTGGATGATACCGATCCGGAAGCCGGCTGATAGTTGCAAAGCGGTTCTTCTGCAAGAAAGTCGCCGGTTGCTTCATAGGCCCTTGCCCTGCAGCCGCCGCATACTTTCCTGAATTCGCATCTTCCGCATTTGCCTTTCAGATTGTCGAAATTGCGCAAAGATAGAAATGCTTCCGAATGGTTCCAGACATCGGCAAAAGATTGCTGCGTGATATCGCCGCAGTTGATCTGAAGAAATCCGCATGGTTGAACGATCCCCCGGCTTGAAATAAAACAAAAACCTGTTCCTCCGAGGCATCCTCGCGTCACCGCATCCAGGCCATGTGTTTGAAAGGAAACGGTCTTTCCTTCTTTTTTTGCTCTTTGTCTCAGAATTCGATAGTAGTGGGGCGCGCAGGTGGCTTTCAGTTGCAGGGGGGTCTTTTCTCTCTGATCATAAAACCAGTTCAGAGTGCTTTCATATTCTTCCGCGTTGATCTCCTGGTCCACGATATATTTGCCGCGCCCCGTGGGAACCAGAAGAAAAATATGGTGGGCGACCGCTTCGAGCTTTATGGCGAGTTCCTGAATTTTTGGAATTTGATCAAGATTCGTTTTCGTTATCGTGGTGTTGATTTGAAATTCGATGCCGGCTTCCTTCGCCAGTTCAATGCCTCGAAGTGCCCCTTCGAACGCGCCATCAACCCCTCGGAAGCTGTCGTGGCTCTCTTTGGTGGCACCGTCCAGGCTGATGCTTATCCTCTTTATCCCCGCATCGTGCATTTTTTTTGCCGCCGTTTTCGTAATCAGCGTTCCATTGGGGGCCATCACCATCCGGAGCCCTTTTTCGGTTCCATAGCTTGCGATTTCAAAGATGTCGGGTCGAAGGAGAGGTTCTCCTCCCGTCAGGATAATGATGGGGCTTCCGACTTCGGCAATTTGATCCAAAAGCCGCAAAGCGGCCGGGGTTTCGAGTTCTCCGGTATAAGGACCCTTGGTGGCGGAAGCACGGCAATGCAGGCAGGAGAGATTGCAATTACGAGTGGTCTCCCACGCAACCAGCCGCAGGGTCGCACCGGTCGGCGGGCCCTGGAACGGGTGGCCGCCGGTGGAATGCGGGGGATTTTCCGTCATCGTTTGGTGTTTTTTCATTTGATTATCTCTTTTGCGGCTTCGATGGCAAAATAGGTCAGAATCAGATCGGCCCCGGCTCTTTTGATCGCGAGGAGCGTTTCCATCATGACCTTTTTGCCGTCCACCCATCCCATTTTTTCCGCGGCCTTGATCATTGCGTACTCACCGCTGACATGGTAGGCGGCGACCGGAAGATCGATTTCCTCCCTCACGCGGTAGATAATGTCGAGATAGGGAAGCGCCGGTTTTACCATGATGATATCCGCACCTTCTTCGACATCCATGGTCACTTCCCGAATCGCTTCCAAAGAATTCGCGGGATCCATTTGATAGGTCCTGCGATCCCCGAATTTCGGAGCAGAGTCCGCCGCTTCCCGGAAAGGTCCATAATAGGCGGAACAGTACTTGGCGGCGTAGGACATGATCGGCGTATTACTGAAATTGTGTTCGTCCAGCAGATTACGGATTTCAGAAACACGGCCGTCCATCATATCGGAAGGGGCAACCATATCGGCTCCGGCTTTTGCGTGAGACAGCGCGGTTCGGGCCAGAAGATCCAACGTGGCGTCGTTGTCTATCACCCGACCTTCCACAATTCCACAGTGCCCGTGATCCGTGTATTGGCACAGACACACGTCGGTGATAACGATCAGATCGGGCACCTTTTTTTTCAATTCAGCGGTTGCTTTTTGAACAATACCGTCTTTTGCGTAGGCTCGGGTGGCCAGAGGATCTTTTTTGTCGGGTATCCCGAAAAGCATCACCGCCGGAATTCCAAGTTCAAAGGCTTCTCCGGCGGTTTTGACCAGATGATCCGTCGATAACTGGAACTGCCCGGGCATTGAAGGAATCGGGTTTTTAACTCCTTTTCCCTCCACGGCAAAAAGCGGGAGAATCAGGTCGTCCACGGAGAGTCTGGTTTCGCGAATCATTCGGCGAAACCCCTCATTCTGCCTCAAGCGTCTCGGTCGGTAATCCGGAAATAGCATGGGTTCTTCCTTCTCAATTTTGTATGATGAACGATTCTGGTGAACAATAACAGGCGATAAAGAAGTTATGGTTCCTGAATTTCTTAATTCTTTTCCGGCGCGATCTCTTCATCCGTCAGATAACAGGCCGGGTCCGGAGCCCAGATATCTCCGGTGACCGCCTCCGCTCGTACCCTGAAATTGCCGGCACAGATATCCAGCCAGCGACACGCGGCGCATCGGCCTTTGACATGGTTTTTTTTCTCTTTGAGCTTCTTCATCAGCGGTTCGGAGGTGTCGGTCCAGATTTCAGAAAACGGTCGATTTTTTATGTTTCCGAAACTGTAATGACGCCAGAACTGATCCGCGTGAACCTCACCGTCCCAACTGACGCATCCGATCCCCCTGCCGGAGTTGTTTCCTTCATTCATTTTGAGAAGTTCGAGAACCTCTTCCGCCCGTTTGGGATTTTCTTTCAGCAGCCGCAGGTAAAGGTAAGGGCCGTCCGCATGATTATCAACGGTTAAGACTTCCTTGGATTTTCCCTGGTCATGGAGCTTTCGGGTAAGATCCATTATCCGATCGACCGCCGCCCTCGTTTCCTCATGGGTGGAGTCTTCCTCGACAAGCTTGGATCCGCGCCCGGCGTAAACCAGATGGTAAAAGCAAACCCGTGGAATTTCCATTTCTTCCAGTAGCTTGAATATATTTGGGATTTCAGCTTGATTAAACTTATTGATGGTAAAGCGGAGACCCACTTTTACCCCCGCCGCCTTGCAGTTTTCGATACCCTCTATCGCAGCCTGGAAAGCCCCCTTTACACCCCTGAAGCGATCATTGATTTCTTCCATTCCGTCAAGGCTGATACCGACATATGAAAGACCGATGTCTTTGAGTGTGCGAGCCGTTTGGCGGGATATCAGCGTACCGTTGGTGGATATGACGGCTCGGATTCCTTTTTTTACTGAATAGGCTGCCAGCTCGGGGAGATCTTCTCGCATCAGCGGTTCACCACCCGAAAATAAGAGTACGGGGACCCCGAATCTTGCCAGATCATCGATAAGATTTTTTCCTTCCTGAAAAGAAAGTTCATTTTTAAAAGCAACATCTTTGGCATGGGCATAACAATGGATGCATTTCAAGTTGCATCGCTTGGTGACGTTCCAGACGACAACCGGCCGTTTATCGCGGGAAAACTGAAGCAGGTGAGAGGGCAGTCGGGATGACATACGGCCATACCGAAGGGCATCCGACGGTTCGACGGTTCCGCAGTAAAGTTTTGATATTCCGATCATTTAAGGTTTGTACCTTCCTACTAAATGATTAAAAACAGGTGGATTCGGTAAAGAGGCTCTCTTTTCATAATCCATTCCGTTATGAATTAAACATTTGCTGAATTCGCCGGCGTGTTTTTCAGAAGATTTCGTATATAAGATTCCGGTTCCAGCAATGCACTCCGTGTTATGAAGAAACGGTTTTTTCCGGTTTTTTCCGCCACCAGCTTCAAACCGTATTCAAATTCGGTGGTCAACCGGTGATAAAAGTCCTTCAATTCAATAACGGAATTTACACATTCGTCAATGATGAAATCGATCGCGTCTTCTTCCAGCACCAGGTTAATACCACGATTTTTAAAAAAGTACAGTTCTATCTTTTTGATATCATCATGATAGGATTTGATCCGCTTGATGACATTGCCGATATCCATTACATGTTTACCGTAATAATTTGCGACGATATCGATGCGTGACTTCGTCAGGGTGAAATGGTATTTTTCGGACAGATTGCTCTTGTTTGCCGTCAGGTATTCTTTAATCCGCTCTTTTTCTTCGCAGGCAAGCTTTTCAAAGGTTTCATTCAATTTGCCGTCATCGGGCGATTCGGCAAGTTTTTTTAGAGACTTGGCGGGATCTTGGATGATCGAGCGGGTCACCGGGAATTTCATGATTTTTGTAGAAGGAAGAGCCTTTTCAAAGGTGAGCAGCGCCCGTTCGACCGCACTGACAAGGCCTCTTGCGCCCGTATTGTCTTCAAAGGCTTGCCCGGCGAGATCGCGGAGCACCTTGTCCATAAACTTTATCTCAATCCCATAAGCCGCGAAATCAAGCTTCTTGCCGAGAATAATCGGATTGTTGGGATTTTTCAGGATTTGGAAAAGATCCTCTTCGGTCAGTTTTTCAAAAACAGCAAGAACAGGGAGCCGGCCCACAAATTCGGATTCGAAACCGAATTCGATCAGATCCTCCGCCTTTACATGCCCGAGAATGTCGAATGGATCCTGGGATCCCTTGAGCCGGGCACCGAATCCGATACCCTCATCGGTCATCCGTTTTTTAATGATGGGGGCCAGATCGGTAAAAGCGCCGCTCATAATAAAGAGGATATTTTTGGTATTGATGGTGGTTTTATCCCGCTTGCCGGTCTTGCGAAAGCGTTCAATCTCCTGAATGATGGTGATAGGGTCATGGGGGACTTTCAAATCAACCTGTGTTTCCTCCATCGGTTTCAACAAGGCTCTCTGAACCCCCGTTCGGGAAACATCCGCGCCGATCATGTTGCGGCATGAAGCGATTTTGTCGATTTCATCGATGTAGACAATACCGTACTGAGCCAGCTTGATATCGTCATTCGCTTCCCTTACCAGATCGCGAACCAGGTCTTCCACGTCACCGCCGACATATCCTGTTTCGCTGAACTTTGTTGCATCTCCCTTGACAAAAGGAACGCCGATTTTTTTGGCGATCAGTTTGATCATATAGGTTTTGCCGACGCCGGTAGGGCCGATCATTAGGATATTGTTTTTAATGCTTCCGACCAGGTCGTCGGTATCATCCGTGACGGATTCGGCATATTTTATGCGGTTGAAATGCGTGCATATTTTTGTTGCGAGAATCCCCTTGGCGTTATCCTGTTTAATAATATACTGATCGAGATAAGAGACCAGATCTTGCGGTTTCAGGTTGAAATCGATCTTTTTTCGTTCGGGGGAAACCGTTTCCTCTATGTGTAAATCGGCCTCGTGGGGCAGGGCTATCGAAGGCCTGATTTTAACCTGTCCTCCGAACTTCTTTGACAAAAAGTCGCTGATTTCTTTTTCAATCGTTTTCGGATCGGGTATTTTTTCATTTTTTTCTTTCATAGATTAAGATTATAATCATTTCAGGCTTAAAATTCAAGTCGGTTCGTCGACAGGATTTTCGGATCGGCTTTCCATGATTTGAGCGGAGATCAGTTTTCTTCTTCAGTTTTTCCATAATTTGGAGAGAGGGATTTAAGATTTGACATGCCATCCATTCAAAGTGATGATAGAAACCGTATGGAAAAAATTCAATCTCAAGCAACTACCTTACCGGACCGACCGGTTGAATCGGATCGCGAAAGATCCGTTCACCTCAGCATAGGTTTCAACACCGCAGCCTTCGAAAAATGCGACCGTATCTACTGAACTTATGAAACATGGAAAGTCGAGTCATGATCTACTTTGCCTATGATGGATCTCTGAACGGCGATTGGATTTCCTGGTATGCCATTCGAATGGCGAGCCGTTCGCCTCGGAAAGAACTCGTTCTGGTTCATGTTTTGGATGGAAAAATCCCGGAAGATCAGTTGAAGGTGAAAATCCAGGCATTGGAGGCCAAATGCAGGACCCATCAGGTCCAATTGATCAGCAAAATCCGTTCTCTGGTGAATCGAAATGTTTTTCAATCACTGATTCGATGGATTCCGGAGGGAAAAGAAACCATCTGCGTGTGCGGTACCCGTGTCCGATCCAGACGGAAGGGGTACTTATCCGGAACCATATCCGCCAGGCTTCTGCGGTATCATAAATTTAACGTGATTGCTCTTCGAGTGGCTCAGCCGGGAATTCTGGGGAATGCAAAAAATTTTCTTCTGCCGCTTGCCGGGCATCCCCGAAAATTAAAATCCCTTTCTCCGTTTTTTCGTTTGTTTTCTCCGAATATTCAAGAAATTTACCTTCTCCGGATTATGGCGGTATCCGCTTTTCGTTTCCGGCATCTTTCTTCCAAACAGAGGCAAATTTTATTGAGGATGGGCCGGTCATATCTGAACGAGGCCGCCGCTGAGATTGCTCAAGAGCTCGCATCTCCTTCCTTTTATCTGGATACCCGGGTGATTGTTTCAGATGATTGGCCGAGGGAAATCCTGATGCACGCGAATCATTTGAAGGTACACATGATCCTTCTGGGTGCTTCCGAAAGGACGCTTCCCGCAAGATTCTTATATTATGAAAACGCGCTGGAGCGAATTCTCACGCGAACCCCTTGCGATGTAGGAATTTATCGAAGTCTATGAATGGTATGCGAGAAATTCAGCATCTTGAACCCGAAGCGGTCTTCAGTGCTCTTGCCAGCAGGGATCAAGGTTTGACGGAAAGCGAGGTCCGCGAACGTCTTTTGGAAGTGGGCGGGAATACCTTTGAAATCCGTGACCGCTGGAAGTCTTTTCGTTCATTGATCAAGCAGTTTACCAACTTTTTCACCATTCTTTTGAACATTTCGGCTGTCATCTGTTTTGTCGCACACGCGATTCAGCCCGGAGAAAGCATGAATATCCTGGGCTGGGCGCTTTTGGGAGTTTCTCTTCTGAACGCAATGTTCAGCTTTATTCAGGAATATCGGGCCGGAAAAGCGATGGAAGCTCTCAAGAAATTTCTGCCCCCCCGGGTGCTGGTCAAGCGCCAGGGAAAAAATGTTGAAATTCTGGCCGAGGATCTTGTTCCGGGAGACTTGCTGATCATCTCGGAGGGTGATCGTATTCCTGCCGATGCCCGGATCGTAAATTGCGCCGACGTGGTGGTCAATAATGCCCCTCTTACCGGAGAGGCCAAACCGGTTGCTTTGAGTTCCAATCCCAGTGAAAAACGTTTATCCGAAAGCGATAATGTGGCATTTGCCGGTTGTTCGATTATTAAAGGCAGCGGCGAAGCAGTGATTTTTGCCACCGGCCTGCGAACCGAATTCGGCAAGATCGCCCATCTTTCCCAGGCGATCAAACCGTCTCTTTCGCCCCTTGAGCGGGAAACCGGTCATATGGTTCGTGTTTTGACTATCATTGCCACTTTGATGGGATTTTCGTTTTTCCTTTACGGAATTTTTACCGGCCGGCCGTTGTGGGTCAATCTGGTATTCATGATGGGAATAATTGTCGCCAATGTCCCGGAAGGATTATTACCCACGTTTACGCTTTCACTGGCGATGGGCAGTTTGCGCATGGCGCGCAAGAATGTATTGGTCAAGGGATTAAACGCGGTGGAAGCCCTGGGCGCGGTCCATATGATCTGTACCGACAAAACCGGCACCCTGACCTTGAACGAGCTGACCATCACACGGATTGTCGATCCTTCGACCGAAATGGATATGCCGGAGGAAAGGCAATGCTTATTGCTTCAACTGGCCTTATGCGCCTCGGAGGTCCGTCAATCGGAAAAAGGATTTTCGGGAGATCCTCTGGATGTCGCGGTTGCCCGAATTTACACTGAAAAAGGACACGATTTTAAAGGCGTAGTGGAAAATACCATCCGACATTTTGCTTTTGATGTAGAGAAAAGGCGGTCGGCCGGGATCTATCGGACGCAAGAAAAAAGTATTTTTGCGGTCAAGGGGGCATGGGAAGCCATTCGTCCGCTCGTTTCCCATGTCCAAAGACAAACGAATTCTTCTCCCGTTCCGGCGGATGAAGCCCAATTGAACCATGCGGAAGCCGTCATGCGCCGGTTGGCTTCCGACGGACTCCGGGTGATTGCGGTGGCCCACCGTTTCTTGGATTCCGTTCAGCCAGATAACCTGTCCGAAAACTCACAGGATGAGTTGGAGCGCAATCTCGTTCTTACCGGCTTTTTAGGTATTGAGGATCCGATTCGAAAAGAAGTTCCGCAAGCCGTGAAAAAATGCGCCGACGCAGGCATCGAGGTTATATTGATTACCGGCGATCATCCGGATACGGCACTGGCGGTTGCCCGTAAAAGCGGCATCGTCGAAAAAGAAAGGGAGCGGGCGGTGCTCACGGGCGATGTTCTCGATACCCTGACTCAGGAACAATTAATCAAAGAGCTTGAACAGGGGGTCCGAATTTTTGCCCGCAGCACGCCGGAGCAGAAAATGAAAATCGTTACCGCCTTGAAGACCATGGATAAAGTGGTCGCCATGACCGGAGACGGCGTAAACGATGCCCCGGCATTAAAAAGCGCGGATGTCGGAATCGCAATGGGAAGGGAAGGAACCGACGTGGCCCGCGAATCCGCCCAGATTATTCTTCTCGACGATAATTTCGCTTCCATCGTGGCGGGAATTGAGGAAGGCCGGACGGTATACGGCAACATCCGAAAGTTCACAAATTACGTCCTGGTCAGCAACGGCCCGGAAATTCTTCCTTACCTTATCTATATATTATTGCCGGTTCCTCTCGCCCTGACCGTTATCCAAATTTTATCCATCGACCTTGGAACCGATATCATTCCTTCGATGGCTCTCGGCCAGGAGCCTCCCGACCCGGAAGAGATGAAAAAACCACCGCGGGATCGAAACAAGGGGCTGTTGACCCTGCCGTTGATCGCCCACAGCTACCTGTTTCTGGGGCTTCTGGAAGGTATCTGGTCCCTGTGCCTGTTTTTTTATGTGCTGATTCAAGGCGGATGGAAATACGGACAGGATCTGTCTTCCGGCGATCCGCTTTATCAATCGGCAACCGGGATTGCCCTGTCGACCATCCTGCTGATGCAGATCGGCAATCTGCTCGGGAGGCGGTTTGCCGGCCGCTCGGGACTGGACATGGGGATTTTTCGGAATAAGCTCACTGTGCTCGGTATCGCCATCCAGATCGTTTTTTCCTGGGCCGTGCTCTACTTCCCGCCGGTGCAAAAGATTCTGAGAACGGGTCCGGTAGACAGGGAAATATATTTTCTTGCCTGGTTCGGGATTTTGTTGATTTTCGGGATGGACTGGCTGCGGAAAAAAATCAGCGCTCGAATTTTCAGCAAGCCGTGTAAAGAAGAGTGCTTCAATGTTTAATCAGAGAACCGGTTTGGCTTTGTTGAGCAGCCGGGCCGGATCGACCATAGTGGAGCCGACGCTCACCCCCCAATGCAGGTGAGGACCGGTTGCGCGTCCGGTTTTCCCGACGCGAGCCACCATCTTTCCCTTCTCGACGGATTCTCCCTCTTTAACGCAGACGCTGTCGAGGTGTATGAAAATCGACTGAACGCCGAGGCCATGGTCAATCATCAGAATGTTTCCCATGAGATACATGTTTTCCGCTGTCAATCGAACGATTCCATCTGCCGGGCTGTAAACCGGTGTGCCTTTCGGCGCCGCGATATCGATGCCCGAGTGCGGGTTGCGGGGACGACCGTTCAGAATACGCTGGTTACCGAAATCACCCGTTATCGTACCCTTGACGGGGGAAACGAAGTTTCCTTTCAGAAAAAAGGGCACAACATGGGGCCTTTCCTGCCGAATCTCAAGAACCCTTTGATTATCCTTGCCGATTTGTTCCAAGGCTTCCGGCGGAGGATCCACATAACGTTCCGGGAGGCCGTCAATTCGCTGGATTTTCCACGGATATGCAAGTACCCGCAGGATCTTCGTTACGTTTTCTTCATCCTTTATGGCTGAAACGGAAAAATCCGTTTTCTGAAACTGCGGGACACCTATGACGAAATACCCCTGGTCGCTCACGGGGTGTTTCTTACCGTCCACGAACACGGGGGTCGAGGGCTCGACCTTGCCGACGATTAAATCGCCCTGATAGGCAACCTCCGGAAGTGTGATCTGTAAAGCCCAACCGGATGACGGAAGGGCCAGGAAAAAAATCAGGATTACAGCGATCTGAAGATTCATCAGTGAATTTTAATTCGGGATTGTCTTAAAACAGCGTCCGGGCGACCCGTAGCGCCGGGATCGGCTGAATAAAAAACTGTATTTTCCGCCCCCATTCAGCATGCATATCAAACCCACACGTATATTTCAAGACACGGAAACCGTTTCACATGAAGGTAGGGGATCATCCAAAAACGAGTCGTGCGCATTCACGATTGCAGTATGGACACCGAGGAGGCTTTTTCGGGTCGAATATCCGGTGTTTCAGATGCGCATGTTTTTTTAATCCGAACGTGTTCCTTTCATTTTCCTTATCGAAATAAACAATCATTCCCATTATTTTGATTAGAATTATGTATTTGACATCCAGCCCGATTTATATTATGTCTTTTCTCCCATAATAAAACAAAAGATGTTATACAAAGATCTCCTATCACCTGTTCCCGCGACGCTTGCGCGTCGCGGGAATGCGGCGGTGACCTGCTGTTCCACTGACTTGCCCGCTCCGCGCAAGCGCTGCGCGAACAAGCCAGTGGACCTGACAGGGTCTGGCCTCCGCTGACCGGACTCGGGAGCAAG
>JAHDSC010000123.1 GCA_018432925.1 Desulfobacterales bacterium | reverse complement strand
TGAAAAACAAGGATCAGGCCGTCAGGCAAGGCGCGCGGCGATACGACAAGCGCAGCATATTCAAGCATATGTGAGCATTGGCGAGAGCCCCGCAACGCTGAATGGCGGCCTCAGGCGCAGTTTTTCAACACCCTGTTAAAGGCGATGCGCCCAAGATACCCATTGAGATACCGGGGCATAAACGCTTGAAGCCCGTGTGTCGCCGATGTCGGGTATAAAACGGATACCGCCCCCAGTCAAGCGAAGCGCAGGGTTCATGATCTGAATTCGGCCACCGCTCAGGTCCGGCCCGATTCTTACCGGGTCTTCATTTGAACATGGATTGCTGCTTCGTGCCGGAGCTGAACACATCGGGGTCGACCATGACATTGATCAAGGACGGCTTACCCGATTTCCGGGCCCGCTCCAGCGCGGGGCGGATCTGGGAAGGTTCCGTCACCTGTTCTCCATGCCCGCCCATGGCCTCCACAACGCGATCATAGCGCAGGGGTGCAAGGCGGTTGGCCACCTCTCCTTTCGTACGCCCATATTTTTCCATCTGTCCATAGCGAACCTGGTTCCATGCGGCGTTGTTCGCCACCACGCCGATAACGGGCAGGTCGAAACGGATCAGGGTATCGTAATCAAAGCCGGTCAGCCCGAAGGCGCCGTCGCCGAATAGGACAAAGACCTCCGAATCCGGCATGGCCGCTTTGGCGGCGATGGCGAAAGGGGTTCCCACGCCGAGAGTACCCAGGGGACCCGGATCGAGCCATCGCCCCGGCAAGCCGGGAGTAAGAATACTCGCGGACATGGTGACCACGTCACCTCCGTCAGCGATAAAAACGGCGTCTTGCGGCATAAAATCCCGGATTTCCCGGGCAAGACGCAGGGGATGGACGGGGACCGCATCGGAGTGAAGAAAAGGCCGGTCTTTTTCCATCAGATCGGCCTCGATCTTTCGCAATTCCTCGATCCAGGAGCGGTTCCGCCGGGTCGAATGGACTACGGAAGTCAGCTGCGACAGAATCGCCTTTGCGTCTCCCTGAATCCCGGTATGAATATCACGGTTGTGTCCCAGTTCGCCGTAATCCAGATCCATCTGGATGATTTTCGCTTTTTCGGCGATCCGTTTGCCGTATGCAAGCCTGAAATCCATGGGGGTTCCGATAATCATGACCACATCGGCCCGGGAGAGCGCGTGCCTTCGGGAACGGATCAGAAAAAAAGAACACTCCCCGGACAGGCACCCTCTTGCTGCGCCGTTCAGGTAGGCGGGAATGCCGTTCGTCTCCACAAACCCCGCCAGTTCCTTTTCCGCGCGGCAGTGCCAAATTTGACCCCCGGCGAGAATGACCGGCCGCTCCGCTCCTTCCAGAAGTTCGGCCGCTTCCTGAATCAGAGCCGGATCTCCGTATGTACGGCCCATGGAACGGAAATTTACGGGAAACTCAACCTGCTCCGGTTCCACAACGGCGTCGAGGACATCCATGGGAATTTCGATAAAAACCGGCCCCGGGCGGCCGTTGTAAGCTTCTCTCAGCGAAAGCGTCATCAGTTCGGGAATCCGTTTGGTGTCGGAAACGGAAATGGATGATTTCGTGATGGGCTTCATGAGAGACAAATGATCGAGTTCCTGCAATCCGCCCCTCAACAACTGCTGTTTCGGAGCCTGTCCTCCGATCAGGAGCATGGGGGTCTGATTGCGGAAGGCATTGGCAACGCCGGTGACGGCATCGGTCAGGCCCGGCCCGGCGGTTACAACGGCCACCCCGGGAACGCCCGTGAGACGGGTCCATGCCTCCGCGGCATGCGCCGCCGTCTGTTCGTGTCTCACATCGATGATCCGGATGCCTTCATCGACGCAGCCGTTGTAAATATCGACGATATGGACGCCGCAAAGGGTAAAAATGGTTCCGACCCCTGCCTGCTTCAACGTCCGTGCAACCAGTTGTCCACCGGAAATCCGCATTTTTCTCCCTCCTTATCTGAATACAGAGTTGAAAGGGCTACCCCCTGGTGTTGCGGTCCGCGCACGCAATTCCCAGGCCGCCGACGTCTTACCTTTGAAGTTGCCGGAGGTAGGCGGCGAGAATCGGAAGGTCCGCTTCGGCCCAGTCCAGCGTAAAGAGCGCGCCTGAAGGCAGCCAGGTTATGGCCGCATGTTCGTTACGTTTGATTTCCCCGCCGACGATGGAGCAAATGAAAGGATACAGCGTTACCGTGAATTCCGGGTATTCGTGGGTTGTCGGCGCCAACGGCTTTTGAATCGCTATTTTTACGTCCAGTTCCTCTGCAAGCTCCCGGCGCAGACATTTCTCCGGACTTTCATCCGTTTTGATCTTTCCTCCGGGAAATTCCCACTTGAGCGGCATGCTCATGACGGCGCTGCGCTGAGCGGCAAGGACGAAACCGTCACGCTCGATAATGGCGCAGGTGACGAGGATATGCTTTTTGTCGCGAATCGTCATTTCCAAACCATGATACCCGGAATCAATCGTGTTCCGTGTTATTTTTTAAAAGGCCGGGGAACTAATCGTACGAGTCTTCCGCTGTGGGTTGTATCCGGGCAAAGACGAAAATCGTTTCCCTGTGATTTCAGAACGCTTCGCTACCGGAAAAAACCCGGATACAGGAACTTTCTTCAATTTATGTCCGAAGGCATAAAAATTCAAGCTCATTTTGGCCGACCGATCGCAGCCGATTGCCGCTTCGCCGGCCACGGAGCCGTTGCGTGGCATCTTTTTTAATGGATAAACAGATGGATCTGCCGATGGATTCTTTGTGATTCTGTTTGCCTGGGTTTACCCATCTTTCCTTGTTTGCCGATAGGTTTTCCTTTACGAAAGTTTTGTCTCGTGTTAACGAAATCCATACATTGGTGTGAAAGAAGTGCGTTTTCGGATGCCTTTTCGATGAGACGGTCCAACGGGCTTGAAACAGCCGATTCGTCTTTTTCCATGACATGCATGCAAATTTCGGTGAATTTTGACGTCGGTAACCGGCTGGATCAAAAAAGTTTCAATATGGCCCTTACCCATCTGCCAGGGATGAGTTTTCGCACAGTGAAACTTGATGAATCGGATTATCCAATCGCAACAGGTTTGTTCGGTTCGATAGGCGTAATGATGGTAACACATCACCTGACGTACTTTTTCCATCAGCTATAATTTTGGATCCGGCCTGAATACAGGCTTGTTGTTGGTTTCCACACGATTCTCATATTGGAATGAAAACATCGAAAAATTAATGCCTATTTTTACAGCAAGCGGCTGGGGATTGTGGAACCGGTTTTCGGCAACATTCGGGCATGCAAGAGGATGGACAGGTTTACCTTGCGAGGTAGTATAAAAGTAAACATCCAATGGATGCTTTACTGACTGGTGCATAATATTGAAAAGATCGTCAACTTTGGGAAAAGTTATGCAATGGCGACGGCACAATAGAGGATCAGGCTGAAAAGCCGGCTGTAAAGGCATGATGGGTTGTGCCTTGTCCAACCGTTTCCGCCATTATACTGTGCCAGGCATTTATTCTCCGCGAAAATCTCAGCCTTCTTGTCTTTTCACTTTTCTTTCACAAAAATCCTGTGAAAAAGGATTTTTCGACAGTCTCGTTGAGCGTGTATCATAATGCATTTGATCAACAAAAATAGAATTTGCAAGGAACCGGAGTAAAAATTGAAAACCATTCATAGGATAATTCACGGTGATAGTCGTCAAATGAATTTACTATCCGACGAATCGGTTCATTTAGTAATAACTTCCCCTCCATACTGGCAATTGAAAGATTATGGGATAAATCAACAAATTGGTTTTCACGATAGTTATGAAAGCTATATAAACAACTTAAACCTTGTCTGGAAAGAGTGCCATAGGGTAATGTATCCAGGCTGCCGTCTTTGTATAAATATAGGAGACCAGTTTGCTCGTTCAGTGTATTACGGCCGCTATAAGGTCATCCCCATACGAACGGAAATTATCAAATTCTGCGAGACCATCGGCTTTGACTATATGGGAGCGATCATTTGGCAGAAAGTAACAACAACCAATACGACCGGTGGAGCAACCATTTGGGGAGTTTTCCATATCCTCGTAATGGGATTTTAAAAATCGACTACGAGTTCATTCTTCTGTTTAAAAAACAAGGCAGCCCACCAAAACCATTAAAGGAAAATAAAGAACGATCCGCCATGACCAAGGAAGAATGGAACACATACTTCTCAGGTCATTGGAATTTTGCAGGTGTTAAACAAAATGGCCATCTTGCCATGTTTCCGGAAGAATTGCCTGCCAGACTCATTAAAATGTTTGCTTTTTACGGAGACACGGTCTTGGATCCATTCCTGGGGAGCGGAACCACTTCTCTCGCGGCACGCAACGTAGGACGAAACTCGGTCGGCTATGAAATAAACGAGGAATACATTCCCAAAATTAATGAAAAGCTAAATGTATACCAAAAAGACCTTTCAGGAAATCAATATATCTTTTTGACGGATAACGTAAAATCCGACGTAAACGAAGAAATCGATAAATTGCCCTACATTTTCAGAGATCCACACAAATTCGATAAAAAGATTGACCCGAAGAAGCTCAAATTCGGATCAAAGATCGATAAAAACAGCAAAGAACGCGAAGAATACTATTCAGTAAAAGAAATTATCAACTCTGAATTATTAAGGCTTAACAATGATTCGGTTATCCGATTAATTGGAGTGAAAGAAAAAAAAGTCAATAATATGGAAGCCATCCAGTATCTTATGGACCAATTAAAAGGGCAGAAAGTTTTTTTAAAATTCGACAACGAAAAATATGATGAAGATAACAATCTGCTTTGTTACATCTATCTAAAAAACAAGACGTTTATTAATGCCCATTTACAAGTCATCTCAAAATAAACGAAGTAAAATTATCGCGCACCCGAGCTGCACCATGCCAAGAAAGTTTTCAACGTGATATTCATACCTTACAACCAAGCGCCTGAAATTTTGTATCCAAGCAAACAGGCGTTCAACCTT
>JAHDSC010000033.1 GCA_018432925.1 Desulfobacterales bacterium | reverse complement strand
GGTTTTGGATCGGGCCTAACCATGGGGAATCGGCGCAGGTCAAGAGAACTCGCCCTGCAGGCACTCTTTTATACGGATGTAAGCCGGGACGAATCGTCGGAAAACCTGGAACTTTTCTGCGGCAATTTTACTCCCTCCAAGAATTCCTTGCCTTTTTTCCTCAAGCTGGTAAAGGGTGTCATACATAACAAACGCGGAATCGATTCGATTGTCGAGCGGTTTTCCAGCAACTGGAAAATCAGCCGCATGTCATGCGTCGACAGGAATATCATCCGAATCGCGGTATACGAGCTGCTGTATTGCCGGGATATTCCACCGAAAGTTACCATAAACGAAGCGATTGAAGTGGGAAAAAGGTACGGTACTGAAGATTCCGGCGCTTTTATCAATGGAATTCTTGACGGGATTCGCATTTCCCTTGAAAAAGGTGATATTGATTTAAATCTCGATAGCTTGGAAAACAAAACAGATCAATAACCGGGAGAGTGATATGAATGTTCGGAAAGTTTTTTTAACAGAAAACGAGATTCCTAGAAAATGGTATAACATACTCGCAGACATTAAAATGAACCCTCCTTTGGATTCCAATGGCAAACCGATCAAGCTCGAAGACCTCGCCCCGGTTTTTCCCATGAATCTGATCGAACAGGAAGTCAGTACCCGAAGATGGATCGATATTCCTGAGGACGTCTTGAAAGTATTGTGTATCTGGCGTCCATCCCCCCTGGTACGGGCACTTTCACTGGAAAAGGCACTGGGTACCCCTGCCAGAATATATTTCAAAAACGAAAGCGTCAGTCCTCCCGGAAGTCACAAGCCGAATACCGCCGTCCCTCAAGCATACTACAATAAAGTTTTCGGTATTAAGCGGATGACCACGGAGACCGGAGCCGGCCAGTGGGGCAGCGCTCTTTCTTTTGCATGCTGTCAGTTTGGAATTGAATGCAAGGTATTCATGGTTCGGGTCAGTTTCGACCAGAAACCCTATCGAAAATCCATGATGGAGGCCTGGGGTGGAAAATGCATTGCAAGCCCGAGTACGGAAACCAAGGCGGGTCGGGATGCATTGGCGAAAAACCCCGATACGCCGGGCAGCCTCGGGATCGCGATCAGTGAGGCCATTGAAGCGGCGGTCAGCGATAAAACCGGCAAATCGCGTTACTCATTGGGAAGCGTTCTGAACCATGTAATGCTGCATCAGACAATTATCGGTCTCGAAGCGAAAAAACAGTTGAAAAAGATCGGAGAGTACCCGGATATCATTATTGGATGCGCGGGAGGCGGAAGCAATTTTGCCGGCCTTGCCTTTCCTTTTGTTTACGATAAGATCAACGGCAGAGAAATCGATATTTACCCCGTTGAACCGGCCGCCTGCCCGACGTTGACGCGATCCCCTTTTGTCTATGATTATGGCGATACGGCTGGGTATACACCGCTTCTCCCCATGTACAGTCTGGGGCATGAGTTTGTACCGCCGCCGCTTCATGCGGGCGGGCTTCGATATCATGGAATGGCCCCAACGGTCAGCCAGTTGGTTATTGAGGGAATGATCGAACCAAAGGCGGTAACCCAGCTTGCTTCATACGAAGCCGGCGTGTTGCTTGCGCGGACGGAAGGAATCATACCGGCGCCTGAAACAAATCATGCGTTAGCCTGCGTAGTTGATCAAGCAAGAAAGGCCAAAGAAGAGGGCAAGGAAAAGGTGATCCTTTTCAGTTGGAGCGGTCACGGACTTCTCGATTTGGGAGCATACGACAGGTATTTTTCAGGAAACCTAAAAGATTATGCCTTATCGGAAGAAGAAATATTGAAGTCGGAAAAGGTATTTGAAAGTTATCCCAAACCGAAACGGTTGAAAAGCCGTTGATGGAAAGTCAACGTATGTTGGCACGTAAACACATAGTTTTCAATTTTTATAGCACCGGATTTCAGAATTTTCTTCGGCATACCAGGAATGTGTTTTACAGGAGGCTGTTGTGATTATTAAAACCTTGCCCGTTGGACCGATAATGGCCAATTGTTTCATTTTAGGGTGTGAAAAAACGAAAGATGCGGTCGTCATCGATCCCGGTGATGAGGCGGAAACCATTTTATCATCCCTTGCTGAATCGGAACTGAAATTAAAATTCATCATCAATACCCATGGGCATTTTGACCATACGGGTGCAAACAAAAAAGTAAAGGACGCAACCGGTGCACCCATTCTGATTCATCCGCTGGACGCGCCCATGCTGAAACGGATCTCGGCCAGTGCCGCTGCCTGGGGTCTTTTTGCGGAGGATTCCCCTCCGCCCGACCGGACCCTGGAAGACGGAGACACCATTTCTTTCGGTGAAATTACACTGCATGTGATTCACACGCCGGGGCACAGTCCTGGTGGAATCTCGCTTTATACTGACGGAAGCGTGTTTGTCGGAGACACCCTTTTTGCAGGCTCGATCGGAAGGACGGATCTTCCGGGAGGAAATTTCGACACCTTGATATCCGCCATTCGAAAAAAGCTTTTTATGCTGGAAGATCATGTGCGGGTATTCACCGGACACGGCCCGGAAACCACCATCGGCGAGGAGAAGCTTTTTAATCCGTTTGCAGGAGAGAAATCATAAGCGCTAACCTCATGCCGGGACATCATGGTTTTTACTAATCCGATGCCGAAGGTGGTTGACGCAGCAACACCTCGAAATCGATTTGATCCTGAAATCTTTTCATGCGCGTTCGATGAGTATCCAGGTCGTAGCGGCAGACTTCGCCCGGTCCGGCAGCCGCCTCTTCCCACCGATGGTGTCCCTCGGGAGTAACCCAGATACCGGCGCCGTTTCGAGCGCATACGGCAATGGCAAGATTCTCGATTGTCCGGACGCCGGCCAGCAACCGATGCTCCGGTGAAAGCCGATCCGTTGGAGCAAGCGCCAAATCGCACCCTTGTTTTGCGGCCGCCACGGCCAGCTCCGGATGAGCCATTGCGGCAAAAGGGACGAGAAGCAATCGTGCCGGTCCGAAGTCGATGCGGGGGATCGTTGTGTCGTTGCCAAAAGGCCAGGGCGGCAATTGCCATTGACGGATATCTAAACCTTCCTGAAAGGCATAATAACGATGATCGGCACTGTCCGGATTGCAGGTTACAACGCCGAGCTTTTTGCTCCGGGCGTTCCGTGCGATCTTTTCCAGGGCGGTATCCGAATAGGCAAACGAGGGTAGAAGATACAAACCTCCCGCTGCCTGTGCATCGCTTGTAGTGTTTCGTTCCAGTGCATCCGCTGGATGCTCGTTTCCCTGGGGGACAATGCAGTGAAGTTTCAGGTCTCCCGGCTGCGGCAGATTCAAAAACCCGGTCAGATCCCGTATTAAACGCAGGTTCAAATAGCAGTCATGGTAGTGTTGCGGTCGACGGCCGGCCAGGCACTTCCGGCGCAGCAGGTCGTTCAGGCGACCCTTGGACGTCAACGGCAAATCAAGCCAAAAGATTTGGGATTCGCTGTTTTTTCCGTCAAGCAGCATTCGACCCCGAGGGTCGAAGCCACATGACGGGGCCTGGCGACAATCCATGGTCAGATCCACGCCGGTGCGGTTGCAGGCAGCAAGGTAAAAGCCGTTTTCCATGGCCCGCGCACGCCACAGCTCACGGGGGTCCAGTCCGGATGGCGGCCAGTTAGCCGGAACAATGAGCAGATCGGCACCACGCAGGGCGGTGACGCGGGGCATCAGGCCGTAGTAAGAATCCGAACAGATCAATACGCCCATGCGCCCCCATGGTGTCTCGAAGGTGTTGTCCTGCTTGGAATCTCCGGGACAGGCCCAGCGGCTCTCGGCATTGATCTTACGGTACCGGCAAACAATCTTTCCATCCGGGTCCAGGACAAACGCGCTGTTGTAAAGAATACCCGTGCAGGCATCCTTTTCAGCCAAACCGATACAGACATGGATGCCGAAACCCCGCACCATCTCCGCCAAGGCGGTCAAAGTGGGGCCGGTTTCGGTCTCCGCCCAGTCGGTCATGTCGTTGCGGTCGCTGAAGGAGTATCCGGAAACGGCCAACTCCGGTCCGACGATTATTCTCGCGCCCTGTTGGGCGGCCTCGGCAATCCGTGCGATAAGCGCTTTGCGATTCTTCTCCGGTTGTTTATGGTGTATGTCCAAATGAATTAATGCAATTTTCAGCTTTTTCATTTTCATCTTCCTTAGACTTGAACGAAGTTGAACATTTTGCAAACATGTCGCAATGCTACGGGGTTCTTATTTTCATTGTTCCTCGATTTCCCTCCACAATGTCCGATACAGTTCGCATGCCAACGCAGGGGCATCTGCTTGATTGTAGTGGAGCCGACTCGGGCACTCGCCCGGGCATCGTCCGTTCACCGGGCACCTGTTGCATTGCTCGTTTGCTAGTCGGTAAGCGCTGAGAAGCTTCAATCGTTCCGGGTCGGGCTTCCACACGTCGCCGGCAGCAAACCGTGCATCCACCAGTGTCTGGCCGCAAGGGAACAGGCGTCCGTCCGGATGCACGGCGGCGCTCTCACCCCGGCAGGCGTAACAAAAGAAACGCTGCTCTTGACCCCTTGCGGCGGAAACTTTTTTAAGGAGCTCAAGTTCCCGCAACTGTAAAGGCGTCATTCGGCGATCATTGATTGCCTTCAGGACCCAAAGCATGGAACGCACACCACTGCGCAGCGAAGGCACATCGGCCGGTTCAACCGTGTCTCCCCGGCCGCCACGGCCTTTACGAACCAGCAAATCCAGCCCGATACCCCGCGCCTGGGCAAATCCGGCCAACATATAAACCAACTGGTCCAGGTGGCCCACATTGCTTTGTGACACAACCGTGGTCACACGGAACGGAAAATTGTGGTTCTCGAGAATCCGCAGGCCGCTCAGGGTTTTCGCAACCTGTCCCCGTAAGGCCTGATGGATCGAGGGCGGACCATCCAAACTGACTCCCACCCGGACATCAAACCTTTTGAATAATTTTACCAGATCCGGGGTCACGCGCGTTGCATTGGTCTGAATTCCAATCGTACAAGGTCGTGTGAGGCCCCGCGCTCGCCGCACCGCATGCTCGATCAATGCTGGAACCAGTGTGGGTTCACCTCCGGTAAGTTGGAGGTGAAATGGGTCGTTACCCGGTTCGACCAAATCCAGCGCCTTATCCAGAACCGCTTCAGACATATCCATGAATTCCCGGACCTCGCCGTTGTAACAATAGGCGCACGCCAGGTTACAGCGGGTAGTCAGGGATAAGATGAGGTAGCGAATATTCATGGTTCAATACGGATACTTTTTCGAAGCTGTCGAATTCCCGGCGTTGGAGAAAACTTACCACCCGGTGCCGGTCTTTGTTTTACATCTCTGGCTTCACCCGATGGGTGCTGATTTTGAAAAAGCAATGCGCGATCAAAACTCGATTCCTTTCTGGGCCTTGATTCCGGCCTTCATGGGATGCTTTACCGCTTGCATTTCCGTCACCAGGTCGGCGGCGGCCAGAATCTCCTCCGGCGCACCCCGGCCGGTGACGGCCACATGCAGGCCCGCGGGCTTATTGACCAGTGTCGCCAGTACCGCCTCAATTTCGATCATCCTGTACTTCAGGAGATAGGTCAGCTCGTCGAGTACGACCAGATGATAGCGTCCGGAAGCCATGGCTTCCCGGGCAAACCGCCAGGCTTGCCTCGCCGCCTCTTTGTCTTTTCCCATATCCTTCGATTTCCAAGTGAACCCTCTGCCCATTACGTGAAAGTCGATGAGGTCCCGGTACCTATTGACAGCCTCCAACTCGCCGTACTTCCAGCTGCCTTTGATAAACTGGATAAAACAGACCTTCAGACCATGTCCGGCACTGCGCAGGGCAAGCCCCAGTGCGGCGGTGGTCTTGCCTTTTCCGTCGCCGGTGAACACCATCAGCAAGCCTTTTTTCATGGTTCCTGATTCTCCTCGTCAAAAACCCATTTTGTCACCTTTCCGGTGGTGGCGATCCTTTTCCACAAAGGCCTTTGCTTTTCCGCGGTTTGTAGCTGAGAGAAAAAACCGGCGATACCACTTCCCCGAAGCATGACGCATACTTGGGACCAGGTATGCGCATTAAACATATGGCCGTACACGAATACAATCTTCATGGAATGCCTCCTATACGAACCCTCTTTGTCGGATCAATGCACCAAAAAAAATCCCCACGCCCTGATGGGCGTGGGGATACCGTTTTCATCCCAAACAACTTTGTTTGTTTCAGTAAAAAAACTACATTACCCGATAGATTTTACTAAACAATCATAGGCAGGTCTTCTGGCTTCACTCCCCTTGCAGCGGCCTTCCCATTCAAACAAAATTGAACAGTGGCGTTCATTGCCGAAAAGGGCATCTTTCAAAATATCATGAAAGAGTGAGTGTCACAGCGGCGGGTCCGCTCCCGATTTCCACGGGGTTCCCAATTAAGTCTTCTCGGACGCCTCTGATTAATTACAAACAAATTTTTATTAAAATAACTTAATAAATCTGATTTCTGATTGTCAAGTTTAAATTGGGTAACGAATTGCCTCATATTAAATGTTACCGGAAAACCGCCCCATGAGAAGAAGGATAAACTTCTTCACAAGCCTATCCTCATTTTGTTTCTTCCAACAAGGAACCGAAGGGTACGCTGTTTTTATTCCACGTTCCACAACTTCCGGCTAAATCCTAATTTTTGGGAACATAGAGCCATATCCTTTACAACCTTTTTTTGTTACAATCTTTTTCTTGACATTCGTTTTATTTTTTTATAGTAACAAACACAACATAATAAGTGTTCAGATGCTCATTTTGAGCTTAACAGGGAACTCCGTGGAAATCGGAGACGGGCCCGCCGCTGTAATCGGGGACGAACACCGCATAAATGTCACTGTCCCAATTCAATAAACTTCGGGATGGGAAGGCGCGGTTAGTAGGATAATCCGAGAGTCAGAAAACCTGATTGAACAATAGGCACAACCCACGCGGATCATGGGTTTACCGGAAGATCATGGAGATAAAAAAGGGACATCCCCGGATCGAATCAATTTCGATCCGGGGATTTTTTTTGGCTGGTCTTCAATTATTTTTTGTTATTAAGGGCTCCTGTGCTTCCTTGTTTTTTTGTGCCGGAAGCATACTCCATGGGAGGAACGAATCGATTCGTTCCTCCCGATCATTCCGAGTTATTTTTAAAAAAAATCGGTGCCTGCTATCATTCAGGGCTCAATAGGGAAAACGGTGCAATTCCGTTGTGGTCCCGCCGCTGTGACTCCGCCCTGCCCGAAATCGTGGGCAGGGAACCCGTTTGGCAATGAATCGGCCACTGTCGCTTCCGGGCGATGGGAAGGCCGCCGAGCGGGCGGAGAAGCCAGAAGACCTGCCGATTTCTTAGGAACTGTTCAAACGGCCGAGGATTCCGTTTGCTCCTATGATTCCGAAAACTGCTGCTGCGGTTTTATTTGGGAGATGAAGTAAACAGGGTGCAATCTCCCAGCCCTTTTGTGGGCTGGGAGATTTTTTTTGATGTTTCGCATAATCATAGGGTTTCAAGAAAAGGAAAAGGAGTGTGTAATGAAAGAGGATTTAAACATTTTAAAAGATTTCCCGC
>JAHDSC010000087.1 GCA_018432925.1 Desulfobacterales bacterium | reverse complement strand
TACATATTCAGGATGCAATGTCTAGTTATATTTTTGTATACACATAATTTATTTTGAGATGGCTTCTATTTATTTTTCAGCACTTGGCTTTCTTATTTCATCTTCAATAATTAATAATTGAGATGCGACCCCCTTGTCTTCACAAACAATCCCCAAGGATCAACCAGATTCACCGGATTATTTAGGACATACCTATAAAGATTTGGATCCATTCCAGCCAACCCTATCGGATCCGCCGTCAGATACCTCCCCGTTCCTGGATCATAATACCTGAAGTAGTTATAATGCAGCCCGGTCTCGCTGTCATAGTACTGTCCCGCGAACCGGAAATGATTCCCCAGGTCAGAAACAACCGCATCCACGCTTCCAAACGGCTGATAATCGCCTTTCCAGACAATATTGCCGGTTTCATCGATGATCATCTGTGGGGTGCCGAGATGGTCGTTGATGTAGTAGAAAACCGCATCGTCATCTCCGGTATCGGCAAATACCGTGCGGACCATCAATCCGGTGATATCGAAAAGCGATGCCAGAAGCACGGACTCTCTTTCCAATCTGGGCGGCGTGCCGTCATATCGAACGGGATCGGGATCATTGGTCAAATCCATGGCCAGAAGATCGAGTGCAAGATCCACCGCGGTCTCTTCACCTGAAAGGCAAGTTGCTAAATTTTAAAAGAGCGCCATCTCCCTCAATAAAGCAGGCTTTTATCAGTTGTTATTCACTATTCAAAATTTGACCCTAATCCCTTAAGGCGATCATTGACACCTTTTATACGTCGAAAATAAAAAACAATCCAAAGACGATAGCACCTATTATCAGGAAATAACCACAAACTCTAATAATCCGAAACCTTTTCCTCGCGATCTCTTCACCTTGAACAGCAGCCGTTTTTGTGTAGGATTTTTCATGCTTAGAATACCATATAAAAAGTATTCCAAAGATGAAACACATTGATAAAAAAATATAATCTTCCATTGAATATCCTTAATTGCATGGGTCTGGTTTTAGTAGACCAGCTTCTTCAACTTCTTCCAGTATTTCATCAACACTTTTGCCTATGGATAAACCATATTCAATGATATTTAATGCTTCAACCAATCGGGAAGGATTTCCACTGGCGAGACCTGGAATCAAATCCAAGATTTCACTTGCTGCAAGAAGATTTTTTTGTGCCAAACCTGATGTTGTTTCTTGAATTACAGCTTCTTTAACTCCCACGAAAGGGATCTCATTTTCCGTAAATCCAGCAACAATTTGAGTAACCCCGAAGCCAATAGCAGAGCTACCCGCTAAAACCCCAGCTGTGCCTAGAACTTGACCAATGCCAGTTGGCGTTGCTGCTGCGGAAGCTCCGCCCACAACTGCCGCGGCCCCAAAAATAGTTTTTACAGTGCCCTTTCCCACGGCCCTCCAACGTACTAAACCATAGGAATCAACCGCATTAATTGGATCATTCAGGACGTAAGCATAAAGATTTATCCCCCCTGTCAACCCAATTGGATCAGACCTCAGATACCTCCCTGTCCTCGGATCATAATACCGATGATAATTATAATGCAGCCCGGTCTCGGCATCATAATATTGTCCCGCGAACCTGAAATGATTCCCCAGGTCCGAAACAGCCGCATTCACGCTGCCGAACGGCTGATACTCTCCTCTCCAGACAATATTGCCGGTTTCATCGATGATCATCTGCGGCGTTCCGAGATGGTCGTTGATGTAATAGAAAACCGCATCGTCAGCGCCGGTATCGGCAAATACCGTGCGGACCAGATAGCCCGCGATATCGAAAAGCGATGCCAGAAGCACGGACTCTTTTTCCAATTTCGGCGGCGTGCCGTCAAATCGAACTGGATCGGGATCGTTGCTCAAATCCATGGCCAGAAGATCGAGCGCAAGATCCACAGCCGTCTCTTCACCTGAAAGGCAAGTTGCTAAATTTTAAAAGAGCGCCATCTCCCTCAATAAAGCAGGCTTTTATCAGTTGTTATTCACTATTCCAGAT
>JAHDSC010000117.1 GCA_018432925.1 Desulfobacterales bacterium | reverse complement strand
GGGGAGAAGCCTGGAAGAGCAAGGGAAATATACATAAAGCGCTGAATGATTTTAAGCAGGCCCTGCAAATCGATCCGGACAACCCGGATTATAAGAAACTGGTGCGGGATATGAAAGAGAAACTGCAACAGGCGCCCTCGTAACGGGTTTTCCTTCCGGGAAAATCCTCTTTTTTAAAATCTGAATGACGTCTGCCCGCGGCTCCCGCAAGCTCCGCTCGTGATATATACGGTATAAGCCTCGAAAAAAGAACAAGAAACGAAAAGGCAACCGAAATTCGGCGGGTATCCGGAAACCAGCCGCCCCGTCAACGCCAGTCTGGACTCAATCTGCCCCCGGCATCCTTACGATAGGGTATCCATACCAGCCCGAATAACCTCTGTGTTATTTCCGTGCGCTTCGGCTGGATGCTGATTTTTTCCAGTTCTTCGTTTCCGGGGTCATGTGAAGCCTCAATCCCATCAATATCCTTCCGAAGGCGCATCTCAAGTTCGGCGATCTGATCCTTCAAAGACTCGGCGGTTTCACGCGCGCGGTCGATGTCCATCTGTTCCTTACGCATTCGCCCGGCCGATTTCATGGCGGTTCCGACACGCGATGCGGAAGTCGCGCTGATCGCCTTCCGGCCCAGGAGGGCTCCGATAATCGCGGTTCCGAAAGAAACGGCGGTTTGTATCTTGCTGGATTGGGCCTGATCCTTTTCGCGGGCAACGGCCTGTTCAGCCCGCAGCATCCGGTTTTTCAACGCGGTGAATTGAGTACTGTATTTCCTTCGGAGCTTTTCCACTTCCAGATCACGTTTTTCCCGGAGAACCTGAGAAAGGCGGGCCCGAAATTCTCCCTCGGATTCACCCGGTCCGGCGGTCATATTCAATCGTGCGGAACGATACAGCAGCAATGGCTGATCCCGGCTCACCCAACTTAAAAAATCCTTGTTCCATTTCCGGAAAGCACCGGTCTTCATCGCCGCGGACGGCAGTCCGGCATAGTCCGCGCCCGGGAGAGGCGAATTTTCAAGGTTTACCGGATCGAATTCGAAAGCTTGATTCCAGTCCAGCGCCCATGGGGTGTCCTGGAACTCGACCGCAAAGGTCAGGCTTTTGGTAAGATCAATTTGATGACCGGAACTGAAGTAATGAATGTCCACCTTCCCGGCTACACCGGGACAATAGACCAACCCGTGACCCGCCCCGGATCCGGCCAGGTAAAATATTTCTACACCCGGAGGCATCACCGGCGGAACCGCCTCGGCTCGGGCAGGTTTGGAAGAAATCGCCTCTCGCTCGGTTTTTCCGGCAGCGCGGATCGGTTCGGCGGATATTTTCGCCGCTTTTTTGGAGGCCGTCAGAATCCGGATCTGCTCACGGGTCATCGGACCGCACAGATACGACAGGGTCCACCGGGTCTGAAAGATGACGGGTTCGTTTTCATGAACATTATGCAGAAGAAATACCCTTTTCCCCAGTCCGGCAAGAATCTCCTCCATTCGACTCCGGTCAAATCCACTTCCTCCCGCGACCCCTTCGAGTCCGGCAAGGAGCCGCTCTTTGTCACGTTCGGTCTGAAGCCTGCCGATGAACCATGTTCCCGTGTTGGAAAGGCCCTTGTAGTCCAGATCCACCGGATTCTGGGTGGATAAAACCACCCCCAGTCCGACAGCGCGTGCCTGTTTCATCAAAGTCAGAAGCGGCGCTTTCGAAGGCGGGTTGCTGACCGGCGGCAAATAGCCGAAAACCTCGTCCATATACAATATAGCCCGAAGACTGGAGGTTCCCGACTGACTCCGCATCCAGCCGATAATTTCGTTGAGAAGCATGGATACGAAAAACATCCGCTGGGCATCGGAAAGATGGCTGATGGTAAATATCGAGATTCTCGGCATGCCCTGTTCGGAATAAAGCATCCGGCCGATATCGAGAGTTTCCCCTGTCATCCAGGACTCAAAACCGGGTGCTGCCAGGAGGTTATTGATCCTCATGGACAGGGCGAAACGCTGGCTGGGAGGAAAAAAAAGATCTAAATCCATCACTCCGATTTGATGAAAAGGAGGAGCCTGTATGGCATGGATTAATCCTGCAAGATCAAGACTTCTGCCTTCCGACCAGAAAAGTTCAAAAATGTTGGAAAGCAGGATATGTTCCCTGCTGGTGATGGGATCGGCCTCTATGCCGATCAGTACAAGCAGGCTGGTGACCGTGGTCTCAATTCGTTCACGAAGCAGATCGGGTTCATCCAGGATCCTTCGGGAGGGCGGCGCAAAGTTTCTCAGTACGCTCACCGGCAGACCGATGCGGCTTCCAGGGGTGTACACATTGAAATCGGCCGCGGCCCTCAATCGCGCGATCCGATCCGGTTGCTGGCCCCAGCCAGCCAGACCTTTTCGCCACATCCCGGCCTGGTTTTCGGCGTATTGGTCAGGCGTAAGTCCACTATTCAAAGCATCCTGCTCGCTTATCCAGGGACGGAAATCTTCCGGGCGAAGCTCGGGAAAATTCAGCAGCAGGTTAGGCAAATCTCCCTTGGGATCAATGGCAATGACGGGAATATTGTCAATCAGCGCCTCTTCTATCAGGCCGATCCCCAAACCGGTCTTACCGCTTCCGGTCATTCCGATAATGACGGCATGAGTGGTGAGATCTTTCGAATCATAAAGAATCAGATCTTCTTTGATTTTGCGCAATGCCGGGTCATAGACTCTGCCGAGATAAAAGGCTCCCAGCTTTTCATACATCTGTTCCATCGCTGAACCTCCAGGAAAATGGTTGTGGATGTTATTCAGTCCGAAATACCGATTCGCCTGTTACACGGTTAAACAAAAGCTATAGGGAAACCGAAAACACCGATTCTTGTCTTTCGCCGCCGACCGACCCAAAGAAGCCAAAGACCGAATCGCCTTTATCAAAAATCGATCCGCTCACGAATCAACTGTCCGGCCCACTCCGATAATAAAAGAAAAGACTACTTAACCACGGATGATGCCTCGCCGTCCAATCGATTCATCCTTGTGGAATGACGCATTCATCATCGAGGAAAGCGGAGCAGTTTGCCCTTAAAACCCAAAATCCCTTGGCAGGCCTGTTTATTTCCAGATCAACAGCCTTGCGCCGACGAGAAAGAGAAAAACTCCGACGAAGGTGCGAAAAAATTTCTGCTGAAGTCCGGTCAGAAAACTTTTTGCTATGTAAGCACCGGCGAGGGAGACCGGGATGCTTAGAATGAGCGCGATCAGAAGCTCCTGCTGTAATCGGGTACCCCCCCAGATATAACGGGAGATCCGAGTGATATCGATAAACATTGCAATCAGGCCGGAGGTGAATATGTATACTTCTTTCGGCAGATTGAAAGCGGCAAGAAAGGCTCCGCGAACTGCTCCCCCGACACCGAAGAATCCGGCAAACAGCCCGGAAAAAAAGCCCCCGCAAAGAGCCGTACCGTTTGTCTTCGGCAATGACCAATCGGGCCTCAGGAAAAGATACAGAACATACAGAATGAGGAAGGCTCCGAGGATCCGTTCCAGTGGAAGCCACTGTGCGCGAAGGGAAAGAGTCGCTCCCAGAAAACTGGCCGCAATCCCTGAGAGACCGAAACCAAGAATCAGTTTCCAGTCAAGCCCTCTCTTGAATAAGAGAACTTTCCAGATATCCCCGCACAGGTGAATGATGCCGACAAAAAGCAGTGCCGTCGGCAGCGGCACAAACAGAGCCATCACCGGAATCATTACCGTGGATGTCCCAAACCCCGTTGCCGTTCCAATTCCGGAAGCCACCAGTGTCAACAGGCAAAGCAGGATTACTTGTGTCATGCGATTTTTTCCGGAGTTTATCGGTCAGCTTCCCGGCGGGGCGAGAAGATCCCGGTCGGAACCGAAAATGCCGCCTTGCCGACAAAGCGACAAATATCATACCCATGGTCTGATAGAGACAGCGGCGTTCATATGGTTTCCGAAAGCTTTTCAAAGGCAGTTGAATGCAAATTTCAGAATCCATCTCCAAGCGGTTGTTTATATTCTCTTGAATCATA
Source organism: Desulfobacterales bacterium (assembly GCA_018432925.1). GTDB lineage: Bacteria > Desulfobacterota > Desulfobacteria > Desulfobacterales > JAHDSC01 > JAHDSC01. The sequence goes on along the minus strand of JAHDSC010000117.1, from coordinate 7,291 downwards.
CAATCAAAAGCCAGACAAGCAAAATCAGCAATGACACGAAAGTTACCGGAATTCCAACGGCTGCATGTTGGGAAAATGTCATTTTGATATTAAAATCCGAGGCCTGTTCCACTACGATCAGATTGGCGATGCTGCCCAGCAAAAACAGATTACCCGCGAAAGTGCTTGACACGGCCAGCGTATACCATTGAGCCGGTTCCATGGGATCGAGAAAAGGAATCAGCAACATGGTTGCCGGCACGTTACTGAAAAAATTGCTCAATATAGCCGATATTCCGGTTAATACGGGCAGGTTGCGCAGATCCACCCCCGCGTCGGCAAGCCGATTCATTACAAGGTTCAGATAATCACCCTGCGAAATTCCATGGATAATTACAAATAGAGCGCAGAACAATGTAATCAGATGCCAGTCCACCAGTCCGATAATATCTCTGGTTTTCATTTTTCGACTGCATAGCAGTATACCGGCGATCCCGATGGCCGATATTTCTCTCGGTATGGAAGAGAAAAACAATGTAATGAGTATCAGGATCGCAAAGATGCCTTTTGAAGTCTGCCATTCGTTAAAAGCTTGCATCGGCTGATCCCGACGAATATACGCCGGTTTTCCCCGGTCAAAAATCCTTTTCCGGTATATCCACAGGATGATCAGATACCCGGCAAAAAGAGCGAGAAGCGACGGGGGGCTGCACCAAAAAAAGAATTTTGCGAAATCAAGATGGCCGGTCTGTCCGATCAGCATATTCTGAGGGTTCCCGATGATTGTCGCCGCCGATCCGATGTTGCTTGAAACCGCGAGCCCGATGAGAAAGGGGAGAGGATTCAGTTCCGCTTCGATCAAAGAGAGGGCCAATACCGGAGTAAAAGCAAAACACACGATATCATTTGCCAATATCGCGGATAACAAAGCGCTCACAAGCATGATAATCAGTAAAAAAATCCGCGGATGGGTATAGAAAGGCACGATTTTGAATGCGATCCATGTGTAAAACCCTCCGAGCCGGAGTTGCGCCGAAATAATCATTAAAGAATAAAGCAGCAGAATCGTCGGCAGATCGATCGAACCGACGGCCCTCTCCGGTGTGACAACTCCGAAAACCACCATGCCGATGGCCCCGAGAAGTGCAACTCCGACCCTGTCGATAATGAGTCCCGGGATTTTACCGAGGGCGATTCCAAAATAGGCAAGGGAAAAAATGGTTAACGCTATCCAATCCATGTCATACCGCCCTGCTGGATGGTTATATCAAAGGAATCGTTTGTTTGAACGAGTTTGGATCCGAACAGACTTTTAACAAATATTCAAGTTCGTGCCATCGATTTCCCCGGTTTACCGATTGAACCGACGTCGAATAAAATTTTGAGAGACAAAATACCGATACCCGGGAAGTTCGTCAACACCGATTACATAGGCCTCGGCCGGGGCATATGGATTTTCCGGAAAAATCAGCGAATCGCCATAATAGGAATCGGTTATTATTCCCGGCGGATTTTGAGAGTTCACAGGCATGGGACCTTCCAAAGACTCATTTATATTTTGTGATCCGGATGTGCGGTTTCGCAGCGGGTGACGAGTCGTCGAAACTTTGTTTCGGCAGGGCATAAGACGCCGATCAATCTCGAACGTCCGAAAGGTATGAGAAAATTCAACGGCCCCCGTTACGGGTCATCCGAAATTTTTAATCACCGGGGCCGCCTATGGCATTTTCGGGCAGGTCCTCTATCCCATATTTCTCTTATTCTAAAAAATCCCGCAAACGGGCATTATTAGGATCTGAATATAATGGTATCGCCTGCGCACAATTTTTGAATTCCAAAAGCTCTGTGAAATTCAGACAAGGAAGCCAAATCCGTACAGTGCATGGGATATAAATGATCAACGGGGTTTTGCTTGAAATATTCGATGGTTTTCAGCAATTGAACCCGATCACCCAGCAGATGAAATCCCCCCATGACCGCAAACACTTTGCTTTGATGGGTTGCCTGTCTGGCATATTCTACAATATTGCAAATCCCCGCATGGGAACATCCCGTAATGATCACAAGCCCCTTTTGGGTTTCGATGGCGAGCGCCGTATCATCCAGGATAAAATCCGGAAATTTGTCGCCTTCATTCAAGTAAAAGAATTCCGTCTTTTGAGCTTCAAAATCATTGATTCTGGGGATTTCTCCAAGAAAATAAATGCGATCCGTCAGCCGACAGGGTTCTTTGGATAGAACCAGGTCGAATCTTCGGGCCATTGTTTTCCGGCTGTAAAACATGCCGTTGTATCGTCCGGATGCATTTCTCCGGTCTACAAACGCATTGGGGTGAACGATCAGTTTCACCTTCGCCACGCTTTCTTCGGGAAAGGCTCTCAATCCGTCGGCATGATCCCAATGCCCGTGACTCAAAACAATCCAATCCGCGGTGCATACATCAATACCCAGCAAACCGGCATTATGAATGAAAACATCTGTAGCTCCCGTATCAAACAAAATCCTCCGGTCAGCCTCCACAAATATGGATAATCCATGCTGGGCTAAAAAAATTTTATCACGGAAACCCATTTTTGCCTGGTCTTCGCATAAAATGGAAACTTTTATTTCTCTATTCATCTGCTCGCCTCTTGTTATTCTCTCGACAGCCTATATCAGGATGCGGCTCAAGAACTGACGGGTCCTTTCATTTTTCGGATGATTAAAAAAATCATGCCCGGATCCTTTCTCTATCATACGCCCCTTATCCATGAAAATGATCTCATGGGCCACTTCCCTGGCAAATCCCATTTCATGAGTAACCACAACCATGGTCATTCCTTCCCCGGCAAGGTCAATCATGACATCAAGAACTTCTTTGATCATTTCCGGGTCCAAGGCCGACGTCGGTTCATCAAAAAGCATGATTTTGGGTTCCATTGCCAAGGCCCTTGCAATGGCTACCCGCTGCTTCTGACCTCCGGAAAGTTCTGCGGGGTATTTAAGCGCCTGTTCCGGTATCCCCACCCGTTCGAGTATTTCCATTGCCTTTTTCTCGGCTTCGTTTTTTGATTTCTTACGAACCCGGAGAGGGGCGAGTGTGATATTTTCCATGGCCGTCATATGAGGATAGAGTTCAAAATGCTGGAATACCATCCCGATGTTCGAACGCAGCTGATGAATGTTCGTGTCGGGATCTTGTACGGACACGCCATTGACGATGATATCGCCTTTTTGGAAATATTCCAATCCGTTGATACACCTCAGCAGCGAACTCTTCCCCGAGCCACTGGGACCGCATATGACGACGGTTTGGCCCCTTTGTATGGTTTCGCTGATATCATTCAGCACTTGATGGTTTTTGTCATACCAGAGGCTGACATTTTTAATTTCAATCAAACCCGATTCCTTTGTCGTCGATTTTCCAACCGCTGGCTGAGCAAAGAGCCCGCAGAGCAAAAAGTAAAATACAGCAGGCCGGCAAAGAGGTAGAGTTCAACAGACCTTGCTTCCCGGGCGTCCACCAGATTGACCCGGCGTAAAAATTCTCTAAGTCCGATCACATACGCCAGAGAGGTGTCCTGAAAAATAATCACGGCCTGTGTCACCAGCGCCGGCGTCATATTGCGCAACGCCTGGGGCAGGATCACATCGCGCGTACATTGAAAAGGCGTCAAACCGGTGGAATACGCCGCCATTGCCTGCCCTTTGGGAATGGACTGTATCCCAGCGCGTATGATCTCCGCGAAATACGCGCCCTCAAATACAACAAAGGCAATGATGGCCGCGTAGAAGGCTTCCAGGGATCTTCCGGTAACAACAGGTGAAAGAAAGTATAACCAGAAAATTACCAGAATGAGGGGCAGACCCCGAAAAAAATGGACATAGCAGGTGGCCGGGTAATAGAGCCAGGCTCTGGATGAAAGGCGCCCCATGGCCAGAATAAGGCCGACCAGAAAACCGCCCGCCAGGGTGATGATCGCCAACTCAAAAGTCAGCACAAGACCTCCGAGCATGAAATGAAGGTTTCTGGCAATGACATCCATATCCATGGCTTATTGACCCCTGGCGATCATCCCCGGAATATAAATTCTCTTTTCCACAAACGACATGAAAAGCGCCACGCACAGTGCGATGCACAGATAGACCAGGCTGGCCGCGGTTGTTGTTTCCAGGCCGTGACTTGTAAATGAATCGACATAATACGCCGTATGAGTCACCTCCATGACGCCGATGGTCATTGCCAGAGACGAGTTTTTAAAACAGGTTAAAAACTCCGTCGTAAAAGGCGGAATGATAATTCGAAAAGCATATGGAGCAATTACGTAGCGATAGGTCTGCATGGTGGTAAGACCGGTGGAATAGGCTGCCCGGTATTGATCATGCGGTATCGCCAGAAGACCGGAACGAAAGTGTTCCGCTACCCGTGAAGCCGTATATGTTCCCAGTGCCGCGACTCCCGCCCAGTAAGCGTAATTCGGCACATTGTCATACAGCCACTCCTGGGCAGGTTCGGGCAGTAACAGAGGGGCTGCAAAATACCAGAAAAACAGCTGCACCAGAAAGGGCGTATTTCGAAAGATCTGGACATAAAAACTACCCGCGAATCGGAACGATCGTATCGGCAAAACCCTGAAAATGCCGATTGCGATTCCCACAATAACGGCGATCATCCAGGCCAGTAACGATAAGTGGATGGTGGTGACGACACCCTTTATGAACATGTTTCCATAAGGATGACGCCACAATACGCTCCAGTCAAATGTATAATTCAGAAAACCCATGATTGACCCGTCATCCTAACAGGGTGTTGAAAGACAAGAATCAGGCCGTCAGGCAAGGCGCGCGACGATACGACAAGCGCAGCATATTCAAGCATATGTGAGCATTGGCGAGAGCCCCGCAACCCTGAATGGCGGCCTCAGGCGCAGTTTTTCAACACCCTGCTAAATATCGCCGGCGATTGCTTGCCGGTCGTCGCCCTGAACCGGGAGAGATAAAGGCCCTCGAAGGTTGACTGGAAGGGCCTCCATCTCAAGGTATACACTTTAATCAGGGTAACTTAATGCTTTCAGCAGAGTTTTATATTCCGTGCTCATCGGCATGGGAACTTCGCCCTTCGGCCCGAACCATTTTTCGTAGATTTCCTCAAATCTGCCGCTTTTAATCATTCCTATGAGTGCGGCGTTTACAAAATCGCGCCATTCCCCCTGGTTCTCGGGGAGAATGATGCCATAGGGTTCATAGGTCAGGTACCTGCCGACGATTTCCCAATCATCCGGCTTCTGAGCTTTAGCCACCATTCCGACCAACATGCTGGCATCCGTGAAATAGGCATGAATCTTACCTTGTTGAAGAGCCAAAAACCCCTTGTTGTGTTCCTCGAACAGCACTTTTTCACAGGCGGGCTTGATAAGCCCGGATTCCATGGCGCTGTCGATACCTTTTATGTTGGCGGTCGATCCGCTTCCCATGCCGACCCGTTTACCGGCCAGGTCCGGAAAGTCTCTTATCGGGCTGCCTTTTGGAACCAACAGCCTGGTGCCGGTAAGAAAATACGGCAAACTGAAATCGACAACTTCTTCCCTGGCAAGGGTAATGGTGGTTGACCCGATGCCGATATCCACCGTGCCGTTGGCTACCAGTGGAATACGGGTCTGGGGGATCATCGGTATTTTCTCAAGGCTGATTTCTTTTTGGAATTTGGCGCTCAACGCGTTGACGATTTCACAACCAAGATCCAGACCGAAACCTACCCATTCACCTTTTTCATTCATATAGCCGAAGGGAACGGAACCTTCGCGAAATGCCATGGCGACCTTGCCTGTTTTCTCAATTTTATCGAGAATGTTTTCACCCTGTGACGGCACGGCCACGGCCAATGAGACAAACACGCAAACCGCGCCTAATGCCAATGAAAATCCCATCTTTCCAATCCTGTTTGTTCTTCTCTTCATTTGTTTTCGCCTCCTTTTAAAACATTAAAAAAATTTTCTGCTTTCTTAATTTCCAGAATCGAAGTTCCCGCGAAACGACCCGCTCGCATGATGAATATGCTTTTGCCTCATGACGATCGCTTTCTGGCGGATTCGACCAGTCCGCAAAAAACGCGCCTCAGATCTCGATCGTTTAATTTCAACGGCATTTCATCTTCCGCATTCTGCTCAACATCATCCGGAACAATTTTGTCCGTGCTCCTGGGCAACCGATCTTTTTGAGAAATCCGAAACAATGCCCCCTTTCCGGTGACGACTTCTTTCAGTCGGCTGTTTTTTTCAAGCCAGCGCTGACATTCGTCATGGGTACCCAGAAATTGAACCAAAAGCTTCAACCCGCGGTGCAGGATAATCAGCCGAAAACCACAGCCAAGGTCGTACTTGCGGCAATTCCGGATCCGTTTTTCGCCGTACTTGGTGAAACCGCCGGTCACATCCATTTTGTGCGGAGCGCTTCCCGATGTGAGTGCCATGATAATGCGTGTCGCTTTTTGCGCTAATGCAAGCCCCGCCTTGCCGGATTTCTTAAGACTTTCGATCCGGCTTTGGACCTTTGCGCTGATATGCACGGATTTCATAACGGGCTCCATCGCAACTCGGAAAGTTGTCGTTTTTTCAGCGACCGTAACGACCGGCGATTTGAAAATGTCTTTCGAGGTATCGGGATATTAAAGATACCGTGTAAATCATGCCGAAATAGAGCGCGCCGACAGCCAGATACACCTCAAAGGCACGGAAAGTCCTCGTGTAAATCAACTGGCTGACCCGGGTCAGCTCCGTGATCGCCAGAACCGAAACCAGCGAAGAATCCTTTAATAGAGCGGAAAAGGAGTTGACCAACGGCGGCAGCGCGACTCGAATCGACTGGGGGAGAATGATATGGACCATCGTCTGCAGCCATGAGAACCCGAGGGCGGAGGCTGCATCCTTCTGCCCTTGTCCGACCGCGTACAATGCTCCCCGGACGATTTCGGAAATATAGGCTCCGCCGTTCAATCCCAGTCCGACGATTCCGGCGACATAATTGTTCAAGTTCAAACCAATGGAGGGCAGGCCGTAGTAGATAAAAAACAGCTGGATCAACAGCGGCGTGCCCCTGAACACTTCGACATACGGCCCCAATAAACGCCGGGCCCTTGCGGATTCAGCCCGTGCAATTCCCACGAAAGTCCCGGTGATAACGGCCAGGCAAAAAGCGGCCAGGGAGACGATAACGGTGGCAACGAGCCCTTCGATCAGCAAGGGTGCGGCATTGAAAAGAATATCAATTCGAAACCCTCCCATGGTTCGTCACGCGCCGATCAGTCGACTTTAAGCCAGCGGTCGTAAACCTGCCG
>JAHDSC010000178.1 GCA_018432925.1 Desulfobacterales bacterium | reverse complement strand
TGTTTCTTCCCAGTCATCCGGCATCTGATCACTGTCATCGTCGTTAAAGCACACCTCGTCGGAGTAACCGCTTTCGCATGAAGTGTTATAGGCAGTGAGAGCAAAATAGTAGATTGTATGGTTGCTTAACCCCGTAAGTGTAAATTGAGGAGCAGCTGCATTGATTGATCCGATGTCTATTGTGATCGGCGAAGCGCCTTGAGTGGCACCGGTTCCGTTATACGGCGCTCCTCCGGGTGAACCGGTTTTATAGTAAAGTCTGTAGCCCAGAAGATCCTGTTCGCTGTTTGCATTCCATTCTAGGGTTACTTCGGCGGAATGCGCATATGAACAGAAACCGGCGAATAAGATGATAATGATCCAGAAAAATACCTTTGCTGCGCTACAAAGTCGCTTTTGCATTTTTCATCTCCCACAGAGTCTGTTTATTATCACCGCGCGACTTACAGTCTCAATGTGAGATGCTGTATCCGCCCGGCAACCCTGCCGCCTTATCCTGTTATTCCAGAACTTAGGCCAGTGGCTTTGCGTCCCACCCTTTCAAGTGGTTTGCCTTTATCGAGCTTTTCAAAATTAAAGAGTTTCGCCGATTCAGTTTCAGCAAAAAAGATGCCAAGAAAAGTTTCATTCACCCATATACTGCCGCGACACAGGCTGCCTTTGGCGGCCCTTGTATAAGCGGTATTGGATTCAAAGCATTTAAAATTTTTTTTCGGTTGCCGCCGATTAAGCCAGGTACTATACAAGATAAAAAAATCAGGACCCGGTTATCGACAATCCTGTATCTAATCTGTTACACTCAAATGCACAAAAATATACGAAGACGATGAAAAAATTAAATATTGAAAAACATTTCGGTACAGATGTATTTCTAAAAATATGCGAACCGGGTATGTATTGGGTGTAAATGATAAGATTGAACAAAAATCCATTGACGGGTGGAACATCCACCGAAAGAAAGGAAGCCATGCGGACCGGCGCCTTCAAATTCAACCGGGTTGAATTTGCCGGATCCTTGGGAGATCTGGGTACGCTTATTCCACTGACGGTCGCTTTGGTGGTTATCAGCGGACTAAGCGTTACAACGGTTCTGGTAATGGTAGGTTCTTTTTATATCTTCAGCGGTCTGTATTTTAAACTTCCGATTCCGGTGCAACCATTAAAAGTTGTCTGCGCGATTGCAATTGCGTTTCCGGAAAAAATTTCTTTGCCGATTATCTCCGCCTCTGCAATATTGTTTGGATGTATTTTGCTGGTTCTTGCCCTAACGGGCCTTATCGACTGGATTGCAAAATTTTTCACCCGGCCGATTATGAGAGGAATTCAATTGGGTCTCGGTTTCATTCTTATTAATAAGGGCCTCGATTTTGTGCTCCAGCCGGAAATTTTCATCGAACAATCGGGGATATCGGTTTCTTCACTAAGCCCGATTATTAATCCGGCCCTGGGAATCTTTGGATTTCTAATTGCGCTTTTGCTGCTTTCAAGCAAGCGCTTTCCTTCTTCCCTGGTAATTTTATCGATAGGCATCGTCGCCGGAATTTTTTGCGGAGCCCTTCAGAATATTGAATTCAGCATGGGGCCCACTCCGCTGAAAATCTTTCGACCGGCGATGGATGATTTTGTAAATGGATTTTTTCTCCTTGTACTTCCGCAGATCCCTCTGACATTGGGAAACGCGGTGATGGGAACAGCGGATACCTGCTATAGCTTGTTTGGAAAAGGAAATCTTACAGAGCGGGCGACGTATCGCTCCTTTGCCTGCACAATGGGGCTTGCCAACATCATTGCCGGAGTGATCGGAGGAATGCCCATGTGTCACGGCGCCGGCGGTCTTGCTGCACATTACCGATTCGGTGCAAGGACCGGTGGAGCCAACTTAATGATCGGAGCAATTTTCCTGTTCATTGGCATTGTGTTCGGCAAAACAGGAATTGCATTGCTTTCATCCATTCCGAACGCCATATTAGGCGTTCTGCTTCTTTTTGCCGGACTCGAATTGGCGCTTCTTATAAAAGATGTAGAAAACCATACCGATCTATTTTTGACATTTCTTATCGCGGGAATCGGATTTGTAACGACAAACATGGGAATTGCGTTTTTTGTGGGCATCATCATCCTTCATTTCATTCGATGGAAAAAGATTAAAATTTAATTGAATTTACGTCTTTATTGATCTAGAAATTGATATTTGTCCGGTTGCCGATCAGCCGGAAAATAGAAATTTAAGGAGGAAATTAAAAAATGGTTCAAAGATCGACTCGACTGCGAAAACTTCTGCGCGGTGACAAAATCATCGTTGCTCCGGGAGCTTTTGATGCCTTGTCCGCAACGCTCATTGAGCAGTCCGGTTTTCCGGCGATTTACATTACGGGAGCAGGTGTTGCCTCCAGCCGTTTAGGAGTCCCGGACATCGGTCTTGTCACAATGACCGAAGTCCTTGAAACGGCGAAAAACATTATCAATGCGACCACCGTTCCGGTCATTTGCGACATCGACACCGGTCATGGAAATGCACTGAATCTGATGCGGACCGTTCGTGAATTCGAAAATATCGGGATCGCCGGTTTACAGGTGGAAGATCAAATAACGCCCAAAAGATGCGGTCACACCGATGGAAAGCAATTAATATCCAAAGAAGAAATGGTGAAAAAAATTGAAGCATTTCAAAATGCGAAACAATCGGAAGAATTGGTTCTTATCGCCCGCACCGATGCAATCGCAGTCAACAGCTTCGAAGATGCCATAGACCGGGCGAAAGCTTATATCGAGGCGGGGGCGGATGTTTTATTTATCGAAGCCCCCCGAAGCATTTCCGAAATGAAGCGCATTGCGGAGATTTTTCAAGGGACTCCTTTGCTGATCAACAACGTCGAAGGGGGTAAAACACCTTTGCTGCCGGTAGAGGAATTGGACCGGATGGGATTTCGAATTGCGATCTATCCGACTTCGGCCTGGATGTCAGCACTGAAAGCAATGCAGGGCGTTCTCAGAGAGCTTAAAGAAAGAGGATCGACGAGCGGATATCTTGATCGTATGGTTTCTTTCGAAGAAATGTTTGAAATCGTTGGTTTGTCCAAGTACCGGGCATTGGAAAATAAATACCTGACTCTTTAACAGGGTGTTGAAAAACTGCGCCTGAGGCCGCCATTCAGCGTTGCGGGGCTCTCGCCAATGCTCACATATGCTTGAATATGCTGCGCTTGTCGTATCGCCGCGCGCCTTGCCTGACGGCCTGATCCTTGTTTTTCA
>JAHDSC010000146.1 GCA_018432925.1 Desulfobacterales bacterium | reverse complement strand
TTTCGATCATGTTTTCAACTCCTATCACACAGGTCTGACGAAAAAAGATCCGGCCGTATTTGACTATGTGCTCAATCGCCTCAACTTAAATGCGCGGCAGGTTCTTTTTGTCGATGATCACTTGGACCACATTGTACGTGCAAGCATCAAGGGTTTTCATACCCTGCACTACACGAACAAAGACGCATTTTTCATTGAATTGCACAAATTTTTCCCAACCTCTGAAAACTTCTTTTTAGGGAATTAGACCCAAAAACCCGGGAAAACCTTAACCCATATTTTGGAGGATCGGATGAGTTTAAAAAAGCAGTATCTAAAAAACAAACCGGTTTGCAAAGTCACTTTCAAACTTTCCAAGGAAGCGGCCGGATCGGCCCGGACCGTTCATATCGTCGGCGAGTTTAACGGCTGGGATGTTTACCGGACGCCGATGAAAAGATTGAAAGACGGCGTATTTACCGTTACCTTGGACTTGGATGTGGGCAGGGAATATCAGTTCCGTTACCTGATCGACGAGACCGTATGGGAAAACGATTGGAATGCGGACAAATATGTGCCGGCTCCGTTTGGAAATTGCGAGAACTCGGTCGTTGTTGTCTAAACAGGATCGCCTCGAATCCGGCAATCATCCTTCACCCGCTTGACGTTTTATCCCGTTGCCGATCCATGATTTCACTGCCGGTTTCTTTTTTCAGGCGACCCGACCGGGTTCATGTTACGAAGAAACATCGTTAATCATATGATCACCATCACAAGTTACCTGCATCGAAATACGCTGCACGATATCATCCTCCGATGGATGTACGACGACGCTCACCCTTCGGACGCAGGTCAGATCACCCGGCTTGTGCATTTCAACATCATTTATGTTTCCCGGTACCTGCAGCTTTTTTCCGATCGATTATTTGGTCAATTGCACCGATGCAATTATCATACTCGGCGTACAACTCTAAAGGGCGATCTTAAGGACGTGATCATCACCAATGTTCCTTACCCGGATGCACGGATCGAAGAAATGATCCATAACTACCGGAATCATCCCGAGCGATTCTTTCGAGAGACACCGTTTCACGCAACGATGTTTTTCGTTTATCGCAATGGAGTGAAGCTCTATATCGGTTCGAATCGGATCAAACGCGTTCGAAGGCTGGCGGAGAAGAGCGCCCGGCGGATTATCGATCGAATTTTTGAAACCATTAAGAAAAATGCCGATCGGCTGGCCGAAGAACGCGCGGGCCGCATGGGCGTTTCCCGGCAACAAATGGTAACGACGCCGGAGGATATGACAGCGGAATTCCTAAAAGCCGAAAACCGCCTTCTGGAAGATTTGCGCTACCGGCGGCAGATCCAAGATGCCGATCGGCTTGTGATCAATGATGTTGCAGGAATCAAGGTAATTGTCGAGGAACCGGAACAGGATCACCTGATGGATTTGGTGGGGCAAATGAAAGATTGTGAAATAATCGAGGTGGAACCGCACTCCGGGAAATATAATGCCATCAACCTGATTGTGCGTTTTTATCCGCCCAAGGAACGGATTCTCTCTCGTTCTCTTGGCCATGGGACACTTAAAGTCATGCAGGGAAAAGGAATGATACCGGCGGAGGCCAACCGGGACTTTGTTGAATTTGTCCGGTCGGGAGAGGAAAGCGTTGATTTAGAGATCATTGTCTCTGATTACAAGGAAATGCTGGAAAGCGAGATCGGACGATGTATTCATGAGGATCGAATCATCGAACAACGATTGCAGCAGCCATATTGCGGGCATCTGGCCAAAAACATCGAGTATCTCATGGAGTATCTGTTTTCCTTCCCGGCATCGTCTCAAATCGAGTTGGGACAATTGCCGATCAAACTCTGGAACCGCTACCTTCCCGAGGTATTTCGACGATGTCTTGAAAAGGCTGTTCAGAATACCGATAATTAATGAACTGGAATAGATTCGTTTTGTTTTTTTCTACGGATGATTGTGATTGGTTTTTCGTCAGGATTTTATCTAACCAACGATCGCCTGCCGCCGACAAAAATGGAAAGTCAATCGATTTTGAACCTCAACAGCAAGTCATTTTCTCGAAAAATCCGCCGGCTTGGGGACAGAATCCTGAAGTGTCGATTCCTAACCCGATTATCCTCCCGTTTATAGTCGCCGGTATTACCGGCATAATCTTTGTTAAGGGGTGTTTCTCGTACGAAGTGAAGATTGTCAAAGAGGGACAGACATTGTGTGGTGAAATGGCGTAGGAATTTTATGAACCCACCGGGCAAGTGATTTTATGAGCAAGGGATTTGAAAGCTTGAATGATTCGCCTTCACTCATGGCAACAGCAGACCGGGTTATTATATCCTTTTATCTTTCATTTTCCATATGGAGACAAAAGAACATAAAAGCGTTAGGGGAACCTGCATGAAAAATCCATGTTGAACTCGTTGCGATATCGTTGTATATTTCAAATAGCTTATAGATTTTTTTACTCATCCTAACGCGGAATGCGGACGTGCTGAAAACGTTCATTGAATCCTTCAAAGAAAGGAGTTTTTCAAATCATCTTCACCCCGTCACGAACCGGCTTCAACTCCCAAAAATTTTTTAATCGGTCTCAAAAATTTTTGCATCCATTCGCGTTTCTGCAGGAGGAACCGTTATGACCAAGCAAGATTTAATCTATCTAAGAGGGAGGCTCCTTAACCAACGTCAGGAGATTTTTGAACGAATCCGACGGTTGGAATCCGATTGGAGAAAACTTGGCGAGCGTGATATCGAACTGGAAGAAGAAGCCCAAAAGGCGGATTTAAGCAGCCTTTACGACCAATTGAACGAGCTTGAAAAGGAGCAGATTGAAGATATCGATCTGGCGCTTTCTAAACTGGCTGTTGGAAATTATGGGATCTGTGAAAGCTGCAATGAACCGATACTTCTGAAACGACTGGCGGCTCTGCCGGCGGCACGCCTCTGCCGCAGGTGCGCAGTAAGATATGAGGAAAAAACCAAGAAGTTGACCCCGTCCAAAGAGATGATATCCTGCAAAGAAGTGCCCGGTGAATATCGGGATATGAGCGATGATGAAATACGGGAGGCAATATTGGAAAATCTCCGGAATGACGGGCGGATCGATCGGGATGAACTGGAAGTGTTTTTTAAAAAGGGAGTGGTTAACCTGGAAGGTGTTATTCCAAGTGAGGCCGAGCATCAGATTCTCATGCAAATCCTCACCGACGTGATGGGCTTCGAATGTATCATTGATCACCTGCAGGTGACCGAACTGATATGGGAAAGGGAAGAACTTGCTTCGGGAAGGGCGGAGTATCCTCTCAGTGCCGATTTGGATGAGATCAGCGATGATGTGTTTGAATCTCAGGAAAAAGAGACTCCTTATATTTTTCCCGACCGTCCACCGCCGGAAAAGGAATGACATTTTTTTCAAATCGAACTGCCGACATCCGATTGAAGGGAAACAAAAAATGTATGAATGGAACGCGGTAATTACGGTTTCTGAAAGAGGTTATCGACAGGCGATTGAGCTGCTGGAAGAATTTGGATCCGTCCACCGGACGGAATTTTTCAATGTACTGGTAATGCAAGCCGATGATATTGAATTTTTAATGGAAACGCTTCGTGAGAGGATTTTGAAAAATCCAGAGATACGCTCCTTTTTAGCCAGACTCGTTCCCTTGAACCGCACGTTCAATTTTCAAACGCCCGAAGAATTCGAGATCAAGGCGAAGGAACTCGTTTTGTTTTGGGTACCGCAACTGGCCGGAAAATCCTTTCATGTGCGGATGCATCGACGTGGTTTTAAGGGCCGATTATCCAGCCCGGAGGAAGAACGTTTTCTTGACGAAGTCCTTTTGAAATTTTTGGAAAAGGCTGGAACTCCCGGCATGATAACCTTCGACGATCCCGATGCGATCTTGGTGGTTGAAACGCTGGGTCAGCGGGCCGGGTTTTCGCTCTGGACCCGGAACGACATATATCAATATCCTTTTTTGCGACTGGATTAAACTGGGATTATAAACGGCTTGCTGATTTCAGGACCCTGTGCCGGCTGCATGAACCGCTTCTCATTATAGATTTTTTATAAGAGGGAGGATACACAATGGAACTTGATTTACAGATTACTGCTCGAGACTTTGACCTTACAGACGCTATCGAGTCCGCTATCCGAGAAGAAGCAGAAAAGCTGGGGCTTTTTTATGATAAAATTGTTGGCTGTCGAGTAGTGGTCGAGCTTCCCCACCAGCATCAGCGTAAAGGGGTTCGGTATAATGTGAGAATTGACTTGACTGTCCCCGGTGGAGAATTGGTGGTGAAAAGAGAACCTCATGAAGATC
>JAHDSC010000153.1 GCA_018432925.1 Desulfobacterales bacterium | reverse complement strand
TGTATAAAGCAAGTAAAATCAATATATTAAGCAAGTTATTCGGCAATTTTTTCAGGAAATATTTGGAACAAACCCCGCAGCTTTGGAGAAAAGTCATCAAATATATGAATTTCGGCGGGGGTTATGCAAAGCTCTCACTTCACCTTTTCTTCCACCGGATTTTAGTCTTTTGTGGAGCGAGGCTTTTGAAAAATGCTCAATTTTATTCAAATTTAGGGAAGGCGATAATTTTTACCACAGGAATACATTGAGTATTTCGAGGAGAAAACTTGAGCCTGACATAAAAATTGGGTGAAAGAAGGCGTTTTGCAAATAACTCATAGCCTCAAAACCTCTCACGATTTTTCATGTCTGATTTTTCGAAATGACTCACCGCATGGGGTCGCTTTTTTATGCCAAACCGGAAGCAGGCATCCGCAATCGTTCGATTCGGTCGATGATGTGAGATAAGGCCTATGGATGAAGGATCGACAGGAAATCCCGAAACAAAATACTCAAGGTGTTTCCGAAAATGAAGGAAGCGTCGATAAAAATATTAAAATTAAAAATATATTTACGGAATCCGTTTAAATTTCAAGAATTATTTAATATAATGGTCGTCAGGCTTCGGAAAACAACCTGCGTTTGGTTTGTTGCATGGGTTTTTTATTGACCGCCGCACCTTTTTTGTTCCCGCGGGTCTGTGTGACGATTTTAAACAGGTTCGATTTATTATCTTTTTGAAAGTTTCTCAATTGACGTCAGGAAAAATTGACAAGCAAAAGATCGCTTCAGCCGTATTAAGCGGGCTGCTATTGACCGGATCTTTTCCCAAGATCGGCTTTGCATGGCTTGCTTGGTTTTCCCTGGTTCCCCTGCTCGTTTCTTTAAGGGGCATTTCTTTAAGGGATGGCTTTTGCATAGGATTTTTCGCCGGATTGACCCATTATTTGACACTGTTATACTGGGTCGCTTACACGATGGAAACCTATGGCAACCTTCCCCTGTATTTGAGCGTGATCATACTGTTTTTATTAGCAGGCTATCTGGCGCTTTATGTCGGATTATTTTCAGTCGGCTTGGTTGGTATGGGTTCAAGGCCTTTCCTCTGTTTTGCGCTGGTTCCCGTGTTATGGGTTTCACTTGAATATATCCGTTCACTTGCTTTTTCCGGGTTTCCATGGGGCTTCTTAGGACATTCACAATTCCGCTCATTACATTTGGTACAAATTTCGGATATTTTCAGCGTATATGGCGTATCCTTTTTGATCGGTTTGTCCAATTCGGCTCTTTTTATTTTTTTTCTATCTCTTACCGACAAGAGCTGGCAAGGAGAAATGGTGCATAAAAGGCATGCTGTCGGTGCGATATCCATTTTTGCCGTAATCCTCACCCTGGCCTGGTCCTATGGAATATGGCGGTTGAATACAATCGACAAACGGATGGCATCTTCTCCTTCCGTAAATCTTGCGGTTGTCCAAGGAAATATCGATCAGGCAGAAAAATGGGATCCGGCGTTTCAAAAGGCGACCACTGAAAAATACCTGGAGTTGTCGCTTTCGATTCCAAGGGATAAAGCGGATCTTGTGGTCTGGCCGGAAACCGCAACGCCTTTTTATTTTCTTTCCGATAGCGGTTTGTCGGAAACGATTCTGCAAGGGATTCAGGAAGCCGGTACAACCTTTCTGATCGGCAGTCCCTCTTTTATCCGGAAGGAAAAAAAAGTCGAATATTATAACAGCGCATACCTGATTAACCCGAGCGGAAAAGTAAACGGAAGATACGACAAGGCCCACCTTGTCCCATTTGGAGAATACGTCCCCTTCAAGAAATGGTTGCCCTCTCTCGGTAAAATCGTCGAACAGGTGGGAGATTTCAAACCGGGGAGAAAAGGTGACACGCTGCGGTGGAAAGATACCAATCTGGGCATTCAAATTTGTTTTGAAATAATTTTTTCTGAACTTTCCAGAATGATGGTCAATAATGACGCGGGGTTGATTGTCAATATCACCAATGATGCATGGTTTGGCACAACCAGTGCGCCTTACCAGCATTTTTCCATGGCGGTATTCCGGGCAATCGAAAACCGGCGTGCTCTGATACGGTCCGCGAATACCGGAATCAGCGGATTTGTCGATCCTGCCGGAAGAATCATCGCGTCAACGCCGCTTTTTAAGGCTGCAACCTTGACACATTCGGTTCCGATCATGAAGGAGAAAACCTTTTATACGCGGTTCGGCGATTGGTTTGCCGTCGCTTGCCTGGCGGTGACTTTGCTTACGGTATGGTATACCCGAAAATAAACATGAAAAGTTTTGGGTGGCTGAAATCATTGGGTTTTGCCTGAAACGCTCTTTAACTGAAGAAAAAAAATGACTCATAACCATATTTATAGGAGGATAACAAGATGTCTCTCGAACTGAAACAGGAGATAAAGGAGCTTCACCGGAAACTAGAAAAATTAGGAGGCTATCTTTGACCTTGCCGGCAAGGAAAAAAGACTGAAAGAGATTGAGGAACGGATCTCTCAAAAAGGTTTTTGGGACAATCCGGAGGGCACCACCTCTGTCCTTAAGGAAAGGACATCGCTATCGGCCAAGGTGGAACGCTTTAAAAAAATCCGCAATGATCTTGAAGAAAACGAAATCATGCTGGGTCTTGCCCTGGAGGAATCCGATGCGGAAATCATGAATGAAGTTTTCCGGCAGGTGCAAGCCATCGAAACGGAAATACAAACCGTTTCCATCGGCCTTATGCTGGATGGAGAGGACGATCCGAGCGATGCCATTCTTTCCATAAATGCAGGGGCTGGCGGTACCGAAGCCCAGGACTGGGCCGAGATGCTTTTTCGGATGTATGCCCGATGGATTGAACGAAAAGGCTTTAAAACCGAATTAATCGATTTGCAGCCCGGTGATGAGGCGGGAATCAAGAGCGTCACATTCACGGCAAAAGGAGAATACGCTTACGGGTACTTGAAAGCAGAGAGCGGCGTTCATCGGTTGGTAAGAATTTCGCCGTTTAACGCGGGGGGCAAGCGGCATACATCCTTTGCATCCGTTTTTGTTTACCCGGATCTGGATGACGAAATCGTAATCGACATCGATGAAAAGGATCTTCGCATCGACGTGTTCCGGGCCAGTGGATCCGGTGGGCAGCACGTGAATAAGACAAGCAGCGCCGTTCGAATCACCCACCTTCCAACGGGGATTGTTGTGCAGTGCCAGCAGGAAAAATCGCAGCACCGGAATAAGGATCTTGCGATGAAAGTGTTGCGGGCGCGTTTGTATCAGCATGAAAAGCACAAACAGGATGAAAAGATGCGGGAAATGCATGAGACCAAGGATGAAATCGCATGGGGGAGTCAGATCCGGTCCTACGTTTTACACCCTTATCAATTGGTAAAGGATCACCGCATCAATCTCGAAGTCGGCAATGTGAATGAGGTTCTGGATGGAGGTCTGGACCCTTTCATCGAAGGAGTGCTTCTTTCAAAGAAGGCTTGATCTGGGGCTGTTTTCAATTGGTACGCTTTCAATGATGAAGACGGCTTTTTTTACATAAAAAACCCACGTCCGCTGGACGTGGGTTTTTAAACAGATGTTATTATAAAGTCGGCCGATTATTATAAAGTCGGTCGGCTTTTTATTTCACTACCATCCTCTCATCAGGTAGTCATGAATGGAATCGGCTGCTTGTCTTCCGGCACCCATTGCCAGGATAACGGTTGCCGCACCGGTTACGATATCACCGCCGGCCCAAACGCCTTTTTTGCTGGTTTTGCCGGTTACCGGATCCGCGACGATGTAGCCCCACTTATTCAGTTGTAGCCCTTCGGTTGACTTCGTCAGCAGCGGATTGGCTCCGGCACCTACCGCGATAATAACCAGATCGCATTCTAGGTCATACACATTGCCTTCGACCGGAACCGGCCGTCGACGGCCGGATGCATCCGGTTCGCCCAGTTCCATCTGCTGCACCTTCATTCCGATAACCCGACCTTTTTCATTCCCTTTAAATTCCAGAGGAGCGGCGAGGAAATGGAATTCAACGCCTTCTTCTTCGGCATGATGTACTTCGGCTGCCCTTGCCGGCAATTCCGCTCTGGAGCGGCGATACACGATGCGGGAGACGTCGGCTCCGAGGCGGAGAGCGGTTCGGGCCGAATCCATTGCCACATTTCCACCGCCCAGCGTCACCACGTTTTTACCCCGGATGATCGGCGTATCGTATTCAGGGAAGCGGTAGGCCTTCATGAGATTGGACCGGGTCAAATATTCATTGGCGGACATGATTCCGATCAGGTTTTTACCCGGAACATCCAGCAGGGTGGGCAAACCGGCACCGACTCCCAGGTAGATGGCATCAAAGCCCTGCGCGAAAAGCTCATCCAGAGATACGCTTCTTCCCACTACCTGATTGCATTCCAGATGTACCCCTTGCCTCTCAAGACCTTCAACCTCGGAGAAAACGATCTCTTTCGGAAGCCTGAATTCCGGGATTCCGTAAACCAGAACGCCGCCGGGTTTGTGAAAGGCCTCAAATATTGATACTTCATGCCCTTTTAGAATGAGGTCTCCGGCTACGGTCAGTCCGGATGGGCCGGAACCGACCACCGCAACTTTCTTTCCGGTGCGTGCCGCTTTCTTCGGCATGGGCGCCAGGCGGTTTTTCCGTTCATAATCGGCAACGAAACGCTCCAGATTACCGATCGCAACCGGCTGGTCTTTTTTGCCGACGATACATTTTCCTTCACACTGTAATTCCTGAGGGCATACCCTGCCGCAAACCGCCGGAAGCGCATTCATTTCCCATATCTTGCTGATAGCATCGGTGAATTTGCCTTCCCGGACGAGAGCGATAAAGCCGGGTATATCCACTCCTACCGGGCATCCCTCGACACAGGCCGGGCTTTTGCATTGCAGACATCTCTGAGCCTCTAGAATCGCCGCTTCGGATGGAAGCCCGAAGGGAACTTCTTCAAAGTTTCTTGCCCGGACATCCGGTTTTTGCTCCGGCATGGACTGTCTGGGTATTTTTTCTTTTTTACCTGGTTTTTCCGCCATGATAAATATCCTCCAAAAAACATATTAAGTTGAATATTCGAGTGATCAACAGCTTCCGATAGTTAGAATTTTGCAAAACCTTCCGCCTTTATTATAATTTTGCAGCTGCTTCGGCCAATTTGCAATATTCTTCCATGCATTTTTTTTCATCTTCAAAATAAGAGGCGAGGCGGCTGAATAGTTCGTCATAATCAACCTTATGTCCATCGAATTCAGGCCCGTCCACACAAGCGAACTTGGTTTCGCCGCCGACGGTAACCCGGCAACCACCGCACATTCCGGTTCCATCCACCATGATCGGGTTCAGGCTGACGATGGTCGGTACGTTGTATTCCTTTGTCATTTTGGATACGAATTTCATCATGGGTACCGGTCCGATGGCATAGCACATTTTGATATCTTTGTTTGCCTCTAAAACCTCTTTCAATGCCTCGGTAACAAATCCGGGTTTTCCGTAGGATCCGTCATCCGTGCAAACGATCAGCCGATGGGAGGCCGCTCTCATCTCGTCTTCCAGGATGAGCAGGTCTTTGGTCTTGGCACCGATAATACAGGTAACATCGTTTCCGATTAACTTGTTGGCACGGGTGATGGGATGCATTACAGCCACACCGGTACCGCCTCCGACGCACACTACCTTGCCGACTTTTTCAATATCGGTCGCTTTTCCCAAGGGGCCGATAACATCCATGTAGCTGTCGCCGACCTTGAGGGTTTTGAACCGGGCGGTGGATTTCCCGACAACCATGTAAATGATGGTGATGGTCCCTTTTTCAGGGTTCGTGTTAGCCATGGTCAGCGGAATCCGCTCCCCGGTTTCATCGGCTTTCAGGATAACAAACTGGCCTGGTTTTGCCTTGTTGGCAATCAAGGGGGCTTCGATTTCATTCAGAATCACCGTCCCTTGCGCCATCTCTTTTCGATTTACAATTTTAAACATATCAAACCTCCGCAACGTAAAATAAATTATATTTTATCAAAAACCGTCTGCAGTTTTACCTCGGCTTTACGAATCGCATATCAAGTATGTTTCGATAGCAAGCAAACAGCATTAAGTCAATATAAAAAAAATTGATATTCTCGATTTTCGATGTTAAAAAGGCGGCTGTTCGGACAGGATCGCAAGCAAATTTTGATTATAATGAAAATGAGAAGGCGAGTGATGAAATTGTTTGACACCCACTGCCATCTGGATGATTCGGTGTATGCCGGCGACATGGAAGCGGTTATCCAGCGGGCCCGTCTTGCAGGCGTTGAGGCTATGATGATTGCCGGAATTAATGCGGAAAGTTCCAGGAAAGCCGTTTCAATCGCCGAATGGAAACCGGAGATCTATGCATCGGTCGGCATTCATCCGCATGATGCCAGGGACTGCCGCGAAGAGAGCCTTGAATTTCTTCGCGGTCTTACGGGAAGCGGAAAGGTCCGGGCCTGGGGAGAAGTCGGGCTCGATTTTAATCGAATGCACTCTTCCGGAGCCGATCAGGAAAGATGGTTGATCCGCCAGCTTGAAATCGCCGGCGATTTGAATCTTCCGGTCATTTTTCACGAGAGAGACAGCAAGGGGCGTTTCCTTGAAATTCTCCGCGGAAGTTGGGGAAAAGGGAAAAGAGGCGTTGTCCACTGTTTCAGCGGAAATGAAAGAGAGTTGGGGCAATACCTGTCGATGGGGCTGTATATCGGTATTACCGGCATACTAACCGTAAAGGGCCGTGGTGCTCAACTTCGCGAACTGCTTCGTTACGTTCCTTTGGAACATATTGTTGTTGAAACCGATGCTCCTTATCTGACGCCGGTTCCGGA
>JAHDSC010000125.1 GCA_018432925.1 Desulfobacterales bacterium | reverse complement strand
TCTTCGTAATGAATCGTATAGCCGTCCTTGACCGGCACGGGAAGACTTTCTTCCGTATTCGCTGGCAGAGCAGCGCATGCGCATAAAATGGAAAGGATCAACAACCCCGAGAAAAACCCCCTCCCCCGATGACTGATGCAACGTGTTTCCGTCATAGTTTCATGTATCCTGTTTTTCTATTTTTTAGTAACCTTCCCCCACTTCCTGGCATCGACCACAAATGTCTCCTGGCAATTCCGACCCAGCTGATAGGGTTTTAGCAGGGGGTGTAATACTTCAATGATTTTTTGAATTAAGTATCCTGTCCCTTCAATCCCCCTGATGCAATTCATCAGTGACCTTCCGGACATCGAAGGCTTGAACGATTCTTGTTAAGTCGGTTATCAATACAAAACGGCCGCACATGGCTTATGTTGCTATGTATCCTGTCCCTCTAATCGTCCTTTCGTCTAACAAGCTTGACGAAAAATCCTTTTTAAGATAATTTTTATGCCAGCAAAGTGAAATGACAAGAATTCGGTGATTTTCAAGGAAAACGAACATTCAATATAATGGCGGAAACAGGTTGAAAGAACCAATTAAGCCCTTACAGCCGTATTTCCAGTCTGATTCCCATTATGCCGCCGCCATTGCACAACTTTTCCCAAAGTTGACGATCTTTTCAATATTGTGAACCAGACAGTACAGCAACCATTGGATATTTACCTTGATCCGGCCACGCAGAGTGAACCTGTCCATACGCTTGCATGCCCGAATGGTGCCGAAAAACGGCTCTACAATCCCCAGCCGCTTGCTGTAAGTACGAAGCCCCTCCGGCGAGACCGATAATGCCGCCGGCGATTCCTCCGATCCATCCCCACATTGCTCCAGTTGTCATTTCTTCCTTCTTTCCGCGGAATCGGCTGCTTCATCGCGGCGGCTTTTTGCCGTGGCCGTGAAAGCAGAGGTCATCCGATCTTTTTTGATAGTGGATTAAACCCTGATTCGGATTGTTCTTACAAGCCTCCCGCCCGGTTTCTTTGAATCCGCATGACAAATACATCCTTTGCGCAGGTATGAAAAAGGAATTGTCATTTGTCGTCACCCTGGCCGATTTAATCCCCAGACTAAAAAATCTTCTAAGAATTTCCATAATCTGCTGTTTGCCAAAGCCCTGCCCACGATATTTGGGAAGTATACAGTTGTGACCAACAATGCCTACAGCCGGTCTTTGCCTCGGATCAAAAGAGCCGAAACCGATAATTTCTTGATCGTGCCAACTCAGAAAAACACAAGCACCAACAGACTCCATATTGCTAAAGGCATCATGATCGAATTGAATCCAATTTCTTTCTTCCTCCTTCCAATAGATTGGGTCTGCCGCAATAAGATCGGCATAGCTTCGAGACAACATGGAGGATAATAAGCCACGTTTCTGATTATGTATTGATGTAAATTGCAATATCATGGCCGTGGATAACTCCCTGCATGAGAGATGCAAATTCCGTGACGCAACATTTGCACCCTACTCCATGCGTCTGATACGATTTATGACCTTCCTTCCGATGAAGTGGATAATGGAAATCCACACTTTCATTAATCTTTTCACCCAAAGGAGGCCATACCGTGAACTTTCACAATCAGCAGCACAATTATTATCGCGGTGTCGATCCGCCCCTTTTCCAAGTGACACCTGAACCGGACGCCCGCCCCTGCGGACGAGCCGATTTCTTTTACCGCACCGGGATAATGAACACGAAATATATTCCGAAGCCGTCTGAAGGCGACACGCTGATTGTCAATGAACCTTTTGGCAGATCGGTTAATCCCGATGTTATGTGCTCTTAATCGTTTTAGCGCCTTTACCGCGGTTGCAGGAAAAACAAAGTGTCCACAAATTCTCAGGCTCGTCTGATCCGCCAAGCTTTTTGGGAATTTTGTGATCAATCTCCAGCCGTGACCTATGCTGCGCGGTAGTGCCGCAAAGCTGACATCTGAAGCCGTCTCTTTCTAAGATTTCAAAGCGCAATTTTGGTGATATTGTGGATGTTGCATTTGGCTGTATGGAAAGTATATCTTCGGTTGTAGTCTCTGGAGGCATTAGATCAGAATCGAATTGAAGGCTATTGATGTCTTCAAGTAGATAATACCACTCCTGCATCAACATATGTTCATCAACCTCGAAGCTATCAATATGTTGCGGCCTTCCGTTTAGTTCAGCTGTTTTTTCCCACAAAAGAATATTGCGATTAAAAACTTCCCGCTGCTCCTCAGTCAAGTTATTCATCAAATTCTCAATTTTTTCTCTCAATGCAATCACCTCTGTAGGATACACATAAGGTTAAGGGAAAAAGTCCGAAAAGTCCGGGACGTCCTTCTATGCTCTTGTTGGCCTATTCCAATGATTTTCTGGCTGATTTTACTTCGTAAAGGGCTTGGTCTTCACAAACTTGCATACAACCTGAGCGGTCAATCATCATTTTTGCGAATATCAATTCCGTATTTAAAAAGAGATTGCTGCTCTCTTTTTTCAGATACCGGGCGGCCATACGACAATATTCAGGTTCAATATCGATTCCTATGCTATTCCTCCCATATTTTAGTGCAGCTACCATCGTTGTTCCGGTACCACAAAATGGATCAAGAATAGTGTCACCGCAAAAAGAAAACATTCTAACCAAACGGGTTGCGAGCTCAAGGGGAAAAGGGGCGGGGTGGTTTCTGGTAGACGCACCGGTAATATGCCATATTTGTTGAAACCAAGTATCGAAATCCTTTTTATCGATTCTACTCAATTTTCTCTGTTCTTCGGTTGGCTTTCGATAACCACCTGGCTTTCTTTGCATCAAAATGAATTCCATGTCATTCTTTATAATTGCATTTGGCTCATAGGGTTTTCCAAGAAACTTTGACCCATTTTCAACCTCAAACTTGGCATTCGCTATTTTATGCCAAATGATCGGATTAAGGTTATCAAATCCGATCTTTCTGCAAAGAACACAAATATCTGCATGAAGAGGAAAAACAAGGTGCCTGCCGAATTTTCGTCTTGAAACGCAAACGTCACCGACCACACAAACCAATCTGCCACCAGGAACCAGTATACGAAACACATGTTCCCATACCAGTCTAATCTCATTCAGAAAACTCTCGTAATGTTCTATATGACCAATTTGATCAGGATTTTCATTGTATCTTTTTAAATTCCAATAGGGCGGAGATGTAATAACCAGATGAATCGACTCATCCGGCAGGAATGACAGGTCCCGAGCGTCACCATTAATTAATCTGTGGGTTGTCTTGTTCATCGGGAGATAAAACCTCCAACATGAGCGATAAGGGCATATGCAAAATTCTTAACGGATAGGTCCTCAGAAGGTGTAGAAAAAAACCCATCAGGGCCATTATCACGATCTGAAGAAATAAAAGCAGATGCGGTATAATGTCTTTCTAAAACAAGCTTCCGGCAGAAAAGCTCATAACGTTTCATATATGATGCACCTTTGAATTCCGGAAATACACGGAAATGAGGCTCCTTTACCCGAACGGGTCGCTGTGAAGACTGACAATCTTCGAGCATGAAGAAGTATCCCAGAAAAGGTTGCGGACTGGTATGAAACGCGCCCTCTCTGTATGCTGTCCACAAATCAAGAGCGCTTCCCATCGCTTCTTCCGTCCTGTTGTTGAAATTGTTCCCAAATGACGGACCTACTTGTGATTTGGCTTCTATAGCAGCGATAAGTTTACCCTCCTTCACAACAAGAAGATCCCACTCCTTTGTTGGTCGGAAATAGCCTGGTAATTCAAGCGACCCTTTTCTTTGAACAAAATTGGCGTTAAGACCCGTGGAGGTAATAAGACGCGTGAAAAGTTCAATAAAGCCATCCATCTGTGCTCCACCTGTGACAGCACCGCGAAGTCCATAGTCAACTTTTCCGCTTTCCTGTTGTTTTTGCTGTTGTGAAAGCCTCGTATTCCAATAATGGGAAACGGCAGCCCCTACCATTTCCTTAAGGTTTTCCGGTAATTTGATAGTGATCATTTTTTCGTCCTGTCACATCCTCTTTTTCGGTAATGATAATTTGCTTTTTAAGTTGCATCAAATTCTAAAACAGTAAGAATTTATTGCCTGCAAAATGATATATTCAAAACATTCCATCATGTCTATAAGTGAGTTTGCATGCTCTTCAAACACTTCATAATTCATGCTCGAAGGAAAGGAGCCATGGGCAATGTTGTTCCGAAGGCTCACAAGGGCATTTAAACGGTGCCTCCATGGTTCAAGGGGACAAATATCGAGACAAAGATTTCTTGAGATCTCCACAAGATTGTCAAAGTTTAGATTCGATTTCGTATTTATATTTTTCTCACCTGGAGCAAATTCCACACAATTATCCATGCAGTTTAATGCCAAATTAGCTATGGCCCTCCTCCTTTCAAAATTCAAACCACCAGTAAGAGGTTTTAAAAAGGATGTCCACAAATATCCTAGCAAATCGGCCTTTAATTCACGGTTTAAAATCCCAGACCTTTCAATGTATTCCAAATAAAGCTGACACACCTCTTTAACGTATCCTTCCCAATTTGCGTAGAGAAGGGGGATTGTCATTCTGACAATAGTGACCTCAAGAGGTTTACCAGTATAGTTCAGTAATACACGGCGTAGATTTGTGATTTCAAGACGACGTTTGTCAAGATTATCCGTTATTTCTTCAATTATACTTTCAAAAATGCTCATTTTTATTTCGAAAAGAAAGATTGTGCGAAACCAAGCCTACCCCTCAGCTTCGATTTTACATTTGCACCGGGTCCTGTATTATCAAGAAATTTTGGTTCTTGTTTGAATTTTATTATTTTCCTGCACAAAACATCACCCGATAAACCACGAACAAAGTCAATATTTGCCGCCAACCCAATTGATATGGTTTCGAAAATATAAACAGAAAATGCGCCCTTATGTTTACCATCCCTAAAATGACGCCAGGCATCTTCGCCTATCGCCGCTGAAATACACTGGAAAGTTTGTTTGAACAAGGCTTCCTCATAATCTTTATTAAATTCTCTATTTTCTTCCAATACATCACGGACGTAATCGGTAATGAATGGCTCAACATCGTGTTCAAATTCAGCATATGCATTTTTAATGGCGAAATACCTGAGAATAAGGCCACGGTCAAACATTGTATTTTTCTGATACTCGGACAGGCAGAGATTATCTGAAAATGGTGTAAATTGTGACAATTTTTCAACCCAATCGACAAAATATGGGTTCATGGCTCTGAAAATACAGTTTCTCACCTCCTGTTCTGTTAGCTCAGAACCGCCTGTATTCAATCTTTCAAAAACCTCATATTTCATTCTTTGTTTACTGCCAGTCTTGATCACTTCTACTCGGCATCCCGCTCGTTTGACAGATAAACGTGATTTGAGACTCAAATCATCAAACAGGGCACCCTCAATCGAGGGGATTTGAGACTTGCGGCTAGCCTTAACAAGCCGTGACGGCGGGACCTGATCTCCATCCGCATTTTTCAGTAGGCCCATGAATTCTAACACTGTTGATACTCTTTGCAGGCCATCAACAAGTTCCCAAACGCCGCTTTCATCTTCGGCCACAAAAATTGCAGGGGTCGGAATGCCAAGTAAAATTGATTCGATGAAACGAGATTTTTGTGTTGGATGCCAGCGGAATAGGCGTTGATATTCAGGGGAAATAATCAGCTCTTTGTTTTCATATAGATTGGCAATTTCACCAAAGCTGATATCAAGCTTGTCAGTCCGAATTTCATTTCGCCCTCCAGCAATCTCGTCATCAATCCTCTGTCTCTTATCTTTCAACATTTCCTCCTGCTGTTTTACATAGTCTTCCGAGTGGTTTTCAGTGGATTTTACCTCAAGGCCAACAAGTAATTCTATAGTTCTGTCTTTCTCCTGTATGGATTTGCAGAAAGATGAACAGACAGTCCCCTGTTATTTAACTCCGGGAACTTGAAGCGCACAAGCGAATGCATACTCCGCAGTCTGCCGCGAAGAATCTTCAATTCCGGCTGCCGCGTTACAAGGCCCTGAAGTTCTAAGTTGGGTTTGCGCGATCAGACGATTCCAATCCACTTTCCGGGAGCCCGGCGCGGTCGGCAACTGAAAAAACGGTTAACATATGTATACACCGAATTCAACAAAAACGATCCGGATTTTCAAGTTCCCGAAATATCAGGAGGTTTTCACTGAAATAGACGCACCTTTTGTTCCCGTTTACCCGGAATGTCCATAAGGGTTTTTACCCGGCGCGGGATTCGTCTTTCCGGTTCTCTCAGTTCGGCAAAATGAGCCGGG
This sequence comes from Desulfobacterales bacterium, assembly GCA_018432925.1. Taxonomy (GTDB): domain Bacteria; phylum Desulfobacterota; class Desulfobacteria; order Desulfobacterales; family JAHDSC01; genus JAHDSC01. The sequence continues at coordinate 6,419 of JAHDSC010000125.1, read as the reverse complement.
GCAGGAACGTGCTCAGAACCGGCACGAAGGTAATGATCATCAGCACCCCCAAGGCAATTAAGAAGGGAATCCAGATGCCGCGCGACAACTTCTCCAGCGGCATTCCGGTAATGCCGCAGATGGAAAACAGTACACCCCCCACCGGCGGAGTGATGAGGCCCAGCACCAGATTGAAGCAGACGATTACTCCGAAATGCACTGGGTCGATCCCCAATTTTGCCGCCAGAGGCACCAGCACCGGCGTCACGATGGTGAGGGCCGGCGCCGTTTCGAGGGGGATGCCGATGAGCAGCAGAAAGATGTTGACGATTATGAGAAATACATAGGGGGAGGATGACAGGCAGGCAAGTGCTTCCATGGCTTTCATCGGCAACTGCTCTACCGCCACGACCCAGGCGAAAGGCTCGGAGAGCCCGAGCAGCAGCATGACCACGGCGGACTCCGTTCCCGATTTCAGAAAAAGGTCATACAACCGGTTGAGTTTCAGACGGCGGTAAAACAAAAAACCCACCAGGAAGGCGTATGCAACGGCGATTCCCGCCGCCTCCGTAGGCGTAAAGATTCCACCCCAGATCCCCCCGATGATGATCAAGGGCATCATTAAAGACGGCAATGCCCGGAGGACCCCCGTGAACACGCTCCGGATCGAGGCGCGAGGCTCCTTCGGGTATCCGCCGCGGCGGGCCACAATCACCATGTAGATCATGAGGCACACGCCGAGGAGCAGCCCCGGAATAATTCCCGCAACGAAAAGAGCTCCGATGGATACCTGGGCAATCACCCCGTAGATGATGAAGGGAATGCTGGGAGGCAGGATCGGTCCAATACAGGAAGCGGCAGCGGTCATCGCGGAGGACACCTCATCTTTGTAACCGGCCCGACGCATGGCCGGAAGCATGACCGTGCCGATCGCCACGGCCGTTGCCACGGCGGAACCGGATATGGCGGCGAAGATGGCGCAGGCAATGATGGTTGTCAGTCCCAGGCCGCCGCGGATGTGTCCGACAAGCTGCCGGGAAAAGTTTACGAGGTCATCCGTGATCCCTCCCTCGTTCATCAGATTGCCCGCAAGAATGAAGAGCGGTATGGCCAGAAGCGGAAAGGACGACATGCCGGCGAAGGTCGTTTGAATGAGAAGGGTGAGGGAAATGTCGCCGCTCAGAAATGCATAGACCAGCGCGGAGCCGCCCATGGCGAGGGCAACCGGGATGCCGACGGCCATGAAGACGAGGAAGGAAATCAGGAACAGGGTGAGCAATTTCACCCCCCTTTTGATTCGGGATGGAAAAACATCCAGCACTGCTCGATGGTGATCGTGAGCATGAGCATGAAGCCTACGGGAAGAGCGAGATAGGGCAGGCTCATCGGAATACCGATGGCCGTGGAACGCTGGTGCATGTTGATAATAACCTGAAGAATGCCGAACCAGGTCATCAGCCCGAGAAAGATCAGCATTCCGGCATACATGCATCCCGTAACGACAAGGCAGGGAATTCTCGGGAGCTTGTTCATCATAAAATTCAAACTGACCTGGTATCCCTTTCTCAGTCCGACGGCACTGCCCATCATCGACGCCCAGACCAGGGCGTATGTGGCCGCCTCGCTCGACCAGACAGGCATGTTGCCGAGGACGTAGCGTCCGAAGACCTCATAGGGGATGATCACGGCGATCACCGCCAAAGCTGCCGCGGTCATCCCCGATGCGGCTTTGACTAAGGTCGCGTTCAGTTTTGAAAAAACCGCCAGCGACATCACTTGCTACCCAGGATCGCGTCGATTTTCTCCCTTCCGAACTGCCCGGCGGCCTGGCTGATTACCGGCTGCATGGCGCTCCTCCATTCCGCCTTGTCGATTGTTCTCTCCACGATCATTCCCCTTCCGGAAAGCTCGTCAATCTGCTTTTCCTCCATGTCCCTTCCAAGATTGCGTTGATACCGGGCGACTTCCCTGGCGGTATCGAACAGCATCTCCTGGTCCTGTTCGGGAATGGATTGCCATTTTTTCAGGCTCACGATGAAGACTGCCGGGGAATAAACATGCTGGGTCAGGGACAGATATTGTTGAACTTCATCGAGTTTCACCGAATGGATCACGGCAATCGGGTTTTCCTGCCCGTCGAGGACCCCCTGCTGGAGAGCCCCGTAGACCTCCCCGAACGCCATGGGAACGGGATTCGCGCCCACCGCCGTGAAGGCGGCCATGTGCAGCTTGTTCTCCATCGTGCGGATCTTCAGCCCTTTGGCATCGGCGGGAACCTTGACCGCCCGCCGGGAATTGGTCAGGTTGCGGAACCCGTTTTCCCAGAAGGCAAGAGCCTTGAACTGCGCTTTTTCCAGATCGTCCAGAAGCTGCTGTCCGATGGGACCGTCCAGTACCCTGTCCGCGTGTCCGTAATCGTTGAACAGAAACGGGATGTCCAGAATCCCGATGCCGGGACTGAATCCGCCGATGGGACCTGTCGAGCCGACATAGACATCGATGGTTCCCTGCTGAACCGCTTCGAGCAGCTCCCGTTCACCTTTGCCGAGTTGACCGTCCGGATATACGGTTACCTGGATGCGCCCCTTGCTTCGCTCCTTGACAAGCTCCGCAAACTTCATTGCGCCCTGATTGTATGTGTGACTCATGGGGGTCAGGGAGGCAAGTTTCAACTGTGCCTTGAATTCCCCCTTTTCGGCCTTGTCTGAACCTCCGTTGCAACCACTGAAGGCCAGAAATACAAAACACGCTAGGCTCAGGATGCCGATTCGCTTCATCATGGTTCTCCCTCCTTCGATATTTATGCGGCATGATACCGCGTTACGGTTCGATTACAATGACTCGATTTCTTCTTTCAAAACATCCATGGATCAAAAATCCCGCCGGGGCTTATTGACCATTGTCAGCGATGGTCTGGTTTTAACGAACGATTCCGTCCTTACCATCGATGCGGGCAAGGGTGCCGCTCCATGGCCGGTGCTCGCGGGTTTTTACCAATCCGGCCGGAACCGGATTGCGTTCCACATAAGGCGGCCCTCACCGGCGGGGACGGAGCGAAGCGAAGTTCCCGCCCGAGTGAAAGGCAAGGTTTACGAACTGCTTTATCCGAAAAAGCAGCCATAAGGGTCTTTGTCAATTTCCTGAACCAGTACTCCCAAATCCTTGTGCGAATCTTTTGGTTCGTACCTTACCCATTTTCCACTTGCCCTTTTCCAATAGAGCTTCCAAATTTTTTCGCTTGTAACGTATGTCAGCTTTGCAAATGGCAACCTCGTATGCTCTTTGGGATTGTTCCAGACAGGACGGACTTCATAAATAATAACATTCTGTTTTTCTATATCGTATTCGAATCGCAATTGATCTTTCAAATGTGTCGGGGTTCTCTTTGAACAAAGGCCACCCACTTTATTTTTTATCCTCTGACAGTCTAATTCTGAAAAAGCCATTTTTTAATCCCGAGATATGATTCAAATCACGTCGTTTCTATCACTTTTTAAATTTTGGCCACTGATTGCAACCAATTTCTGGGTCGTTCGCTCATTTCCTCAAGTACGTTTCGTCCCCATGCACCCATACGAAGTGAAGCACGGGAGACGTGTTCTCTTCTGCTGTAACCACCCGGTCAACCTGTGCGGTTCGGCCGAACAGGTTGACATAACTGGCGAAGTCCTCAAACCACTGGTTCTCCGGGCTGAAGCTATGGATCAACAGAACGGCGTGCCGTGCGTTGAAACGCTGAGCTTCAAGCACCGCGGATGCGGTGCGGTGCAGAAGTTGGTATCGTATGTTTGCGGGAATGTCGTCAAGTTGGAGCAAGTCCTTCAGGAACGTGAATCGCTTCTGCCGTCCGGCAGAAGCGTCTGGATTCCATTCTGCAATGGTGGGACCGAAAGGCTCCGCCACCTTTCCCTCGACGGCGATGGAAATCAATTGGTCGTTGGACTTGGCCAAAACCCACGCATCGTTCTGCGAAGCGGCCTTGCCGCCTGGCAATGGGACTTGATGCTCGGGGAGGATGACAAGCGGTTCAATACCGGGGAAGCGATGACTGAGCACGGTGTCAACCTCGGCCGGTAACCCGTCGGCCTCTTCCCATGCGTACGCGAGGGAGCGGGCCGAGTATCCGGTCTTCCACTGTTTCTCTGGCTCGGCGAGCAGTGCCCGCCATTCAGCCACCGATTGAGTGGGCGTATAGATTCGTTTCATATCTCCTGAGCAAAAGGCTGCATAACCGGATCGTGTTCCTAGCGGGCTACTCCCGATTATGCGGTTGTTATGAGTTATACTCCATCAAGATTTCAATATGCCCCGTGTGCTCGTCGATTCTTTCCTTGATGATTGTGAATCCACATTTCCTGTAAAACTGAATACTTTTGGGATTCTCACGATAAACAGAGAGAGTCAGTTTTTTTCTTAGCGATTTCGCCTGATCCATCAACCGCCGCCCAATGCCTTTACCTTGGTCATTCGGAGAGACAAACATGGCCGCTAACGTATCTCTGTCGAGTGAGAAAAACCCTTTAAGTGTTACACCGTCTGAAAAAACATAGGTATCGGAAGCTGGAATATATGTTTCCCGCATATCATCGATTATTGACTCCCAAAACTCTTTTCCAACAAAGTGATGTGCCTTGATTGAAGCTTCCAGCCAAATATTTAAGACATCATTCATGTCGGATGCTTCAAAAGCACGTATCATGCTATTCCTTCATTTCATAACATGGGCATCAACGGGAGCGGTATGCAATCCAGTTCATGCGGTTGTTCGGCATATTCACTTTTCTTCACCGAAGGTTCTCACATCGAAACCATATTTATGGGCCAGAATAATCACGTCACCCGTCACAGAACGGGAGCCACGACCGAGAAGCATAACGCCATCCTCTACGTTGTAGCCGCACACGTCGAAAACCACCCAAGCAAGAAAGGACAGAATGTCGCCAACTGCCTGCTGTGAATGCTTAGGTTCAAAAATGCTAAAGTAGGTTGGATATTCTCTTGACTTTGTTTTTGACACGATGATCTCAACATCCGTTTTGTCTGATGTGAGACACCCGGCTGCCCTCCTGGGCTTCGGATGGACAAATTCGTTGCGGCATTTAACAACCTCCCTGATCTTGGCATATAAGTCATTACCTCTGTCCAGCTTCTTGCCAAGGGAGATGCAGACAACCTCGAATTTGAGGAATGTTGGTAATTTTTCAAGATCAGAATATAAAGCCTTACTGGTTCCTAAGCCCAATAGAAGTGCGTTTGCTGCTGCCTCTAATGCGTTGGCTGCAAGAAGAAAAGCATACCTACATTGCGTTCCCGACTCTACGTACATCCAGTGTCGGTGTAGGTCATCTTCCTCATATTCTTGTGCGGCTTCGAGATGAGACAAACCTGATCGAAGTGCTGAGAAGGCCTCGCACATGTACTCGTGGTACGTATCAATTGTTATGTATGGCTCTTCCATGGTTTATTGTCGAACAAGCAATTCTATAGTTCTGTCTATTCTTTCTACCGTAAGGATATACCGAAAGATGAACCGCCGGTCCCCTGTTGTTTAACTCCAGGAACATGAACCGCAGCAGCGAGCGCGTTTCCCGCTGCTTGCCGAGGGGAATTTTCATTTCCGGCTATCGCATTACAAGGCTCTGAAGTTCTACGTTAGGTTCACGCAATCAGACGATTCCAATCCCCTTTCGGGGAGCCCGGCGCGGTCGGCAACTGGAAAAACGGTTAACATATGTATACACCGAATTCAATAAAAACGATCCGAATTTTCAACTTCTTAAAATATCAAGGAGTTGCTTCTGAAATCAGGGCGCCTGTTGTTCCCGTTCGTGCGGAATATCCGTAAGGGTTTTTACCCGGCGCCGCGGGATTTCCAGAGACGCTTTTTTGTCTTTTTAAACGTTGACCGTTCAACAGGGGTATTTAGGATTGATTTTGGGGTGAACTCAGGGTAATTTTATGTGACCGTAAAATTGCGGATAAAAGGAACATGACATGTTCCATTCCGTCGCGGGCGACGGACGATTCATTCCGACAAAACATAAGAGGAATCCCCTTGAAACATGATACTCCAAAACGTTTTTCCACCCACCTCATGCGGGTCATCGTCGTTCTCGTAACCGGATCGGTGGTTCTGATAACCGGGAGTTTATACCTGTATTTCGTTAAAAAGCTGGAGTCGGAATTCAATAAAAAAATACTGGCTCAAAAGGGGCAGGTAGAAATTATTATTGAAAACCAGATCTCCCGGATAAAAGGCAGGCTTAACGATGTCTGTTCGGACAATACGGTTCGGTCCACCATGATGCTTAATGACTTGAGCCAGCTTGAAAAACGACTCGAAAGATTTTGCAGAGTCAAGCAAGGGCTCTATTTTTTCGTCAAAAAGAAAGATCAGGAGATTCTTCGCCCGAAAACTTATGCGGGCATCAGTGACGCGG
>JAHDSC010000196.1 GCA_018432925.1 Desulfobacterales bacterium | reverse complement strand
TAGGACGCGGGATGCCATCGCCCAGTTCGAACGCGATAACAGCCTTGCGGCCATCGGAATTCCTAATGCCGGTTTGCTGGAATTACTGGAACAGAAGGCATTAAAGAAACTGCTGAAGACGAGGATGTGGGCGAACGGCATATCCACGGAGACGAACTGACTCACCGGTAAACCGATTATTTTGAGGGGAACACTCATGACGCAACAATTATTACGATTACTGACGGCGGTAATTTTGCCCGCGGCACTTTGTTTTGCCGGCTGCGCCGGGATGAACAATACTTTCGATGGGATCAAAAAAAATATCGCAGACCTTCGAAGAGAGAAGCCGCCGATAGCGACGTCTCTAAAGCAGATGCCCGAAGATGCCAGGGCGATAACATGCGCAATATACAAAAATATAACCATGGTTCATCATGATGGCGATTTGATGCCCGTCAATTTCACCGGCACGGCGATGTCTCAATTTTCCTCCGATCAGAAGGTCTTACAGAACTTCACACTCACGGGGGCGCACCTCTACGAACATGAGCCTTCGCATATCAAGGGGGCTCTGTTCCTCGAAGATGCGGTCGGCCGCCGTTCATCCCTATCGTACGATGCGACTTACCAAAGAACGGGAGAAAACATTATAATTGATACAATCGAATTAACCCCGATTTACTCACCGGATCCCGAACCCGTTTTGCTGGTCGTCCCGGCCGATCGGATTCCATCCAACCCCGCCGATCTGCCGTCGTCACACACCGGTATGCTTCAATTCGCCGCGGTCCGGGCCGTTAATCCGACGCAGCCTGAAGACGGCTTCTACGGCATTCGGGAATACGTGGTAATGGCCTTTTTTCTTGATCGAATTTCGCCTACGGCTAAGTTTGATCTCAAGGTTTCGAAAGAGTCGGTCACTTACGAGGGGTATAACAAGGCAACACGGTACATGGACTTCGACGGCTGGCGCCTTGCCCTCTTGTCAGGGAAATTCAGACTTTTCGCTGATCCCGCCCATTCAGTGACGACACCCGGCGGAGATGAGGGAGAAACCCGACTATACTTCAAGGCGATCTATACGCCCGGTAAGGAATCGGGCTTAATCCGAATATCCAGAATGGTGGGAGTTTTCTGTGCAGGCGGGCCGCAGGGCTGATGCATCTCCTGCATGCAGCCGATTCGCCCGGATGGATTCGATATCGTCTTTCGTATGTCTTCCTTTGGACCGTTGCCCAAACAAAAATTCATTCTAGATAGTGATCATCATGGAGCTTTTTGTGAATGAATCTGAGAAAAGCGAAAGGTAAGAAAAACCCTCCTTGATCAATAACCGATCAGAATGCATGCAAAACATTTTCCAATCCCTGTGCCCATGCAGGAGTTTATCACATCTGAAGCAGGCGATAATCCGCAGGCCGCGGGAAAAACAGTTGCCGTCTTTTTCTGATGGAATCATAATCGACGGCAGTCCGGCATGGATCCAGGGTAGATTCATCGCCGGATTGCCCGGTGACGTAATTCCTCCGGGTCCGTCCCGGTGGCAGCAGGACGGATCCATGCATCGCTATCATTCACATCTATTATTCCTTCAATGGATGCTCTTACGACAAGGCGGCTTGCCCGACCTTCTCGCAATTCTTACCCGTTCACGGTGCCGCCCGGCGTAAACCGTTCCGCTGTTCGGGGACGATAAAGATTGCCATATCGGTTGAACCACGCGGCAGGGGCTGCCGCACACTCCGCGGCGGTCATGTTACGGTGATGAGCTGAAATAGAATCGATATCTTCACACATCCACTTTGGGGACGAGGGCCAGGCCTCTGCAAGAATTTAATATTCGGGTAGCAAAAACCTACGTTTAAGAAAAAAACGAGGACCGATGGCAAGAGCAAATAAACTCAACGCATCGCTGTTGGAAGTAAGCCTTTGGTAGAAGGCATAAATGCGAAACTCGGTATTCGAGCAAAGGGTTGACAGGCAGGTGAGACGGAAGAGCCGTATCCTCTTCATGATGCACGGATTCCGTGCAATAGTGATTTTACCCCTGAAAATAGCGATTAAAGAGTTAAAAAGGTTAATTTTTGTGAGGGTAATTCAAAAATATGGATAAGATGGCGCAGCCCGACCTGAAAACGGAGGTTCATAACGAAAAATTTATTTATTGGGTCGTTCTTACGAAAAGCTTTTTTCAGAGGCAATCCGGGCGGCGTTTTCTCCGGTGAACATGATTTGAACCGGAAGATTTTTAAGGTCGCAAAGATTTTGCTGGAATACGTCCCGACCGAATGGGATAATGTTACTCAGGCAATTGGTATGAATAATGACCCTGTAAACATTATCGCAACTTTTCTTTAAAACATTGATCAATTCGCATGCCGAAGAGCCATCGAAATCTCCCATCAGTTTCAGATGCAGGTTGTCCTCATTGCGATACAAAAAAATTTTGAAATTTGATGCCATAACTTGTTCTCCTTTTTCATCGGCAAAAAATTTTTCATGAGTCAACGGTTAATACCTGCTAAAATGGGTTTCTTCCTGATTTAAAGCCGCTTGCCTTCCCTGTCGATTCACAATGCCCCCCGGGCGCAACCTTTAACAAGATTGATTGCCCGCGGTGCCGGGGAAACGCTTCTGCCCAGTGACAGCACTTCCGTCACCGTTTGTTTGAGTCTGTAAAGCGCATCAAGATTCTTGATGCCGTATATAAGAACAGGAATCTCCGGTCTTCTTCGATTGATGTCAAACAGCACATCCCAGCTTTCGGTTTCGTTCAGGTGATGATTAAAAAGTACCAGGTCCGGTCGCGTGTTTTGCAGGCGTTCCCATATGGCCTCCGTATTTCTCGCGCACATAACCCGATAACCCTCTTGGGCCAATTCCACTGAAAGAAGGTCCGGGACCCACGGCTGATTATCTACAATCAAAATATTCATCCTTTTTTCAATCTGCTTGGAAACCATTTCAAAACCTCTCCTCAAACACAATCCCTGTGTCGGGGCCGGACGTTCCATTATCAAAATACTCAAATGCGTTCCTGTAGTTGATGTTCCCGCACCATCCCTTTGCTTCGCAGGTTCGGCAAACAAAAACTCTTTTCCAAATAGCAAAAAGCGAGCCTTATTAAGAAGTAATGGTAGAATTGTTACTATTACCTAATAAATTCAATAGATTTAATGGTATTCGCATCATTAAGGATTTCAAACCGATTCTTTACATTTCTATGAAATTGGGAATTTATTTTCTCAAGTTTAGTAAAAGTTTTACAGGGGATGTAAGAACAATGGAAAGGAAATTTTCGAAATGCCTTAGCAGGGTGTTCGAGAGTCTCAAAACAGAACCAGCCGGTCAAGGGGTTGGGATATCACAAGAATTTTTTTCAGAAATTTTCCTTATAAAAAATGAAATGCTTGAGTAGAACAGGGGCACTATTTAAAAATTTCGTTTACATTGTATTTGTTTGAGAATAGAACCACGACATGCCGAGGACATCCGGCCTGGATGCTTCAAGTACTTAATGATTCGAGGATCGAACGCAGGAAAATATTCCGCGACAATGCGCGGGATCAATCCGGAACCTTAAGGAAATGAAATATGAAACTGACCCGAAGGCAATTTCTCAGGGTGAGCTCTTTTGCCGGGGCCGCGGCGCTGTTGCAGTGGCCGATCCTACCGGGAACTGCCCAATCCGTGAAAAAAGAACTGCGCATCGCCCTGTGTCATCTGGAGGCAAAGCCGGGGGAAATCGCAAACAACCGTTTGCGTGTGGCAAGGGCTGTCGAGATTGCCGCCCGGGAGGGGGCCGACTGGATCGTTACACCGGAGTTGTGTGTTCCCGGGTACGGATTTGCCGATAAAATCGGGACGGATTGGATTCAGCCGCAGCCCGGCACATGGATGAAGTCGATGATGAAACAGGCGAGCGACCTGAAAGTCACGCTTTTCTTGTCCCACCCGGAGCGGGATTCCAGCACCGGCAGGCTCTACAACACGGTTTTCGTCATCGGGTACGACGGCAAAATCCTCGGCAGCCAGAGAAAGATACGGACCCTTAAACATGGCTCGGAGAGTTGGTCATCGCCGGGAGAAAGATCCGAACCCATCGACGTACCGCCTTTCGGGCGCGCGGGCGTCCTTATCTGCGCCGACGCATGGGCGGACGACATTGCCCGGAAGCTTCGCTATCGAGGGGCCGACATCCTGGTTTCGTCCGCCGCCTGGACCCCCGGCGAACACGGGCCCGGAGACGCCTGGGAGCGGCGTACCCGGGAAACCGGCATTCCACTGGTGGTTTGTAACCGCACCGGCATGGACACGAACATTGATTTCAGCGAATCGGAAAGCGTTGTCGCCTCTCAAGGGAAGAGACTGTATGCCTTTCGCTCAAAAAGCTCGGCGATATTTTTTGTTGACTGGAAGCCGGATAATGCCATACCACTGTCCGTGTCCCGTCCCGCTCTTGTTCTTTGACCACGCGCATCCGTTTCGGATGCCGGGCCTGATATAGTGAGAAAAATCCATTCTTCCTTGACGAAATCAAGAACTCTGAAAAGTGAAAAACACAGCGTCGCTTCGCTCCGATCCGATGGACGGTTTGCATCGGAACAGGTGGTTACTATCCTCCGGAATCGGCGGTCGGTTTGAGCGGGATACGCGGGCCGATCAAAACCATCCAATCTTGTTGACAGAAAACATCGAACCGGCAAATCTTTTATTCCAAACCGGTTCCGCCTTGTCGTCTAATTCATCCATGAATCGAGTCATTGCCTCAGAAACGCGTCGATCTTGATGCGGACACGATCTGCGGGAAGGGCCGAAAAATACAAATATGTTGTGCATATAGATAGTCCGTACATTTATGTAACTTATAAAATTACATAATGAACGCTTTCGCCATCTGCCTTTCCGTTATATCCACCCGATATTAAACAAATAAAATATATTATCCTCCTTCCTTTTCTGCTTGGCACTCATCTTGCGATGCAATTAACTATCGACAAAAATGTAGGTCGCTGGTTTCCGCTGGAAAGGAGGTGACACCGTCTCTCGAAAATTTCCACAACCGTGAAGCGCTACACCGGCCGGCAATCGACATCATCGTACAAACCAGTTGAATTTGAAAATGAGGAGAACAGAGCACTATGAAACGACTGATTCCTGTTATCGCTTTGGCAATGGTTTTGGCAAGTAGTCCTGTCCTGGCCGCGGACGCTACCCTGGGCTTGGATGTCAACTCGGCTTACGTGTGGCGCGGCATCACCTTCAATGACGGGGTGGTGGCGCAGCCGAGTCTCGATGTCACCAACGGCAGTTTCGGCGTCAACGTCTGGGGCAACTATGACATTGACGACTATGGCGACACCCTGGATGACAACGAATTTTCCGAAGTCGACCTGACGGTATACTATGGATTCAATGTTCAAAGTCTTGAAATCAGCCTTGGCGTGATCGAATATCTGTTTCCGGCGGCGGGCGGCAGCACCCACGAGGCTTACGTCAGTCTCGGTCTGCCCCTGTTAGGCGGCTTTTCCATCGGCACCGACTTTTACTACGATTTCGATGAAGTGGATGGTTACTATGTCGATCTGGGTTTGACCTATGACAGGGAGTTGTTCGAACACCTCCGTATCGAAGTCGGTGCCCGGGCCGCATACGCGGACAAGGACTTTGCGGTCTATTACGGCGGCACGGACAGCGGATTCTACGATTACACGATCTCCCTTAGCGCCTCCTATGCCGCGACCCAAGCGCTGACCATAACGGCCGGCATCAATTACACGGATTCCCTGGATGACGACGCACTGCCGGACGGCAAGTATGGCACCGGCGTGGACACCAACACCTATGGCGGCATCGGCTTGGCCTACGCATTTTAAGCACCAGCCGCTTTTTGGTCCGCAACGGGCGGGAAAGTCCGTCCTCCCTATGACGGTGCGATGCGGGTGCAATCCCCGCATCGCACATTTCTAAATTGAATTTATTATTTTTGCATTGATGCTTGAAACAATGTTTGAAAGGCCAGAGGTTTGGAAAAATCAGGATACACGACCTGAGACATTCGTATGCCGTCATAAGACTTGTAAGAGGGCATAACGTGGGTGATGTATGCAACCAAACACAACCTGTCCGCACCCAAAAACCGCCGGTCAAAAAATTACAATAAATTCAATATCCTTTCATGAATATTGTCAAAACCGCCGTTGGACATCACCAGAATCAGGTCGCCGGATCGGGCTTCCTTGTGAACAAAGTCGATGATGGATTCCGTGTCCGGAAAATAGCGGGCGTCTTTTCCCCGGTTTTTCAGATCCGACACCAGTTTTTCCGAGGAAAACCGGTCGGCGGCCGGAATTTTTTCAAGAAGCGGCGGCTTGCGGATACAGACGATATCGGCCTGGTCGAACGAAAGCGGATAGATGTCCTGAAAAACCTTGCGCATGCTGGAGTTGGTCCGGGGTTCAAATACGGCAAGGAGCCTTCCGTCGGGATAAAAGGGTTTGATGGCGCGGATGGTCTCGCGAACCGCCGTCGGATGATGCGCGAAATCGTCCATCACCGTAATTCCGTTTTTTTGCCCTCGGATTTCCTGGCGCCGCTTAACCCCCTTGAAAGTTTCCAGCGCTCCGGATAGATCCTTTTTGGATATACCCAGGTGATCGGCCACGGCGATCACCGCCAACGCATTCAACAGGTTGTGCTCCCCCTGAAGCCGGGTTCGAAAGACGCCGAGGCGGCTGCCCTGTTTGAACACCTCAAAAAGGCTGAATGGAGGAGTAATCGAAACGGATCCCAGACGCCAGAAGGAATCTCCGTCCATGCCGTATTTTTCAATCCGGCATTTTTTGTCATGAATCAGTTCCGCGACATTTTTATCCGCTCCGAAAGCCAGAAGCCGATGGTTGGGAGAAATGCCGGATACGAACCGGTCGAAGGCCTGTTTGACGTGGCCGAGATCCCGATAAATATCGGCATGATCAAATTCAACACTGGTCAATACCGCCATAAATGGGTCATAATGCAGGAACTTGGGCCCCTTGTCAAAAAATGCCGTATCGTATTCATCCCCCTCGATTACAATAAATTCCCCTTTTCCGAGACGATAGTTGCTGTTGAAATTCTGAAGAATTCCGCCGATGACGAAGGAGGGGTCCAGACCGGCTTCATGAAGAATCCACGCCAGTATGGAGGCGGTTGTCGTTTTGCCGTGGGTCCCGGTCACCAGGATCGGCTTTTTTCCGGCGGCGATAAATCGGTTGATCGCCTGCGGCATGGAGCAGAAAGGAAGGCCCATCCGGTTCATTTCGATGACTTCGGGATTGCTCGCGCTAACCGCATTTCCGACAACGATCAGGTCCGGACGGCAGGAGAGGTTGGCGCCGTTAAACCCGTCCGAAAGGAGGATTCCCTTGTTCAGGAGAAAGGTGCTCATGGGGGGGTAGATCTTCTGATCCGACCCGGTGACGTCGAACCCCAGGTCCTTCAGCATGCATGCAAGCGCACCCATTCCGGTGCCGCATGTGGCGATCAGGTGTATTTTTTTGACCCGGTCGGGTATGTAATTGTTTGTCGGATCCATCACCCGTTCCTCGGTAACTGCGGGGAAAGAAAACGATCCAATCAGTTTCGACCCATCAACGGTCTTTTTTCCCCGGATCTGCGTTCCCCGCGGTTTTCCGACTTCGGCCTTCCATCCACATGAATGAACGGCCAACGCACGGTGCCCATCTCTCAACCGGGGTCGGGCACTCGATGATTCAACACCCGGATGATTCAAGAGAGTCTTCATTTCAGACGCTTTTACCGGCCATATCACTTTGGATGCGATTTTACAAAATCATTTTTTAACCCCGGTACCCGGCGAAATACATTCGCGGACGGCTCCGGCCGGCGGAGCCGAATCACCCATGAAGTATCATAATAAAAATCAAAAGGTTGCAATCCGAGAATCCGGGATTGAAAAACTTTCATCTCCATTTTCCTTGACGAAAATAATTTTACCGTCTCCCGGGGAATAAAAATCCCGTAAAAACGCCGCCTGTATGTAACCCGTGTGTTCATAGAAGGCACGGGTAGGGGCGTACTGATCGCAGGAGGAAGTTTCCACATAGATCCTGGAACCGCGCATTCGTCGAATGATCGCTTCGGTTCTGAACAGAAGCCGTTTCCCAACGCCGTGTCCGCGGTATCGTTCATCCACCGCGATCCAGTAAAGATCATAACTGGATCGGGTGCCGGGAATCGGCCCGTAACAGGAGTATCCGACCAGGGTTTCCCCTTCATCGGCAAAAAGAAAGAAGTAGCCGCTTTGAACCCCCCGGGTCAATCTTTCTTCCACCAGTTCGGCGGCGATCGCAACCTCTTCAGGCGAAAAAAAGCCGGAGGATCGGACCAGTTTTTTTATTTTTTCGGCGTCTCCGGGCAACGGCGTTTCGCGCCAGGAAAAATTCCCGGCATCCGCCGGTGATGGATCATTAAAAAAGGAATTCATCCGGTGTTCGTCCTGGTGTTTGTTTCATGATTGAAAAGGGCTCCTTCCCAAAGCCCGGAAAAGAACCGACGAGCGTTGGTGCCGAGTGATCGGGTACGGTAGCCTCCCTCCTGAATGACAAGCGTGGGAAGCCGGAGCGATCCGATATGCCGGCCGTTGGTATAAAAATCCCCGGCCAGAAGATTCCATGTGCCGGTCGGGTCCCCTTTTGCGGTATCCAGGCCGAGTGCTACGATCAGAAACTGCGGCCGGAACCGAATGATTCGCTTCAGGGCTTTGTCCAGAACCTTCCGGTAGACTTCTCCACCGACGCTTTCCTTGAGCGGGAAATTCACATTATAGCCTTCGCCCGCCCCTGTTCCCCGTTCTTCCCGGAAACCGGTGAAATAGGGATAGGCGAATTTCGGATGCCCATGGATCGAAAGGGTCAGCACATCCGAGCGGTTGTAAAAAATGTCCTGTGTTCCATTTCCATGGTGGTAATCGATGTCGAGAACAGCCACTTTACCGTGCCTGCTCAAATAATCGGCCGCGATCGCCCCGGAATTGAAATAACAGAATCCTCCGAAAGCCCGGCGTTCGGCATGATGCCCGGGCGGACGGACAAGGGCGTAGGCCAGCCGGTAGCCTTCAAGCAGAACTCGCGCGGCGGTAAGCGCGCAATCAACGGCTCTTTTCGCCGCCAGGTACGCATTTCGATTCAGCGGCGTGAAGGTGTCGATACAATAATAACCGGCACGGACCGGCATCTCACGGGGAGGACGGGTTTTGTTCCGGATGGGGAAAACATAAGGATACACGGACCGATCCGGCTCGATCAGGGAGCTCATCCGTTTCAGGTAATCCACGTATTGCTTGTCGTGAACCTTTTTAATATATTTTTCGGAAAAGCGGAGCGGGTTCTTTTTTTCGAAAAAATCCAAACCTCCGATCCCATCGAGTATGTGACTGATTCTCGCCGGGGATTCCACATAACCCCTTTCATGGACGTGATGAATCCGATGCTTGTCATTGATGACCAGCGGGATTCTTCTCTCCAGGGATCGCGTGAGACGAACACGCAGCGGGGGCCGCTTCCTGATGTATTTCGGCGCTCGTAAGCGAACCGGATCATCTTTAAAGGATGCGACGACCTTGTCGATGTATCCGGGAGGGCTGAACCTGCCGTATTTTCTTTCCAGGATCGCCCTTACAACCCGCCGCGCCGAATCACGGGACAGAACCCCGTCTTTTCCGAGAGGATCAAATACCAGATAAGGCGGGCAAACATCTTCGGGTACCAGGGGCGTTTCGTACTCCGTGTGGATGATGGGACAGGCGCCGTAATTCTCATAGAATTTCAGGCGGGCCCGATTCTGTTTCAATACCTCCGTCGAATCCCGGCACAATTTCGGATCGTCCGGCAGGGATTCGAAAAAAAGACCGATGCCGTTCAGGGCGAGCGTTTCTTCGCGGACCCTTTCATACAGGGCGCTCCCGATACCGCCGCCCGCTCTTCGAGGCTCGACGGATATGAAATCGAGATAGCAGAATCCTTCATCCGGAGCATGCAGTACGAGCGCGAATCCTTTCACATGGCCTCTCTGGTCATCGGCGACAAAGAGGATGGAGCGGAATCGATACTTGAGCGGATTTTTCAACCGGGCGGCAAGCTTGACGACATCATCCTCTTTCAGGGCCTGAAACTGTTCCCGAAGAATTCCCTGAACCTGTACGATGGCTTCCCGGTCAATGGCAAGCGTATCGTCGTAAATGCGACGTATGCGAAACAATCGGTATGTTTTCCTTCCGTTTAAATGAAAAGATCCCCGACAATTCTTTCCACAACCCGGTCCAGGCTGATACCGGCCCGGCGGGCCGCAGCCGGAAAACCTCCGTCCGGCGCCAGGCAGGGATTGGCATTGATCTCGAGAATCCAGGGCGTTCCGGATTCATCCATACGGAAATCCACCCGAGCATAACCGCGAAGATCGAAAAGCTTCCAGCACGCAGCAGCGGCCTTTTTCAAACGCTCGATCCGCAGCGCGTCCCCGGCGGCAAACTCGAAGGACCGGTTGGTGTGCCGGTATTCAAAAGAATCCGGTTCCCATTTGGCACGGTAATCCACAATCCTGGGTTTTCCTTCCGGATAGGCATCGAAGCGGATTTCCGCGGGCGGAAGCACTTCGGGACCCCGCGGACCGGCGAGCACCGACAGGTTGAATTCTCTCCCCTCGATATATTGCTCGCTGAACCACTCCCCGCCGAACCTCTTTGTGAATTCTTCCAGTTTCCGGTGAAGGCATGCAAGGCTGTCGGCGGTAATGACGGAGTCCTGATTCATTCCGATGGATGCATGCTCCCAGACCGATTTGATGATGTAGCGCCCTTTGGCGAATTTTTTTTCATTTACGGATGAAAGGGTATATGCCCGCGGAGTGGCCAGCCGAGAGGCGTTTAATAGCTTTTTGGCGACCAGTTTGTTTGAGGTCAGAAACATCGCCTCCGTGCCTGAGCCGGTGTACGGCAGGCCGATGGCGTCCAGAAGCGACGGAGCCAGATGGATGAGCCGGCCGAGCCCCCGCACCGATTCAACCAGGTTGAACACAAAGGCGGGTCGAAGAGACCGGAGACGATTTTGGACCGCTTCCAGGTTCAGGCCGAATGAAACCGGCACCGGTTCGTACCCCAATCGCGCAAGGGATTGAGAGACCGCCCCGACCTGGACGAGCGTATCCTGCTCGTCCGCGGATGCCGTTTCCGGAACATGTGCATGCAACAGGACAACTTTTTTCATTTCGGCGTCATCTTCCATGAATGAAATGTTTCATGTCCTCCGTATTTTCTTCCGTTTCGGTTATCCTTTCGCGGAAAGGTTCCTTCCATCGGGCCGGGGGCATTTTTCAGGAGGTTGTCTTTTGAGAACCGGTTCCGGATTTCTTCCGTGCGGCTGGTTTTGAAAGCGCTTGTCTGTCGCGGAAATAGAGGTTTTAAAGTCCGTCGTCCATCGAATCCGTAATTCCGGGTTCGATTTTCCGGATGAATTTGAGACCGTCGATTCGTTATTCAGCTTTTATTCGTTTCAATGCCGATGCCATTATGGAGGCGATCAGTTCATGAAAGCGGATTCCGACCATGTTGCACAGGATCGGCAGATCGGAATGATCCGGGTTCAGGCCGGCCAATGGGTTCACCTCGATGAAATTCGGGATACCGCCGGCATCCGCCCGCAGGTCGATTCTCCCGGCATCCCGGCACCCCAATCCTCTCCAGGCGGAAATCGCAACCTCGGCGGCCCGGGATCCCAGGGAATCCTCCGCCAGGCGATAGGTGACCAGTTCCTCGTAGTTTTTTTTGTTCGTATATGAGTAGGCCTCCGGTTCCGCCTGTTCCCGGAAAAAAATTTCCATGGTGCCGATTGCTTTTGCCTCCCTGCCGGTCCCGATTATTCCGACCGTGAATTCCCGGCCGGGAAGAAATGTTTCGACAATCACGGGCTGGCTGAAACGTTGCAGGAGCCTTCGGCTTACATCAAACAACGCGTTTTTATCCATAACCCTGGATGCGGCGGTGATTCCTTTCCCGGTTCCCTCCGCGACGGGTTTGACGAAAAGCGGAAAAGGGAGATCAACTGAATCCAGATCGGAAATCTCCTCGATCAGGGTAAAATCCGGGGTCGGAATCCCCAGGTCCCGTACGACCCGTTTCGTCATCGCCTTGTTCAGGGTCAGACTGAGCACCATCGGGTCTGAAAAGGTGTAGGGAATCCGGTAGGCATCCAGAATGGCGGGAACCTGGGCTTCCCTTCCGATTCCATGAAGTCCTTCGGCAATGTTAAAGACCAGATCCCAGCGTTCCCCGGCGGCCAGCCGATTGACAAGGGCCTTCACATGACCGATCCGGTCCGTCCGGTAGCCCAGCCGCCGGAGTACCGCCTCAATGGACTCGATGGTGTCGGCTCTGTCAAATTCAGCCGTGTCTTCCTCTCCGTATCCCTCTGCGCGATAATCCTCTCGAAGATCGTAGGTGAGACCGATTTTCATCGAGTCCCCTCCACGCAAGCCTCCGCTTTGCCGCAGGTGTCCGGATAACGGTACGTAAGCCCTTCATAATTCCTTAGAAGGATGTCATCTCCGTCCCGGCCGAGAGTATACGCCGGGAGCATTGGAATTTTTCCTCCTCCTCCCGGAGCATCGATCACATAGTTCGGAACGGCCAGGCCTGTTGTATGCCCTCTGAGACCCTGGATAATTTCCAGTCCCTTTTCCACGGAGGTTCGAAAATGCGCCGATCCGGGGATCGGATCGCACTGGTATATATAATAGGGTCGCACACGTACTTTAAGCAACCCGAGCATCAGTTTTTTCATCGTTTCGACATCGTCATTGATCCCCTTCAGCAAAACGGTCTGACTTCCCAGGGGAATTCCGGAATCGGCCAGTCGGTTGCAGGCCCTGGATGTTTCCGGGGTGAGTTCCGCCGGGTGCATGAAGTGGATGTTGATCCAGAGCGGATGGTAATGTCGAAGCATTTTTACAAGCCTCGGCGTTATTCGCTGAGGCAGGACCACGGGCACCTTGGTTCCGATTCGTACAATCTCCACATGAGGTATTTTCCGCAGACGCAGCAGGAGCCATTCCAGGGGTTCGTCCGGAAGAGTCAACGGATCGCCGCCGGAAATCAGCACATCCCGGATCGCGGAGTTTTCCTGAATATAGGCCAGCGATTTTTCCCATCTGGAATGGGTCGCGTGATGATTTTCACACCGACCCACCATGCGGGATCGGGTACAATACCGGCAGTAGGTGGAGCAAAAATCGGTAACCAGAAACAGAACGCGGTCGGGATAGCGATGCACCAGGCCCGGGACCGGGCTGTCCGCTTCCTCTCCGAGCGGATCTTCGGTTTCCCCGGCGGATTTTGCAAGTTCCGCTTTCACCGGGACGACCGCACGGCGCAACGGATGAAGCGGGTCGGTTTTGTCCAGCAGGCCGGCGTAATAAGGGGTTATTGCCAGCGGCAGCATTCCGGCATTAGATTCGAGGGCCTCCCGCTCATCCCGGGAAAGGGTGATGAAGCGCGACAGTGCGTCGATATCACAGATGCGATGCTGCAACTGCCATTTCCAGTCATTCCATTCGGCGGTTTTGGCGAAGAGCGGGACTTGTTTGCGTACGATTCTCGGTCGAGGGCGTTTGGTGATTGGAGGGGACTCGAAACCAAATTGAGACGGCGAGGGTGCATAACTAGCCGCATTTACGGCTAAAGCTAGCGACGGAGGTTCATCGGCATTACTTTGTTCGGATTCTCTGTCGCCGGGTTTAAGGGCGGCTGCAAAGCTCGGAGGTTTGCTGGTTTTTTTTAAGGCGTCATTGCGTCTCAGAACATAGGCTCTTTTGAGGTGCATTTTTCGTGCTCCTTTTAAAAAATAGTTGGATGATTTTCACGATTTTTTAACGACAGCCCGCCTAAATTTAATCGGATCAAATCGGAAAAACTCAACAATAAATTTTTATCTGAAATCAGATTCTTAATCCAGTTTTTCAATCGGCGAATTTGTCTCCCGCAATTGGGATTCCATCCATGCTGAAGAGATAGAAAATGATAGGAATCTTTTTTGAAGGTGACGGAAAATAATGCAATGAAAATGGTGTGTCAAGTAAAAATTATTCGCCATGAATTTTTTTTAAAATTTCATTTTCAAAGGCCTCGCAACCGGTCTGTATCGGTTTTCTCGAAATGAAGATCCTGCTTTTTCCGAACCCATCAACCCATTGATATCATTTTATTATAACCATATACCATCCGGACCGCACCGCGAATGTATTCCGTCACTCGCGAAAAACCAAATTTCTAAGAAATCAACCCTGTCAGTACTTGTTCGGCTGCTTGTATCGTGGCATCAATATTTTCTTCGGAATGCGCCGCTGAAACAAAAAGCGCTTCAAACTGAGAAGGCGCCAGATAAACGCCCTCCCGCAGCATCCCGTTGTAATAGGCGGAAAACATTTTGAGATCGCTGGTTTTTGCGTCCTCAAAATTTTTAACTTCTCTGCCGGTGAAAAAGAAACCCAGCATGGAGCCCACATTTTTTGCCGATGCTTTGACCCCGGTTCTCTCCGCGGCTTTATGAAGGCCGATACATAGCCGGTCCGCTTTTTTATTCAGGCGGTCATAAAATCCGGGCTCCTTCAGTTGCGTCAGCGTCGCGATCCCGGCAGTCATGGCAAGCGGATTGCCGGACAAAGTTCCCGCCTGATAGATTCGTCCCTGGGGCGCAATATGCTCCATGATTTCCCGTCTGCCCCCATAAGCGCCGACCGGTAGCCCGCCTCCGATAATTTTTCCCAGGCAGGTAATATCGGGAGAAATTCCATACAATGATTGTGCCCCTCCGTATGCCACCCGGAACCCGGTCATCACTTCGTCGAATATCAGAAGACTCCCGTTGGTCTCGGTCAGATCTCGTAACGTTTTCAGAAAACCGTTCGCGGGAGCTACCATTCCCATATTTCCGGCAACCGGTTCGACAATGACGGCGGCAACCTTTTTGCCATGTTGATCCATCGCTTTTCTCACATGGTCGATGTCATTATAGGGAAGGGAGATCGTATGCGCAGCGATGGATTCCGGAACT
The DNA here is from genome assembly GCA_018432925.1 of Desulfobacterales bacterium. Taxonomy (GTDB): domain Bacteria; phylum Desulfobacterota; class Desulfobacteria; order Desulfobacterales; family JAHDSC01; genus JAHDSC01. Next base: position 6,290 of record JAHDSC010000196.1, on the reverse strand, counting down.
CCGGGGCTTCCGGGTATACCCAGCGTGGCGACGCCGGATCCTGCCTGAACCAGGAGGGTGTCGGCATGTCCGTGATAGCATCCGTCAAACTTGATGATCGTATCCCGACCGGTGATCCCCCGGGCAAGACGGACTGCGCTCATGGCGGCTTCCGTGCCCGAATTGACCATGCGAACCATTTCTATGGAGGGAACCGCCTCCACCACCAGTTCAGCCAGTTGAATTTCAAGATCGGTGGGCGCCCCGAAACTGGTACCCCGTTCGAGCACCTTCCTCACCGCTTCGATAACCGAAGGATGCCGATGTCCCAGTATCATGGGCCCCCATGAACCCACATAGTCGATGAACCGGTTGCCGTCCGCGTCAAAGACCATGCAACCGTCGGCATGATCGATAAAAACCGGGTCCGATCCGACCGATCGGGCCGCGCGCACCGGGCTGTTCACACCACCGGGGATAAGATGTAAGGCCCGATGGAAAAGCTTGCGGGAATTTTCATGAATCATCATTCACCTGTCCTTTCCGGAATTATTCCAATGGCCGTTGCGACCTCCAGGCTTTTCAAGAAACCGCCGGAGTTCTCAGCGGATGGAACCTGAATATTCTGCATCTTTCTGAAGCGGAAATCCAGATCATTTTGTGTTTTTTTGAAAAATCTGATAATTTGTTCGGCAGACGATTCGGGCGCCTCCGAAGGACCGCATTTTTCCGAATCCGGCCGTCTTGCTTGAAGTTGCCGATTCACACGGTCCAAACCGTAACACCCTGATCGGCGAAATATCAAATCGAAAGGACCCGGTCAAGCCGAGTCCGCTTGAAAGAACGATCAACCCATGAAAATTTCTCGATAAAAATGACTCAACCAAAATCCTTGAAACAGCTGTCCAAGTTTTTAGGTTATATCCTGGGCTACAGTCCTTATGAGTTCGGCCTGATTCCGGATTCGGACGGATTTGTAAAGATCAAGGAATTATTAAAGGCGGTTTGCGAAGAAGACGGCTGGAGGCATGTTCGCTGGAATCATATCCGGGAGATTATGATTACCGAAACACATCCTCCGATCGAGGTGCAAGAGAATCGGATCCGATCCGTATGCCGGGAAAACCTGCCGCAACGCATCCGGGCGCAATATCCGCCCAAGCTTCTTTATACCTGCGTCCGAAACAGGGCATACTCTTTCGTCCTGGAAAAGGGGATATCGCCCGGCGGTCATCCGCAGATCATCCTTTCATCAAGGAATGAAATGGCCGAAAGAATCGGAAAGCGAATCGATCCTTCGCCGGTGCTGGTTACGGTGAATGTACTGAAATCCGCCGAGTCCGGGGTGGTCTTTTATCAGGGGGGCGATTCGATTTATCTCTGTGATTTTATCCCGGCCGGATGCTTTTCCGGTCCGCCGTTGCCGAAACGAAAGAAGGAAACCGGAAAACCGGAAATTCCGCAACCGCCAAAGGTCATGAAGATTCCCGGCAGTTTTATCATCGATCTGAATACCGAAAAAGTTCAGACGAAGGATTTAAAACAGAAAAGCAGGAGAAAAATAATTGCCTGGAAAGAGGATCTGAGAAAAGCAAAAAGACAAAAACAGAAATTTCGTTCCGGCTGAGCGGAAAAATCCCGCCTCTGAATAAAAAAATTGACAGTTGGTTCCATAATTGCTATGAACCCTTTTTCGGATTGCTTGCCGTTATGCGCAGGGCCGTTAGCTCAACTAGGCAGAGCACCTGACTCTTAATCAGTAGGTTGTTGGTTCGATTCCAACACGGCCCACCAGGAAATAAAGGGTTAGCTTTGCAAGAAGCTAACCCTTTTTGTTACGCGTGTCGAATATGAAATTCCTGCGCCCTATTCCTGTTGCATGCGCTGTTGCTGCGCCGTATCCTGAGCCTGAAACTTACGGGTTGGGATGAAAATAATCTTGACGGTTTGTCTTGCTTAATGGTAAACAAAATAATTTTAAGTGAAAGTGGTTTCATAAAAAAGAACCGAGTGAAATTTTTTATTGCTCCTTGCTCCGGTAGACCTTTGAAAAATGCTCGATTTTGTTTCCGTTCAAGGTGGGCGATGGCTTTTAACCACTGAAATGCATTGAATATTTCTAGGATTCAAGTTAGAGCCGGACGCGGAAATCGGCGAAAGAGGGCGTTATTATGCAAAGGTCTGTGCAAATTGTTACGGGGCTTTAATATCCATGAGGAGGTAGTATGAGAAGGTACGAAACAATCACTATTATTGACCCGGATCTTTCAGAAGAGAACCGTCTCCCCTTTTTTGAAAGAATCAGGGATTTGATCCCTCAAAACGGAGGGTTCCTGGTCGGGCTGGATGAGTGGGGAAACAAAAAGCTTGCCTATGAAATAAAGAAAAAGTCTCGCGGTTATTACATTCGGCTGGATTATTGCGGAACCGGGGCGCTTGTAGATGAAATGGAACGATCTTTCCGGATTGATGAGCGGGTTCTGAAGTATATGACGGTTGTACTCGACAAGGACGCCGATACGGAAAGTATAAAGGAAGAAATGGCCAAGGCGAAAGCCAGGGAAGATCTTTCCGCCGAGGTTGAAAAATCTCCGGAGCCTCAAACCGCGGCAGAGGCTGCCGAACCGGAAGCAACATCGGTTGAAACAACTCAAGCCCGAGACAGTGAGGAGAGGTAGACATATGGCGGCATTCAAACCCCGAAAAAAAAGAATTTATCATCGTCGGAAGGTCTGCCGGTTCTGTGCCGACAGCAGTCTGAGCATTGATTATAAGGACCAGAGAGCCCTGCGGTATTTCATAACCGAACGAGGCAAAATTATTCCCAGGCGCATATCCGGGACATGTGCAAAACATCAGCGCGCTTTGACGCAGGCAATTAAGCGCGCCCGTGCGATTGCGCTTCTTCCGTACGTGGGTACGCTGGAATCATAGATAAAAGGATTTTATCGGGCTGCCTCAAAGGAGAAGAGGATCGTGCCTCCATATGCTGAACGGGAGACGGTAAAGGCGGTTTTCAGTGGTATCGCAATTACAAGCCTTATATACGCGCTTTCAAGATTTATACCGATCATTGGTATTTTATTATCGCTTCTGATTCCGCTGCCGATTCTTTTCTATCGGTTAAAGCTCGGCAGAATTCCCGGTCTCATCCTCCTTTTCATGATGTCCGTTAACATGGTCGTTACGCTTGGCAGGGTATCGGTTGACCTGCTTTTTTTCGCGGAATTGCTCATTCTTGGTTTCGTTCTGGGCGAGCTCATCGAGAGGAACCTGACGATCGAGAGGACGTTTGTTTGCGTGAGCGTCGTTTTAGTGGTTGCCGGAATCGTCGGTTTGCTTTTTTACAGCAGTGCGGCCAATAAAAATGTTATTGCGCTGGCATCGGATTACGTGGCAAAAAATGTTGATTTTACAGTCGCCATGTATGAACATGTGGGTGTTTCAGAAGAAAGCATCCATGCGCTTTTAAATGCTCTGGAAGATATTAAATATTTTCTGCTGCGAATCCTACCTTCCTTGGTCGTCGCCTCAATACTTTTTATCGCCTGGTTGAATCTGCTTCTGGCAAAGCCGATTTTAAAAGCCAAAAGTCTTTTCTATCCTGATTTTGGTCCGTTACGGTTATGGAAGGCTCCGGATTTTCTTGTCTGGGGTGTCATCGGATGCGGAGCGATGCTTCTGCTTCCGGTAAGAACCTTGAAGATTTTCGGTTTGAACGGCATCATTGTACTGATGACAATATACTTTTTTGATGGGATTGCCATTGTATCTTTTTTCTTTGAGAAAAAAAATTTTCCGCGGATGCTCAGGTTGTTACTATACGGCCTCATTGCCTTTCAGCAGGTTTTTCTGCTTTTTGTCATCGGGCTTGGATTTTTTGATCTTTGGATGAATTTCAGAAAATTGGAATTAAAAAACAATAGTTAGAGGATGCTTGTGAACGGAGGATCATAAAAATGAAAGTAATTTTAAAAGAGACGATCGAATCCCTCGGCATAATCGGCAGCGAGGTGACTGTGGCGGAAGGGTATGGCCGGAATTATCTTTTGCCGCACAAAAAGGCTGTTTTGGCCACACCGCAAAATCGAAAAATGATGGAGCAGGAAAAGAAAAAATTTGAGTTCCGGATCGCCAAAGAGAAAGAGTTTGCCGACGAGATGGCCAAACGGCTGGAAGGCGTTGTATGCACGATTACCGCAAAGGTTAGCGAGGAAGACCGCCTTTACGGATCGGTTTCTGCCCGGGATATCGTCGAGGCCCTGGCAAACCGGAATATAGAAATCGAAAAAAGGATGATCTTACTCAGCGAGCCTATAAAAAACCTCGGCACCTTTAAGGTTCCGATCCGTGTTTATACGGATATCGAACCCGAAATTACCGTGGAAGTCGTACCGGAAAAACATTCATAAACGCCGGGCAACCTGCCGGTTCAATACTTTTATATCCAGCCAATGGCCGACAATAAATTGAAATTGGAAAATGATGCCTCATTGTATCATCTTCCTCCCCAAAGCATAGAGGCCGAGGAATCTTTATTGAGCGCGATTCTGATCGATAACCGGACGCTGTTCGATATCCTCGATATTCTTTCCCCCGGCGATTTTTACCGATCGGCTCATCAAAAGATTTTTTCGGCGCTCACCGAGCTTTTTTCACGCAGTGAACCCGCGGACCTTGTGACGCTGACCAATATTCTGAAAGAAAAGGGGCATCTGGAAGAGATCGGGGGAGCGACATACCTTGCTTCCCTCGTGGATACCGTTCCGCTTGCAGTGAATGCGCAGCATTATGCCAGAATCGTTCACGAGAAGTCGTGTCTGAGGCGTTTGATCGAAAAGGCGAATGCGATCGCCAAGCGCTGCTATGAAGACCGGGGTAACGTGGATGAAGTTATTGATTTTGCGGAAAGTTCCATTTTTGAAATTTCAGAAAACAAATCCAGGCAATCCTTTTATCCCATCAGCCGAATCATCGAGACCAATATCGATAAGCTTGAAGAGCTCCAGGGAAAAAAGGCACTGGTGACGGGTGTTCCGACCGGTTTCACCAAACTCGACGCGCTTACCTCGGGGTTTCAGAATTCCGATCTGATAATCATTGCGGCGCGCCCGAGTATGGGAAAAACCGCCTTTGCGCTCAATATCGCCAGGAACGTGGCGGTGAAGGGAAATATTCCGGTGGCCGTATTCTCACTGGAAATGTCAAAAGAACAACTTTCCATGCGGATGCTTTGCGCGGAGGCAAGTGTGGATTCATCCCGTCTCCGGAGCGGTTTTTTCAGCAGGCAGGATTGGGTCAATCTGACGGATGCCGCCGGTGTTTTGTCCGAAGCCCCTATCTACATCGACGATTCGCCGGATATTTCCGCTCTGGAAATCAGAACCAAAGCCCGGCGTCTCAAGATGGATAAGGACCTCGGGATGATCATTATCGACTACCTCCAGCTGATGAGAGGCCGTTACTCCGCCGAACGCAGGGATCTTGAGATCTCGGAAATATCCAGATCCATGAAGGCCCTTGCCAAAGAACTCGATCTCCCCGTGGTTGCGCTTTCCCAGCTCAACCGAAAGTTGGAGGAACGAAGCGACAAAAGACCCCAGCTTTCGGATTTAAGAGAATCGGGTGCCCTGGAACAGGATGCGGACGTGGTAGCTTTTATTTACAGGGATGAGGTTTACAATACGGATGAAAACAACCCCAAAAAGGGTACCGCGGAGATCCTGCTGAAAAAGCAGAGAAACGGACCGACGGGGGATGTCACATTAACATTTTTAAACGCCTATACCCGGTTTGAAGATCTGGCCGATGAAAAAAAGTATTTAAAATCATAAGGATGGAGTCTACTTATATTAAAACCGCATGAAAAGACTTTTTGGAAATGTCGGCGGGCTTAAAGCCGGCCAGATCCGAAGGCTCGAAAATCTTTACCGCCGACGCGTTCCTCCCGAATTTATTATCACTCCTGAACTCGCCCGGGATATCAGCAGCCTTTCCCATGAAACACGCCGCCAGATCGGGCTTCTAATAAACCGTCTTGGAAAAATCGCCTGCGTCATCATCGGTGACCATCAGGGTATCGTAATTCCGGAAATCGATGAATATCGCACTGCTCCCGGTCGTCTGAAAGGTTTGAGGTGTATTCATACCCACCTTAAAAACGAACCCCTCTCACGAGATGATTTTACCGATCTCGCCCTTTTGAGTCTCGACCTCATGGCGGTCATAACCATTACGCAAGACGGTATACCGAATAAGGTTCATGCAGCCCACATTCTGCCGCGCGAGACGGAGGGGAGGCAATATGATAC
>JAHDSC010000198.1 GCA_018432925.1 Desulfobacterales bacterium | reverse complement strand
TACCGTATGGGTCAATCAGCAGACCAACGGTGGCATGTGGAACGTACTGGGTACTTATTCTTTCACCGGCACCGCAAGGATCGTCATTGTCTCTGAAAGTTCAAGTTACACCACCTGCGCCGATGCGGTACGGTTCGAACCCCAAAATTAGTTTAAAGTTTCTAATTTTTGATGAGGCAATATAACCGAGGTCCGTTTTGGGGCAAAAATGAATTTTCCCCGCAGCTTGCTGCGGGGTATCACGTCGGCTTTGCAACGCTTCTCTTTTAATAAGGATTCATTCTGCTATGCAATTCATCCCACGCTCCAAGAAGCGGGGAATTCCGAATTAAACAAGGGCTAAAAACAAGTTGAGGGTTTATTGGATTCATTGAGTAAAAGAATCCAATAAACCCTCAACTTAATTTGACAGATGAGGCTAATAAGACTCAACATCATGCTTTTTTAAAAAGATTTCTTCGCCTGAAACCCACCAAGCCGATCAATGCAGCCCCGATCAACAACATCGTTGTCGGCACGGGAACCACCGATACCCCACTGGGAGAAAGCTCGAGTCTCTGAGATTGTCTACTTCTATTATTCCAAACTGAAATTTGTCGAGGCCCAGGAGGAAGGCCTTGACAATTTCCATTTATTTCATATCCGGGCAACCCACCATAAAGAAATATATTATCCAAGTTATCAGCCCAAATTGGAAAGCTGAAGTCCAACCCGTCCTTATCATCCCAACAAAAATTCACATCACTTGACGGAAAAAATGTTGCGGCAAAACCGCTTGAAGTGCCTAAAAATGAAGATGCAACCTCACTTTTTTTTTCAAAGGCCGGCTTAAGGGTGCTAAAATCAATATAAGTGGCAAATGAAATTATTGGCGCAACTAATATCAATATAAGGTAAAATAAGATTTTTATGAATCTACCCAACCTCTTGCCTCCTCTCCGTGATCTGGTTAAGCAGGCCGTTCAACAAACTTAAGAAAATTGGTGTTCATTTCTTTCGGGCAACCGAAAATCGTTCTTTGATAAAAAATCAATGCAAAGTTTTGGGAATTCATTCTACCTGCCAAGATTGATGCCGGGTCTGTTGCCCAGCCTTTTATTGGCGAATATACCTGCGATTTCCCACGGTGTTTACTTCGTTGTAGTCAAATTTCGTATCCAGAACCGTTTGCATGTCGTCCTCACCAAACAAAGGGTTCGCATCTATGCGTACTTTTGCCGGATGACGCAGTATGAGGTGACATCCAATGTTTCGAGCCATCCAAATAGCTTTTCCTCTTGTTTTCGAATTCTCGGACGAATGCAATGACCTCCTTGACGGGTGGTTCGATCATAAATGATTACCCCCATTGGCTTCAGAACAACATGGGTGGTTATTTTGCATCCACGGCGGTGGTTAACGAAATCACCTCATTTACTTTGTCAACACCTGTGGTGAGTTTGCGGCACCCTGAAAAGTGTTTGATCATCACTGCGGCGGTTTCTTATTCACAGGGACCGACGCCATATATCATTCCAGTTAATACGCAATTCCAATGCCAAAAATCAAATCCATCATTATATTAATGAACTATGAGTAATATTGAGATGTTATAGGTGGCCAGAAAAAGAAAATATGATACTCTGCAAGATTAAAAGTCGATTTTATATGAAAAAAAAGTAATAATAATAAAAAAGTTGTGTAATTAATTCTATATACCATTCCGATCCTAATTAGTGGTTTTTTTTCTCCCTTCTTTTCTTTGGGTGTAATGAAAAGCATCATTTTATAATCATCAGCCATTTTGGTGCCCCTATCCGCTTGACACATCTCCGTCTTTTCCATATAGTTCGTGCATATCATTCAGAATTGTTTTTCTTGCCGACCCACATTTTCGATCCATTCAGGAACAAGACTCAGAATATTTTTTTATCGTCAAATCAGAAGTTTTTAGGTGATTCATAAATGTACGAAAATTTTTATGGATTTAAAGAAAAGCCTTTTCATATTGTGCCCAATCCAAAATATCTCTACTTAAGCCCCAAACACCAGAACGCACTCACTTATCTGGAATACGGGCTTGCGGAAGGGGTTGGTTTCATACTTCTTACCGGTGAGATCGGCACCGGCAAAACCACCTTGATCCGACATATCCTGAATCAGATAGAATCAAAAATAGAGGTTGCAGTCGTTTTCAATACCAACTTTTCCTCGGACCAGTTTCTCAGTGTCATTTTAAACGAATTTGAACTTACTGGGGAATATGAAAATAAAGCGAAAAAATTAGACATTCTTTACCAGTTTCTCATTAAAAAATATGCCGAGGGGAAGCGGGTCCTACTCATCATTGACGAGGCCCAAAATCTTTCCAACGAAGTCCTTGAAGAAGTCAGAATGTTATCCAATCTCCAGACCGATGAGCAGATGCTCCTGCAAATTATGTTGGTAGGGCAGCCTGAACTCAAACTTAAGCTCAAGAGCCCCAATCTGATCCAGTTTACTCAACGAATTGCGGTAAATTATCACCTCGCTGCGCTTTCAAGAGAGGAGGTCGATCAATATATCTCCTTTCGCATAGAAAAAGTCGGTGGAAAGTCCGACCTTTTCACCCAGGAAGCAATAGACATAATTTACAAGGCCTCCGGCGGCATTCCCAGAACCATCAATCTTCTTTGCGATTCCGCCTTGGTTTACGGCTTTGCAGATGAGCTTAAAACCATCGATGCCTCGATCATCGACCAGGTCATCCAGGACAAGGGAGGGATGGGAATTGCGGTTGAAACCGGCGATGAAAAGCCTCCGTATTCACATGGATCTGAAAAATATAGCGATAATGACATCTCACAACGACTTCAGATATTGGAATCCATGGTTCAGAAAATAAATATACAGGTGGAATGGCAATTAGAGCAACTTGACCGAAGAGCTGAAAATTACAAAGATAAACTCGTAGAAAATTTGCGGAAACTCCTTGATTTGGAGCGAAAACGCAGCGACAGGCTCCTCATCGAATACTCTAAACTGAAGGAAAAATTCGAAGCCTCGGAAAAAGAAAGCGTTAAAATATTCAAAAAAACTGCTGAGCAAAGCGAAGAAACCAACACGGCTGCCGAAAAGAAAACAGGCCGTAAATATTCAAACATGAATATCCGGTCTTTATTCAGATTTTAAGCTGAGAAAAACAAAACCTACCCAAGCTTTCAAATAGCTCAAGTGGAACTCGTGTTCCCCAAGCTGCAGAATCTTACCTTTGAAACGGCAATTATCGAACGATATATGCGCAGGGGAAGTTCTGTAGAAAAAGCGCTGATTGAAATGTATCTTGCCAGAATATCTGTGAGACGCATTGAGGATGTGACCGAAGCCCTGTGGGGCACCAGAGTGAGTCCGTCGACGGTGAGCATTCTGAATAAAAAGGTTTATGGTCGGATTGAAAAGCAGCTCCAAGCACCCATGAAAGGGCCATTCAATTTGCCTGGATGTTACACTTCAGAGGATTGGTTGTAGGTTACGAATACCATGCCGACAACTTTCTGTCCCTGGTTCAACATGGATTCTCGATCATATTGCTTCGTTTATTTTGAGATACCTTCTAACATTCTTTAACAGAGAGAAAGAATCAAACATGCGAAGCATATCCTATTCTTTCCGCCATCGAATATATTCTAATCTTCTAAGATTTTATCGTAAATCTGTTTAAGCCCCTGAATTGAAAATCGTTCTTCACAAATCTTCCGAGACTCTCTGCCCATTTTTAGTGTTTCTTCACGATCTGCTAAAAGTATTTCAATCATTTCTTTCAAATTTGTTACATCTCCAGGTTTTATAAAAAATCCATTTTTCCCATGGTAAATAACCTGATCTACAGCCCCGACCTGTGTTCCTACCAACGCTAGCCCATAGGCAGCCGCCTCAAGCAGCGCATATGGTAACCCCTCAGACCACGATGGTAATAAAAAAACATGAGCCTTTGACAGATATGTTTCCTTATCCGCTCCAATTTTTTTTCCTAAGAATACTATACGTTCATCTTTAATTTGGACCAGTTCTGTTTCCAACTCGCCGGAACCAATAATCCAGAATCTAATACGCTCGCTTTTGATTTGATAAATAGCATTTATGGCCTCCCGAAGCCCTTTTAGAGGATGAAGACGACCGATGTATAGCAGATTTAGAACATCATCCTTCTTGTCTAATAGTCTTTCATTAGGGAGTTCGACATAGTTGTTTATCTTTTTGACGTTTTTCGCAGACTTTAAAATGTCGACTACCGCTCCGTATTGTTCATTCGTCAAACAAAATATTTTATTAAATCTGCGTAGATGGTATTTGAGTAGAAATCGAAAATACCATTTTTTTGTCAATTGGATATCGAAAAACCGTCCCCCATGTAAGTGTAAAATATTATAAGAAGATGAAGAGTTCATAACCGTACGTATTATCATATTCCTGAGAATCTGATTTCTGTAAACAGAGAGGTTGTAAATTAGGATATCGGGCCGCGCCAGAATTTTTTGCTTCAGCATATAACCAAATGGAGATCCCTGTGATATCGTAATCTCTGCTCCATAGGGAGATAGCACTCTCAGGAGCTGTTCAACGTGCGTACGAACACCACCTACCTCACCATATGGGCCAATGATTAATATACGCTTCTTTGAAGAGAAAATACGAAAGACCTCTTAGAATTTAAAATAAATACCCGCTGGAAAAAAATTAGCCACTATTTTTTAGCGGTGACTTTGGAATTTTTTCCTCTGCATAGGAACAAAACATTTTCCATTATTGAAATTGATATTTTCACCTTTTTTTCGTAAAGGATAACATTATGCCCCCACTAAACGTAAATGTCATCTTCATTTATTTCGCGTAGAATTTTCGCAGGAACACCTCCAACGACTACATTTCCCTGAACAGATTCCAGAACCACAGCGTTAGCGCCCACAATGACATTATCTCCTATAACAATATCACCCAACACTTTGGCACCAGGACCGATGTAAACATTGTTCCCAATTTTTGGGACTCCGATACTTCCTTTACTACCCCCGATTGTGACGTGTTGAGCAATAGTAACATTATTACCCATTACGCAACGGGGGTGTATGACAATTCCCAAACCGCTATGCCCCAAGTGAAGGTGTTTTCCGGCAGTAATCTGATATGGAATATCCGCTCCATAATATCTCCTTATACTCCACTGAAAAACGTAAGGAATTATTGGAACCTTTTTTTTGTAAAAAAAATTCGCCACACGATAAAAGGTTACAATGGATGGCGTCCTTTTAACTAGTTTATTATCAACCATAGAAATACGACCCGTCTTGGTGATTTTTTCTCCCTTTC